>JAUILS010000178.1 GCA_030432975.1 Actinomycetes bacterium
CCTCGGCGGCCATCGCTTCGCCGGCACCCTGCTGGCCCTGCCGAGCGGGGTGACCCTCGGCCGGCTCGGCGCCGCCGACGTCGTGTCCGCCTGCGAGGCCGTCGCCCGCGACGAGCCGCCGGCCGGCCGGGTCCGCGGCCGGGCGGGTCTCACCGGAGCCGCGCAGGTCGCCGAGCGGGCCGTCCGTGAACGACACCCCGTCGGCCCCCTCGCCGTGACCGACCTCGGCGACGGGCGCGTCGAGGTGGTCGCCGCCGACGCGGCGTACGACGTCACGGTGAGCGCCGCGTCCGGCCCGGCGCGCCGCCAGAGCTGCGCCGACGACCGCACCAAGCCGACCACCCGGTTCACCGTCGAGGAGCTGCGCCTCCGCGGCTGACATCTCGTGCGGTCCCCAGCGAGGACCTACGCTGGCAGCAACCGGGAGGAGACAGCCATGCGCGACGACGAGATCACCCGTCGCAGCGACGAGCGGTTCGCCCGGATGCGGCCGTTCGGCGGCCGCACCCCGCCGCCGGTCGACCTGACCGGCCTGCCGCCGGGTCCGTCGTGGCCCCCGTTGTTGCAGAGTGCCGGGCTGCTGCGCTTCCGGCACCGGTTCCAGCCGCACCTGCGCCGCCGCTACGGCGACGTCTTCACCGTGCGGCTGGTGCCGCAGGGACGACCGCTGGTGATCTTCACCCGTCCCGAGGCGATCAAGGAGATCTTCGCGGGCGACCCCGAGGTCTTCCACGCCGGCAAGGGCAACGCGATCCTCGGCCCGATCATGGGGGAGCACTCCCTGCTGCTGGTCGACGGCGCCGAGCACAAGCGCGCCCGCAAGCTGCTGATGCCGGCGTTCAGCCCGCGCGCCCTCCAGGGCTACCAGGACCTCGTGACCGGTGTCGCCAAGACCGAGGTCGGCTCGTGGCAGCCCGGGCAGCCGTTCCGCTCGCTGGAGCGGATGAACGCCCTCACCCTCGAGGTCATCCTGCGCGTCGTCTTCGGGGTGACCGACGAGGCGCGGCTCGCCCGGCTGCGGCCGCTCGTCAACGCCACGGTCGACGTCAGCCCGGCCGTTCTCCTCGGCTGGGGGGTCCCGCGGCTGCGGCGGGTCGGCATGTGGAAGCGCACCGTCGAGACGTCGTACGCCCTCGACCGGCTGATCTATGCCGAGATCGCCGAGCGCCGGGCCTCGCCCGACCTCGAGCACCGCACCGACGTGCTGTCGCAGCTGATCCGGGTCGACGACGGCGGCGACCGGCTGACCGACCCCGAGCTCCGCGACCAGCTGGTCACGCTGCTGCTCGCGGGCCACGAGACGACGGCGACCGCGCTGGCGTGGGCGCTCTACGAGGTCGGCCGCGACCCGCGGCAGCGGGCCCGGGCGCGGGAGGCCGCGCGGCACGGCGACGACGCGTGGCTGGAGGCGGTCGCGAAGGAGTCGATGCGGCTGCACCCGGTGATCGCCATGGTGGTGCGCACGCTGATGCGGCCCACCACCGTCGCCGGGGTCGACCTGCCGCGCGGCGCCACCGTCGCAGCGTCGATCCTGCTGTCCCACGCCAGCCCCGACAGCCACCCCGACCCGGAGGCGTTCCGGCCCGAGCGGTTCGTCGACGGCAGCCCGGACCCGAACACCTGGATCCCGTTCGGCGGGGGAGTGCGCCGCTGCATCGGGGCCGGCTTCTCGCTGATGGAGGCGGTGACGGTGCTGCGCGAGGTGTTCACGACGTACGACGTCCGGGCCGTCGGCCGCGACGTGCCGAAGGTCCGCAACATCACCAGCGTCCCGCGTCGAGGCGCGAGGATCGTCGTCCACGACCTGCCGGTGGAGGGGCGGTGACGACCTTCGCGCACGGTCGCGAGATGGCCGAGCTGGTGCGCAGCAACGACGCCGTGCTGCTGAGCTTCCTCGCCGCGCTCTGCGAGGACCACGGCATCGTCACCGCGCTGGTCGACAGCAACATCTCGGTGATGGAGGGCTCGATCGGAGCCTTCCCCCGCCGCCTCCTCGTCGACGCCGCGCACATCGACGCCGCCCGCGAGCTGCTCGCCGACGCCGAGGCCGACCCGGTGGTCTGAGCGGCCTCGCCGACGCGGAGGCCGACCCGGTGGTCTGAGCGGCCGCACTGGGGGGTCGTGTGCCTCAGCCGTCGTCCCGCCCGCGGGGCCGGGCACACGACCCTGCCCGCGGGGCCGCGACGCGAATCCCTCAGTGGGCGCTCCGGTTCGACGCGTCGTACTGGATGGTGGAGTCGAGCCAGGCGACCAGGTGCGAGCTCCCGTCAGGGACGGGGTACACCAGCGCCTGCAGCGCTCCGTCCACCGTGGCGCCCACGAAGCGTCCGGTGCCCACGGTGTCGTAGGCGACGAACGCGACCGGGATCGACCCGTCGGCGTTCGGCGGGCCGGTCGGAACGGTGACGAAGGAGAACACGAGCGTGTCGCCGTTGGCGGCCGCCCAGGTCGCCACGCCGGTGCCGTCGGCGCACGCCTGGCCGGTCACCGCGATCCGACCCATGTGGGTGGCGAGCCCGGTGCCGGACAGCTCCTGGCAGCCGTCGGCGCCGGGGACGCCGGCATCCGCCTGGATCGACACGTGGAACGGCCGGCCGGGGTCGGGTGTGGCAGCGGCGGGGTTGGCCACGGCCACCGCCGCGAAGACCAGGGCCACGACGGCCAGCAGGCGTCCGATGAGCGAGTGGGTTGTCATGGTTCCTCCTCGGGGTCGTCGGTCGGCTCTGCCGACCGATCGGTTGGCGAGGCGCCAATCGAGGGATGACCCCGACGAAGCCGCTCAGGGTCACCCTGAGTCGTGCCTCTCACCTCCTGTCTACCCCCTCCCGCGCGGCCGATCGACCGAGGCGCCGCCGATCCCTGTGAACCGCCTCACCCAGGCCCACGGCCCAGGACATAACCAGGTGCACGTCGCCGCCCGCGCCTGCGACGATGACCGTTCGTGACCTGGGCCGACCGACTGCGCGCCATCCGCGTCGACGTGACGCCGCTGCGCACCTCGCGCGACTTCCGGCTGCTCTTCTGGGCCGGGACGGTGTTCTATCTCGGCGGCATGGTGAGCTATGTCGCCGTGCCGTTCCAGGTCTACCGGCTGACCGGCTCCAACATCGCGGTCGGTGCGATCGGTGCGGTCGAGCTGGTGCCGCTGCTCGTCTTCGGCCTGTACGGCGGCGCACTGGCCGACCACGTCGACCGCCGCCGGCTGCTCGTGCTCACCGGGGTCGCCCAGGTCGTGCTCACCGCCGGGCTGGCCGCCAACGCGTTCCTCGCCGAGCCGCGGGTGTGGGTGATCTTCGTGCTCGCCGGGCTGTTGGCGGCCGCCGGGGCGCTGCAGCGTCCCTCCCGTGAGGCGCTGATGCCGCGCACCGTCCGCCACGACGAGATCCCGGCGGCCAACGCGCTCACCAGCCTCGGGATGCAGGTGGGGCTGCTGCTCGGCCCGACGATCGGCGGGCTCCTGGTGAGCCTGGTCGGCATCGGCTGGTGCTTCGTGGTCGACGTCGCCGGGCTGCTCGTCGCCACCCTGCTCTTCGCGGGCATGCGGGCCTACCCCCACCAGGAGGAGACCACGCCGCCGAGCCTGCAGGGCATCCGCGAGGGGGTGCGCTACGCCCTGCGCCGCCGCGACCTGCTCGGGACGTACCTCGTCGACATCACGGCCATGCTGTTGGCGTTTCCGGTCGTGCTGTTCCCGGCGCTCGCGGAGAAGGTCTTCGCCCGACCGGAGCTGCTCGGGCCGCTCTACACCGCGGAGACGGTCGGCGCGCTGCTCGCGACGGCGCTGAGCGGCTGGACGGCGCGGGTGCACCACCACGGCCGGGCGATCGTGCTCGCCGCGTCGGCGTACGGCCTGTGCATCGCGGCGGCAGGGCTCAGCCCCAGCTGGGGGCTCCTGCTGCTGTTCCTCACCCTCGCCGGGGCCGCCGACATGATGTCCGGCGTGTTCCGCGGGATCGTCTGGAACCAGACCATCCCGGAGCGGATGCGGGGCAGGCTCGCCGGCATCGAGATGCTGTCCTACTCCTTCGGGCCGCTCGGCGGGCAGGTGCGGGCCGGGGTGGTCGCCGACCTGTGGTCGGTGCGCGGCTCGATCGTCAGCGGCGGGGTCGCCTGCGTCGTCGGCGTGGTGGCGACCGCGGCCTGGCTGCGCGACTTCTGGGAGTACGACGTCCGCACCGACGAGCACGCGCAGGCGGAGCGGGAGGCCAGGGTCGCCCGTGGCGAGGCCGCCCCCGACGACGGCCGCGCGGAGGCTCCCTGAGGGTCCGGCGCTTTTGGGTCCGTGCGACACCATGGCAAGGTGCTGTCATCCGGTCGGCGCAACGTGAAGCGCCGGCCGAGGAGGGGGAGCGGTGGCCGATCGCAGGGAGCATCCGGTGCTCTGGGGGCTGGTGGCGCTGGTCGTCGTGTCCGGCTTCCTCGGGCTGCTGCTCGGCGCCGGCACGCTGGCCGCGTCCCGGATGGCGGGGATCGGTGGGAGCGGCACCGGCGCGTCCGCCGGCGCCGGCGACACGCTCTTCCTGCCCTCGCCGTCCCCGACCAAGGCGTCGTCGTCGGACGAGCCCGCGGAGACCGCCACCGACGCCACCGACTCGAGCAAGCCGAAGAAGCCGAAGAAGAAGCGCAAGGCCGACACGGCGATCACGCTGACCGCCGGGCAGACCTCGGTGTCAGCGATGCAGCAGATCGACCTCACCGGGCGCTACCCGGGCGGCGACGGCGCGATCCTGCAGGTGCAGCGGCGCGAGGGCGGCACCTGGGTGTCCTTCCCCGTGACGACGCAGGTCTCCGACGGCTCCTTCTCCACCTACGTCCAGACCGGGCGCCCCGGCCCCAACAAGTTCCGGGTCGCCGACACCGCCAAGGGGCAGTTCTCCAACCAGGTCACCGTCACCATCGGCTGAGCCGGCGACGGCCTGGGCTTGGGTCTGGGCTTGGGTCGGGGTCGGCTCGGAGGCCGGTCGCCGGCGCCTGCGCAGCAGCGCCACGGCCGCGGGCTGCCCGGCGAGCACGCCGCCGAGGACCATGGCCATGCCGGCGAGCTGTCGTGGCCCGAACGCCTCCGCGGCGAAGGCCACGCCCAGGAGCGTGCCGACGACCGGGTTGACCAGGCCGATCAGTGCCGTGGGGCCGGCGCCCAGCCGGCGTACGCCGGTGAACCAGGCGACGTAGGCCAGCCCGGTGCCGACCAGGCCCAGGTAGGCGAAGCCCACCAGCGCGGCCCCGTCGACCGCCGGGGGAGCCCCCTCCACCAGCAGCGCGGCGGGAAGCAGCACCAGCCCCCCGGCCACCAGCTGCCATGAGGTGAAGGTGAGCAGGTCCGTCGGCGGCGTCCAGCGCCGCACCAGGGTGAAGCCGACGGCCGACGTGGCGACGGCACCCAGCGCCGCCAGCACCCCGACCGCGTCGGCGGCGAAGCCGGCCTGCCTGACCAGCAGGGCCACCCCGGCGAGCCCGACCAGCCCGCCGGCGAGGGCCCGCGGGCGGGGGTGCTCGTCGGCCCACCACCAGGCCAGCAGCATCACCACGATCGGAGACACCGCGGTCATGGTGGCGGCCAGCCCGCCGGGCAGGTGGTAGGCCGCCAGGAAGATCAGCGCGAAGAACGCCCCGATGTTGAGCACGCCGAGCAGGGCGGCGCGCCACCACCAGGACCCCCGCGGCAGCTCCCGGCGCCAGGCGAGCAGCAGCAGGCCCACGGGGAGGGCGCGCACCAGCCCGGCGAACAGGGGCCGGTCGGGGGGCAGCAGGGTCTGGGTGACGAGGTACGTCGACCCCCAGGCGATCGGGGCGATCAGCGTGACCAGGGTGACGCGCCGGATATCTTCCATGGAAGACACAATAACTTCCAGGGAAGATATATTCCAGGCATGACCTCGGACCCGCGACCCCCGGGCGGCACCACCGACCAGCTCGACCACGTCGGGCGGATCATGGCCCAGTGGGCGGTGGAGCGACCCGACCTGGATGTCTCCCCGCAGGGGGTCATCGGTCGGCTGCACCGCCTCTCCCAACACCTGCACGACGAGCTGCGTCCGGTGTTCGCGGCCGCCGGCCTGAGCGACGGCGACTTCGACGTGCTCGCGGCGCTGCGCCGGGCCGGGGCGCCCTACGAGCTGTCGCCCGGGCAGCTGGGGGCCACCACCATGGTCACCTCGGGCGCCGTCACCAAGCGGGTCGACCGCCTGGAGGAGTCCGGCCTGGTCCACCGGACCGTCGACCCCGACGACGCCCGCGCCCGGCGGGTGCGGCTGACCGACGAGGGCGTGGCCCTGATCGACCGGCTCTTCGAGCAGCACATGGCCAACGAGCACCGGCTGGTGGCCGGCCTCACCGACCTCGAGCGCACCCGCCTGGCGGCGCTGCTCGAGCACTGGGGTCGGCTGCTCGGGGTGTGAGCAGTCGGCCGCCGGGGGACCGACCCCGGCCGCCGCGGGCGGCGATCGCCGGCTCGCCCGAGGGCCGCGTCAGTCCGGGATGCGGTCGAACGTGTCGGGGTTGGGCCCGGTGCGCCCCGCCTCGCCCTCGTCGAGGGTCGACAGGGCCGCCAGGTCCGCGCCGCCGAGAGCGAAGCCGAAGACGTCGATGTTCTCGGCCATCCGGGCGGGGTTCGTCGACTTGGGGAAGACGATGTCGCCGCGCTGCAGGTGCCAGCGCAGGGTGACCTGGGCCGGCGTACGACCGAGTCGGGCGGCGACCGCGCCGACGGCGGGGTCGTCGGCGACCCGGCCGCGCGCGATCGGCGACCACGCCTCGGTGGCGACGCCGTGGCGGGCGTTCGCCGCCCGGGCCGCCTCGTTGGCGAAGAACGGGTGGACCTCGACCTGGTTGACCGCGGGCACCACGCCGGTCTCGGCGACGATCCGGTCGAGGTGGTCCGGCTGGAAGTTCGAGACGCCGATCGACGTGGTCCCACCCGTCTCGCGCAGCTCGAT
>JAUILS010000179.1 GCA_030432975.1 Actinomycetes bacterium
CCGCTGCGACCAGGATCGGCACCGGCGCCGGCTTCCCCCACTCATCGCAACCGTCGAAGAAGCCGGCCCCCATCACCCGCAGTGCCGCCCAGCCCGTGAGCATCGCGCCCTGAGGCAGGGACGCACGAACCTCGACGATGCGTTGCTCGGCGCTGCGCGGGGTGCCGCACGGCACGTAGAGACCCTTGGACGTACGCCGCCACCGCGGCCCTGCCGCAGCATCCTGAGTCGGGCCGCCCCCTCCGCTCGAAGAGACGGCCAACGGTGGCACCACCTCGGACGGGAAGCGCCGCCTCGGGCGCCAGCTCTCGCTCATGACCTGGTTCTGCCCGGCCAGACGACCCGGCAACCACGCTTCGAGCGCTCTGTGGAGAGGCGGTTGAATCCTCCGAGGAGCCAACCTGGCCATTTCGTCGTCGAAAACCCCAGGTTCGCTCCTCGGAGGAGCAAGCCCCCACCGGAAACTGTGACGGAAGTGACTTGTGGGGTTATCGTGGACCCTTCCCGTGCCGATCGACCTTCCCCCGACCGTGCCGCTTGGAGCATCGATGATCCGCCTTCCCCGCCCGACCCCGGGCCGCGTGCTGCGTACGACTGTCACCGGCGCCCTCACCGCCGCCGTCGCCGCCGGGGTCCTGGCCACCCCCGCCCCGGCGAGCGCCGCCAACCGGGTGACCCCCGGCAACTTCACCGGCTACGGCTTCGACCAGTGCCTGGCGCCGACACAGAAGAGCATGGACGTCTGGCGGGCCAGCTCGCCGTTCTGGGCGGTCGGCATCTACATCTCCGGCAACTCCCGCGCGTGCCGCAGCCAGCCCAACCTCACCAAGACCTGGATCTCCACCCAGCTGAAGAAGGGCTGGCGACTGCTGCCGATCACGCTCGGCCCGCAGGCGTCGTGCCAGCCGCGGTTCCCGCGCTACGACGACGACCCGAGGATCAACCCGAAGCCCGGCAAGAACGGCAACTACTACCAGGCCCGCAAGATGGGCTGGGCCGAGGCCGACAAGACCGCCGCCGACGCGGCCGCGCTCGGCATCGCCCCCGGCAGCACGCTGTGGTACGACCTCGAGGGCTTCGACCTCTCCAACACCCGGTGCCGCGAGTCGGCGCTGGCGTTCACCAGCGCGTGGGTCTTCCAGCTGCGCAAGCACGACTACGTCCCCGGCTTCTACTCCAGCGCCGGCTCCGGCATCAAGATGCTCGACGACGCCCGGGTCAACCGGCCCGGCCAGTTCAACCTGCCCGACCGGATCTGGATCGCCCGCTGGGACGGCAAGCCCAACGTCACCACCTCCTACATCCGTCCCGACGGCTGGCTGCCCGGCAACCGGATGAAGCAGTACCAAGGCGGCCACAACGAGACCTGGGGCGGCGTCACCATCAACATCGACCGCAACTGGCTCGACCTCGGCACCGGCTCCAAGGCCGCGTCCGAGACCCACTGCAACGGCGTCCGCGTCAACTACTGGATCTACGAGCCGCTCAAGGTCGACGACGCGGCCGCCCCCAAGGTCAAGGCGCTGCAGTGCCTGCTGACCGAGAAGGGCAGCTACACCGGCAAGATCGACGGCGTGTACGGCGGCGCGCTGCTCGACGCCGTACGCGACTGGCAGGCCGACCACGGCATGCTGGTGAAGGACAACTGGTCGCGGCGCAACTGGATGTCGCTGGTGGCCGCCGGTCGCCGCAACCTGGTGAAGTTCGGCTCCGCCGGCCCCGCCGTTCGCCGTCTCCAGCGCGCGCTGAACGCCTCGGGCTACTCCCAGCTCAACGTGCGCGGCGTGTTCAACGCCAAGACCGACGCCGCCACCCGCACCTGGCAGCGCAAGGCGGGCTTCAAGGTCTCCGGCGTGATCACCGCAGCCCAGTGGAAGGCGCTCCAGTCGGGCAAGCGCTGAACCGACAGCGTCAGGCGAAGGCCCGCTCGACCAGGCTGGTGAAGAAGCCGAGCCCGTCGGTGCCCGGCCCGCAGAACGCCTCGACGGCGTGCTCGGGGTGCGGCATCAGCCCGACGACGTTGCCGCGCTCGTTGGTGACCCCGGCGATGTCGCGCAGCGAGCCGTTGGGGTTGACCTCGAGGTAGCGCGCGACGACGCGCCCCTCGCCCTCGAGCCGGTCGAGCGTGGCCTCGTCGGCGACGTAGCCGCCCTCGCCGTTCTTCAGCGGCACGACGATCTCCTGCCCCTCGGCGTACGCCCACGTCCAGGCCGTGCGGTTGTTGTCGATGCGCAGCCGCTGGTCGCGGCAGACGAACTTGCGGTGGTCGTTGCGGATCAGGGCGCCGGGCAGCAGGTGGGACTCGCAGAGGATCTGGAAGCCGTTGCAGATGCCCAGCACCGGGAGCCCCCGGCCGGCGGCCTCGACGACCTCGCCCATCACCGGCGCGAAGCGCGAGATGGCGCCGCAGCGGAGGTAGTCGCCGTAGGAGAAGCCCCCGGGCAGCACCACCGCGTCGACCCCGCGCAGGTCGGCGTCGGCGTGCCAGAGAGCCACCGCCTCGTGGCCGCCGACGGTGACCGCGCGGGCGGCGTCGACGTCGTCGAGCGAGCCCGGGAAGGTGACGACGCCGATCTTCACCGGCCCTCCTCCTGCGCGATCTCGGCGACGGTGTGCTCCTCGACGTGCACCTCGAAGTCCTCGATCACCGGGTTGGACAGCAGGATCTCGGCCATCTTGCGCACCTGCGCCAGCAGGTCGTCGGAGGGCTCGCCCTCGACCTCGATCTCGAACCGCTTGCCCTGCCGGACGTCGAGGACGCCCTCGAAGCCGAGCCGGGGCAGCGCGCCGAGGACGGCCTTGCCCTGGGGGTCGAGGATCTCGCGCTTGGGCATGACGTCGACGACGAAACGGGCCATGCCCCGCAGTCTAGGGTTGAGGCATGGCCAACCCGAACATGGTCCCCGGTGGTGGACCGCGGCGCCCGCTGCAGCTGGAGTTCCCACAGTCGCTCGCGGTCTACGACACCTATGAGGAGGCGCAGCGGACCGTCGACTTCCTCTCCGACCAGGAGTTCCCCGTGGAGAACTGCCTGATCGTCGGCACCGAGCTCAAGCAGCTCGAGCGGATCACCGGCCGGCTCAGCTATGGCAAGGTCGCCGTCGGCGGGCTGGTCTCCGGACTCTGGCTCGGACTCTTCGTGGGCCTGGTGCTGTCGCTGTTCAGCACCGACGGGTCGTCGTTCGCGACGATCGCCGCCACGTCGGCCTTCGGCGGTGCGTTCGGTGTGATCTGGGCGATCGCCGGCTTCGCCGCCACCCGCGGCCAGCGCGACTTCTCCTCGGTCAGCACCGTCGTCGCGACGAGGTACGAAGTGCTCGTCGAGCACCGGCACGCCGCCCGTGCGCGCGAGGTGCTGGCCGGCCTCCCCGGCGCGCTGCCCAACCCCTTCGCCTGAGCCTCGGGGCTGAGCGGCCCGGTGGCTACACCAGCTCGCGCTTGAGGATCTTGCCGGTGGCGGTCATCGGCAGGGAGTCGACGAAGGCGACCAGCCGGGGGTACTTGTAGGCCGCCATCTGCTCCTTCGCCCACGCCACCAGCTCGTCCTCGGTGATCGTGGCGCCCTCGTTGCGGATGACGAACGCCTTGATCTCCTCGCCGTGGCTGTCGTGGGGTACGCCGACCACGGCGGCGAGCGACACGTCGGGGTGGCTGATCAGGACCTCCTCGACCTCCCGCGGGTACACGTTGAAGCCGCCGCGGATGATCATGTCCTTGGACCGGTCGACGATGTAGTAGAAGCCGTCCTCGTCGCGCCGGGCGAGGTCGCCGCTGCGGAACCAGCCGTCGCGCATCACCTCGGCGGTGGCCTCGGGGCGGTTGAGGTAGCCGTTCATGATGTTGTGGCCGCGGATCGCGATCTCGCCGATCTCGTCGCTGCCCTCGATGGTGTTCCAGTCGGCGTCGATCAGCTTGCACTCGACGCCCCAGATCGGCACACCGATCGAGCCGGGCCGCGGCTCGCGGTCGGGGTCGGAGAAGGTCGCGACCGGGGAGGTCTCGGAGAGGCCGTAGCCCTCGAGGATCTGCACGCCCAGCCGGGCCTGCACCTCCTTGATGATCTCGACGGGCAGGCTCGCGCCGCCGGACACGGCGATCCGCATGTTGCCGGCGATCTTGTCGACGTCGGCGCCCTCGAGGGCACCGAGCAGCCCCCACCACATGGTCGGGACGCCGGCGAAGAACGTGACGTCCTCCTTCTGCATCAGGTCGACCGCCGCCTGCGCGTCGAACCGCGGCAGCAGCACCAGCGTCGAGGCCATCGCGAAGCCGGCGTTCATCTGCACCGTCGACCCGAAGGAGTGGAAGAGCGGCAGCGTCAGCAGATGTGTGTCGGTGGCCGGCTGGGCGTTGAAGAGCCGGTTGCAGGTCACCGCGTTCATCATCAGGTTGCTGTGCGACAGCTCGGCGCCCTTGGCCTGGCCGGTGGTGCCGCTGGTGTAGAGGATGACCGCGGTCTCGGTCTCCGGTCGCAGCACGGCCTCGAACGTCGGGGGCTGCTGGCCGGTGGCCACGGCGAGCGTCGCCGTGTCGTCGTACGGCGAGTCCCCGGCCGGGTCGGCGGGGATGTAGACGAACGTCTCGCAGCCCGCGGCCGCCTGGAAGCCGGCGAAGCCCTCGTCCCCCATCGGCAGGTCGGGGGTGCCCTGGAAGCAGAAGTAGGCCTTGGCGCCGGAGTCGTCGAGGTAGTAGGTGTTCTCGCGGCCCTTGTTGAGCACGTTGAGCGGCACCACCACCGCGCCGGCCTTGAGGATCCCGTAGTAGACGATCGGGAAGTACGGCAGGTTCGGGCAGGTGAGCGCCACCTTGTCGCCCGGCTCGATCCCGATCGAGACCAGATAGTTGGCCACCTGGTTGGCCGCCCCGTTGACCTGGGCATAGCTGAGCCGCATGTCGCCCAGCACCAGGGCGTCGCGGGCGGGGTACTTGCGGGCGGAGTCCTCGAGCAGGATCGACAGGTTGTACATGCTGCCGACCCTAGGGGGGCCATGGGCGACGCGCCAGGGACGGCGGCTCCAGGAGCTGGTGTCAGCTCCCCGCGACTGCGTCCGTCGGTTCGATGCCGTAGGAGATCAGGGTGGCTGAGCCGACGGCAGCGATCGAGGCCGAGACCTCGAGCCCTGCGCCGGCGAACGACACCCCGAGGTCGGTGGCGGACATCTCCCATGCCTCCTCCTCGACGAACCCCGCCTGGCGGAGGGAGCGCCGGACGGCCTCCCTCGCCTCATCGGCCGAGCCGTCGAAGCTGACCATCACACCGTAGAGCCGGCCCGGCCCCTGGATGCCCTGCAGGATCGTGCCTTCAACGACCGGCACTTCCTCGGGAAAGCCCGGAGGCAGGGCGCCCGCCGCCACCTCAAAGCCGGTCTGCGGTTGGCTCTGCTGTTGCCGGTGCTCCCGCTCACGACGCCGCGCCTGCCTGTCGGCCTCCGCGGGCTGGCCACCGGCACCGCGATCGGCCTCGGGCGCGGCGGTCGCCGCCCCGGTCGGCACCGGGTCCCATCGCGAGCCGTCGTCACGCTGGGGTGCGGCACAGCCGCCCAGCGCCAGGGCGAGGGCCAGCCCCAGCACCGGTCCGACAGCCGCCGCTCTCCTCACGGGAGTCAGCAGAGCACACAGGCCCGGCCGTGTCCGGCGAACGCCGACATGCCGCGCTCGTCGCGATAGTTGACTGCAAAGTTGTCGACCCCGCCCGGCGTGTCGCGACAGATTCGCAGACAACTACCGCGAACGACGGGTGGGCGGCCGCGTCGGCCCGATCAGCGCTGGGCGCTGACGATGTAGTTGACGGCCGGGCTGCCCGCGGAGTCGATGACCGAGACGAGGACCTCGTAGCCGTTGCCCTGGAAGACGCCGCTGTTGCTGCCCTCCAGGGTGTCGATCTCGTCGCTCGGGGAGAGGCCCGCGCCGGTGAGGGCCTGCTCGGCGGCGGCGTAGGCCTCGTCGGCGGAGCCGTCGTACTCCACGGCGACGCTGAAGCCGCCGTCGCCGTCGGACACCGCGAACATCACCGTGCCGTCGACGACCGGGACCTGGTCGGCGGGGTAGCCCTCGGGGAGGTCGCCGGTGCCGGCCTCGAAGGTGCCGTCGGAGGTCTCGACCTTGACCGTCTCGTCGTCGATGTCGATGTCGACGTCGTCGCCGCCGGCGTCCTCGAGCTGCTTCTCGACCGCCTTCTCGGTGGCCTGGTCGGCGATCTCGTCGGCCCCGCAGCCGGACACCAGGGCGGCGCCGAGCAGCAGCGCGACGAGCAGCGCGAGACGTCGAGACATGGCAGCACCTCCTGGGCGGGCACAGTCAAGCACGCGCCGGCCGAGCGCGGAGAGGGTCCGATCGGGCCATTCCCGCCTGGCCCGTGGGCGAGGCGTCAGCCGGCGCGCTCGGTCAGGATCCGGTCGGCCCGCGCCAGGTCGCTGCGCAGCGCCGCGGGCGTCAGCAGGCCGGCGCCGGCGGCCGGGACCCGCCACAGTCCCGAGCCGCGCAGCCGCACCGACATCTCGAGGTCGGTCTCGTCGCCCTGCTCGACGAAGACGATCAGCAGGAATGCGGTCAGCCCGCCCCAGGTGCCCTCCTCGGCCCAGGCCTGCTGCGGCTCGTGGGTGATGACGCGCATCTCGGGGCGCACGCCCGCCCACGTGACGTCGCGCCACCGGGTGCCGACCCCGGTCGTCTGGCTGCCCAGGAGCTCGACCCGGCGGAGGCTGGACTGCCACTCGGGGCGGTTGCGGGGGTCGGCGAGGTAGTCGAAGACCCGGGCCACCGGGTGGTGCATCCGGACCACGAGGTTGTGGGCACGACCGGCGGGACCCGAGGACATGACGGCTACCAGGCCTCGCCGGTCAGCCGCTCGTAGGCCTCGACGTACTTCGCCCGGGTCTGCGCGACCACGTCGTCGGGGAGCGGCGGGGGCGCCTCGCCGGAGGACCGGTCCCA
>JAUILS010000180.1 GCA_030432975.1 Actinomycetes bacterium
GGTGCCGACGAAGACGTGGTGCTCCTGGGTGACCAGGGCGACGTGGCCGCGCAGGTCGTCCAGCGGCAGCGCCACCAGCGGTACGCCGCCCACGGTCACCGACCCGGCGTCGGGCGGGTGGATGCCCGCCAGGAGCCGCCCGAGCGTGGACTTGCCCGCCCCCGACGGGCCGACCATCGCCACCCGTTCGCCGATGCCCACGTCGAGGCTCACCCCGTGCAGCACCTCGCGGCCCGCGACGTAGGCGAACCGCACGTCGGTGGCCCGGAGGTGCTCGTCGGCCGGCCGCTCGCCGGAGGCGACCCGGTCGTCGGGCACCTGCCCGACGCCGAGCAGCCGGGACAGGGAGGCGGCGCCGAGCTGCAGCTCGTCGAGGATCGACACCACCCGGTCGACCGGGTCGATCAGCATCTGCACATAGAGCGTCGCGGCCGTGACGTCGCCCAGGGACGCCTGGCCCTCGATATAGAGCCATCCCCCCAGCAGCAGCGTCAGCACGGTGGGGATGAGGTAGGCCAGCTCCATGCTCGGGAAGAACACCGTGCGGAGATAGAGCGTGTAGCGCTCCGCCGCGTAGGACTCGCGGATGTCGTCGTCGAGGCGGCCGACCTGCTCGTCCTGGAGGCCCAGCGCCTCGACCGTGCGGGCACCCTCGACGGTCTCGCTCAGCGTCGCGGTGATCCGGGAGTACGACGCCGTCTCCCGGAGGTAGCCGTCCTTGGCGCGGGCGAGATACCACCGCAGCCCGATCACGAGCGGCGGCACCCCGAGGAGGCAGGGGACCACCACCCACCAGCCGACGCTGAGCGCGGCCGCGAAGGTCAGCACGGCCGTCACCATCGCGATCGTCCACTCCGGCAGGGCGTAGCGGACCGACCAGCCGAGCTGGTCGACGTCGCGGTTGGCCCGGGTCTGCAGGTCACCGGACCCGGCCGACTCGACGGTGCCGATGGGGAGGGTCAGCACGTGTCCGACGAAGTCCTCGCGGAGCTCGGCCAGCACCTGCTCGCCGAGGGCCTGGGAGAGGTAGCGCGCATAGCGGGTGAGCACGGTCTGGAGCAGGAGGAAGCCGGCCAGCCAGAGCGCCACCCGGTCGACGTGGTCCAGCGTGGTGCCGTCCTCGACGGCCTGCACCAGGTCGCCGAGCAGTCGCGGGACGGCGAGGCCGGCGAGCGCCGCGAGGGCGTGCAGCGCGAGGGTCGACCAGAGCATGCGCGGGTGCCGGCGGGCGACCTGGCGCACGTAGCGGCGCACCGCAGGGGTGTCGGAGACGGGCAGCTGGCCGCTCACGGCGGCACCTCCACGGTGCGCAGTACGACCGAGCGGTACGCCGGCTCGCGAGCCAGCAGGTCCTCGTGGGCGCCGGTCGCCGCGACGCGTCCGCCCCGGACGAACGCCACCTCGTCGACCTGGTCGAGCAGCAGCGGGCTGGTGGTGACGACCACGGTCGTCCGGCCGGCCCGCACGGTCCGCAGCCGGGCCGCGATCCGTGCCTCGGTGTGCGCGTCGACCGCCGAGGTCGGCTCCACCAGCACCAGCACCTCGGGGTCCAGCGCGAGCGCGCGAGCCAGCACCAGCCGCTGCCGCTGCCCCCCGGAGAAGGAGCGGCCGCGCTCGGTGACCACCGTGTCGAGCCCCTCGGGGAGCCCGTCGAGGATGTCGGCGGCCGACGCGGCCGCGAGCGCGGTGGCGAGGTCGCTGCCCTCGCGCACGGCGAGCCGCTCGCCGAGGGGTCCGGAGAACAGCGTCGCGCCGGTGTCCGAGACGACGATCCGGTCCCGCACCTGGCCGCGGGGGAGCGCTGTGAGCGGGACGCCGCCCCAGGTCACCTCGTCGTCGGGGTCGGGGGCGACCATGCCGAGCCGGTCGGCCAGCAGCCCCGTCTCGTCGGGGTCCTCGCCGACCAGCGCCGTGACCCGGCCGGGACGCACGACCAGGCCGGTCCGGCCGTCGGCCAGCTCGCTGCCGGGTGGCGGCGCGGGCCGCGGCGTGGCCGGGTCGGCGTACTCGGAGGTGAGGGCGAGCACCCGGCAGACCCGCCTCGCGGAGACCCGGCCGCGGATCAGCTTGTTGGCGTACTCCGTCGCGGTGCGCAGCGGGATCATCAGGAAGGCGGAGTAGCCGTAGAACGCCACCAGCTCGCCGGGGGTGAGCTGGCCGCGGACCGCGGCGCGGGCGCCGAGCCAGACGACGACCACCACGAAGATGCCGGGCAGCAGCACCTCGAACGCGTCGAGCACCGACTGGAGCCGTGCCACCCGGACCCCGGACCGCCGGACCGTCTGCGACTCGCGCCGGTAGCGCCCCCAGAAGACCTCCTCGCCGCCGACGCCGCGCAGCACCCGCAGGCCGCCGACGATGTCGGAGGCGGTGTTGGCGAGCTCGCCCATCAGGTGACGCTGGTCGGCGCTGCGTCGCTGCAGCGGCGCGAGGAGCGGCCCGACGGCCAGCATCAGCAGCGGCACCCCGACCAGCACCACCAGGCCGAGCGTGACCGACGTGGACAGCAGGATCGCCGAGACCAGCAGGAAGGACACGACGGCCCCGGAGAAGCGCGCCGACACGTCCATCACCTGCCCCAGGTGGGACAGGTCGGAGGTGCCGATGGCGACCACCTCGCCGGTCGACACCCGGCGGGGCAGGGTGGGCCCGAGGTCGACCGACCGCCGTCCGACCAGCTGGACGGTGCGGTAGGCGGCGGTGAGCCAGTTGGTGACGGCGTAGCGGTGCCGGATGATGCCGCTGACCGCCTGCACCAGGCCGACCGCCAGCATCAGGCCCGCCCACATCACCAGGGCCGGGAGGTCGCGGGCCGCGACCCCCTGGTCGATCGCGCGGCCCAGCAGCGCCGGCAGCACCGCCTGGCTGCTCATCCAGATGATGCCGAAGACCATCCCCATCGCCAGGGTCCGCCACTGGCCGCGCGCCAGCCACCACAGGAACCGCCCGGGCGACCGGGTGTCGGCCACCCCGGGATGGTCGAGAGGGAGCGGCCGCACCCGCAGAATCTACGGGTCGACCGTCCGGCCGCGCGACCGGGTTTCGGTCGTCCTACAGTGGCAGTCGTGGAGGAGCGCAGGACCGCGCTGGTGGCCCGGATCCGGGACGCCGTCATCGGCGACGACCAGGTGATGGACGGGCCCTACGGCCCGCGCCGGGTGACCTACGCCGACTACACCGCCTCCGGGCGGGCGCTGGGGTTCCTGGAGGACTTCCTCCGCGAGGAGGTGCTGCCGCGCTACGCCAACACCCACACCGAGGCGAGCGGCACCGGCCTGCAGACCACGCGGCTGCGCGAGGACGCGCGGCGGGTGATCCACGACGCGGTCGGCGGTGACGACGACACCGTGGTGATCTTCTGCGGCTCGGGCAGCACGGCCGCGATCGACAAGCTCGTCGGGATCCTCGGGCTGCGGCTGCCGAGCGCGATGGAGGACCGCTACCACCTGACGGAGGCGATCCCGGCCGACCAGCGGCCGGTGGTGTTCGTCGGGCCGTTCGAGCACCACTCCAACGAGCTGCCGTGGCGCGAGTCGATCGCCGACGTGGTGACCATCCCCGAGGACGCCGACGGTCACATCGACCAGGCGGTGCTGCGCAGCGAGCTGGAGAAGCACGCCGACCGGCCGCTGCTCGTCGGGTCGTTCTCGGCAGCCAGCAACGTCACCGGCATCGTGTCCGACACCTACGGCATCGCCTCGCTGCTCCACGAGCACGGCGCCCTCTCCCTGTGGGACTTCGCCGCCGCGGCGCCGTACGTCCGGATCGAGATGAGCCCCGCCGGGCAGCCCGCCTCAGCCCGCAAGGACGCGGTGTTCCTGTCGCCGCACAAGTTCATCGGCGGGCCGGGCACCCCGGGCGTGCTGGTGGTGCGCCGCGAGCTGCTCGCCAACCGGGTGCCGGTCGTGGCCGGCGGTGGCACCGTCGCCTACGTCAACCCGACCGAGCACCGCTACCTCGACGACCCGGCCCACCGCGAGGAGGGCGGCACCCCCGCCATCGTCGAGTCGATCCGCGCCGGGCTGGTCTTCCAGCTCAAGGAGGCGGTCGGCGTCGAGACCATCCAGGCGCGCGAGGAGGACATGCTGCGCCGCGCCCTGGCCGCCTGGGCGGACGAGCCGTCGCTGCAGGTGCTCGGCAACCTCGACGCGCGGCGGCTCTCGATCGTGTCGTTCGTCGTGCGCGGGCCGACGGGGCGGCGGCTCCACCACAACTACGTCGTCGCGCTGCTCAACGACCTCTTCGGCATCCAGACCCGGGGCGGCTGCTCCTGCGCCGGCCCCTACGGCCACCGCCTGCTCGGCATCGACATCGAGCGGTCGCACGAGTACGAGTCGGAGATCGCAGTCGGCTGCGAGGGCATCAAGCCCGGCTGGGTGCGGGTCAACTTCAACTACTTCATCGACGAGGAGGTCTTCGCCTACCTCGTCGAGGCCGTCCGGCTGGTGGCCCGCGACGGCTGGCGACTGCTCGGCGACTACACCTTCGACCCCGCCACCGGTCTCTGGCACCACCGCAACGGCGCCGTCGAGCCGCCGCTCCGCCTCGCCGACGTGTCCTACGACGACGCAGGCGTGATGACCTACCCCCACCACGGCACCACCGCCCCGGTGGCGGCGCTGGCGGGCTACCTCGACCTGGGCCGGCAGATCCTCGCCGCCGCCACCCCGCCCGACCTGGCCGCCGCCCACGTGTCCGACGACTTCGACGAGCTGCTGTGGTTCGAGCTGCCCCAGGAGTCCTACGCCCCCTGACCGCGAGACGGCGCTCCGGCACCGCGAGACGGCACTCCGGCGCAGCCAAACGGCACTCCGGCACCGCGAAACGGCCCTCCGGCACCGCGAAACGGCACTCCGGCGCAGCGAAACGGCCCTTGCGCTCCGCGTATCTCGCCCCACGTCCGGCGGTCCTCTCCTCCGAGGGCGACACTCGGCCGCCCGGAGGGAGAGCCATGACCACGAGAACCATCTGCCACTTCGTGCCGCCCCACGTCCAGTCCGAGGTGGTCAAGCACGCCGAGGGCCCGGCCGGGGACAAGGCCCAGAAGGCGCTCGCCGACGCCGCGCGGCAGCGTCGCGCCGACGCGATCGAGGGCGTCGCGGCCGGCGCCGACGCCCAGCTGGCACCCGCCCCGACGGGGACCTCGCGGCGCGAGGTCTACGACTCCGGCAACACGACCAACCAGCGGGTCACGCTGGTCCGCGCCGAGGGCGAGCCGGAGACCGACGACGCCGACGTCAGCAACGCCTACGACAGCGCCGGCCAGGTGCGGTCGTTCTACCAGGAGATCCTCAACCGTGAGTCGATCGACAACCGCTTCCTCGACCTGGTGCTCAACGTGCACTTCGGCACCGGCTACAACAACGCCTTCTGGGACGGCGACGAGATGACCTTCGGCGACGGAGACGGCGTCATCTTCGCCGGCTTCGCGCGCTCCCTCGACGTGGTGGCCCACGAGCTCGCCCACGGCGTCACCCAGTTCACCTCCGGCCTGATTTACAAGAACCAGTCGGGCGCGCTCAACGAGCACTTCAGCGACGTGTTCGGCACCGCCATCACGCAGTGGGCCAACGGGGAGCACCCGGCCGACGCCGACTGGCTGATCGGCGACGAGATCATGGGTCCCGACCTCTACGGCGAGGCGCTCCGCTCGATGCGGCACCCCGGGACGGCGTACGACAACCCGATCCTGGGCACCGACCCGCAGCCCGCGCACTACGCCGATCGCTACACCGGCAGCGCCGACAACGGCGGGGTGCACATCAACTCCGGCATCCCCAACCGCGCGTTCTACCTCGCGGCCTCTGAGATCGGCGACACCGTGACGACCGCACGGATCTGGTATCACGCCCTGCACTTCCTGGCGCCCAGCAGCACGTTCGCACAGGCCGCCGACCAGGTGGCCGAGTCGGCGCGCATCCTGGTCAAGGCCGGGGTCGTGCCGAAGGGTGCAGCGCAGATCGTCCGCGGCGCCTGGCGCACCGTGGGCGTCGGCTGAGCCGAGCCGGGAGTCAGCGGCCGAGGCCCTCGACGACCTCGGCGCCGGGGATCGCGACCAGGGCGGAGCCGGGCAGCAGCAGCTTGGAGCGGCGTACGCCGGAGCCGATGACGGCGACCGGCACGTCGCGCAGCCGCGCGTCGACGAGCAGCCGCCAGCCGGCGGGCAGCCCGACCGGCGTGATCCCGCCGTACTCCATGCCCGACTCCTCGACCGCGCGCTCCATCGGCAGGAAGGAGCACTTGCGGACGTCGAGGAGCTTGCGGACGCCTGTGTTGACGTCGGCACGGGTGTCGGCGGCGACCACGCAGGCGGCGATGCGCTCCACGCCGTCGCGGCGGCCCATCACCACGACGCAGTTGGCGCTGGCCTCCAGCGGCAGGTCGGCCGCCGCGCAGAGCGCCGCGGTGTCGGCGAGGTCGGGGTCGATCTCGACCACGCCCACCTCGGCGGCGCCCGGCCAGGCGCGCAGCGCCTCGGCGACCGGGGGCGCCACCAGGTCGGTCCGGTCCAGCGCCGGCTCGGTCACGAGCGATCCCAGGGAGAGCGTCATGGGCCCATCGTGCCGCGGCGGTGGTTTCGGCGGGCGTCCGGGCATGCGAGAGGGGCCGCGACCCCCCGATCGCGGCCCCTCCCTCGGATGCGTCCCCTCACTCCTCGGGGACCAGCACCCACATCACCACGTAGGCGACGACCAGGGAGCCGAGTCCGAAGACGGCTCCGAGCACGGTCAGCACCCGCACCAGGGTGACGTCGATGCCGAGGTAGTCGGCGACGCCGGAGCAGACACCGGCGATCATCTTGTCGTCGGACCGGCGGACCAGGCGCTTGCCCGAGGGCTGCTGGATCGGCGGCTGCTGGGGCGGGGGCTGCTGGTAGGTGGGGCTGGGGTTCTCGGTGGGCTGTGTCATCGCTCCTCC
>JAUILS010000181.1 GCA_030432975.1 Actinomycetes bacterium
ACCTGCTGCTGCAGGCGCTCGCCGACGGCTCCACCTGGCTGCTCTTCCGGGGCACCGGGGTGCGCTGCTGACGGGGCCGCGCGTCCCGTCCCTAGGATCGGCTCATGCGACTGCTGGTCATCGGAGGCACGAGGTTCGTGGGGCACGCGCTGGCCGAGGCGGCGCTGCGAGCCGGTCACGAGGTCACCCTGCTGCACCGGAACCCGACCGACGAGCTGCCCGACGCGTCGCACCTCCTGGCCGACCGCGACGGCGACCTGAGCGTCCTCGGGCGCGGCGGCTGGGACGTCACGGTGGATGCCTGCGCCTATCTGCCCGGACAGGTGACGGCGCTCCACCACGCGCTGGGCGAGCGCGGGGGGCACCACATCCTCGTCTCGACGGTGTCTGTCTACGCCGAGCCCGATGCCCCCGGAGCGACCGAGGACTCGCCGCTGCTGGCACCCGCGGGGGCGGAGGTCTCCGAGGTCACCGGCGAGACCTACGGCCCGCTCAAGGTGGCGTGCGAGAACGCAGCGCGGGAGCGCTACGAGGCCGGCGGGCTGACCGTCGTGCGGCCGACGTACGTCGTGGGCCCGAGGGACTACACCGGACGGTTCCCGTGGTGGGTCCTCCGCGCCGCCCGCGGCGGTCCGATGCTCGCACCAGGCCCGTGGGAGGCGCCCATGCAGGCGATCGACGCGCGAGACCTGGGTCGTTGGATGCTGGCCCTGGCGGAGGGCCCGGTCGCGGGCACGTTCACCGCCGCCCGTCCGGCCACCACGTTCGGCGAGATGCTGACCGCGACGGTCGCGGCCATCGACCGCGGGGCCGACCTGGTGCCCGTCGACGGCGGCTGGCTGGTCGAGCAGGGGGTCGACGGCACCGCGTTGCCGTTGTGGTCGGAAGGCATCCCCGAGATGGCGCTGGCCATGGGGGTCGACCGAGCCGAGGCAGCGGGGCTGGTGCACCGGCCCTGGGATGACGTCGTCCGCGACACGCTCTCCTGGGCGCGGGCCGAGCCCGAGGTCAGCAGCGGGCGCGGGACCGGCTTGTCCCCCGAGCGAGAGCAGGAGCTGCTGGCCGAGTGGGCGGCCCGCCGACCAGGCTCCTAGACCGCCAGGTCGCGACGCTGGAAGGCGACGGTGCCCACGGCGACGAAGACCAGGCTCAGCGTCAGCATGATCGCGAGGTGGCCGCCGTCGAGGCCGTGGACCAGCGGCTCGCTGCCGTTGAGCCAGGTGAAGGGCGACCAGTCGCGCACCCACTCCATCCCCTCCATCTGAGGGATCAGGCCGCTCATCGCGTAGGCCAGCACGGCGAACCCCGACCCGGTCGCCAGCGCGAAGGCGCGCCGGCCGGTCGCCGCGCCGACGGCGTACGTCAGCGTGCCGAAGAGGACGGCGAACGCGGCCAGGTGCAGGTGCATCGCCGCGAGCCGGCCCACGGGGATGCTGTCGAAGCTCGCCGGACCCGAGATCGCCACCATGGCCACCCAGAAGACCGCGAGCATCGCGAGGACGGCGGTCACGTAGGCCGCCACCCGCTGCAGGGCGAGCGAGAGGCGGCTGACCGGGTGCGACAGGGTCAGGTCGAGCACCCCCGCCTCCTCCTCACCGGCGACGATCCGGGTGCCGACGCTGATGGAGAAGACAATCATCAGGACGGCCACCACCAGCCCATAGACGGTCGCGCTGAGGTAGCCCTCGGCCGTGGTGATGTCGGTGTAGTTGAGGGCCTCCAGGATCGCCTGGGGGTAGTTCTCGAGCAGCTCGGCGACCTCGGGGTCCTCGAAGGTCTGCCAGAACGCGGCGTAGCCGCAGCCGACGAACACGATGGCGGCCGTCCAGCCGAGCAGGAAGCGCCGCGAGTCCCACAGCCACTTGGCGAACACCGTGCGGATCACGCGCTCACCTCCGCATCCGGCCCCTGGCCGTAGCGGTCCATGAAGAGCTCCTCGAGGTCGGGCTCCACGCTGGTCAGGGAGACCACGGTGTGCGCGGCGAGGACCTTGAGCAGTGCGTCGGCGGGCCCGTCGAGACGGCAGCGGAGCAGCGCCCCGCTGACGCTCAGCTCGCTCACGCCGGGCACGTCGGCGAACGCCTCCGGTCCGACCTCGCGGTCGAAGTGCACCTCGACGCGCCGGGTGGTGGAGGCCCGCAGGCTCTCCACGGTGTCGACGCTGGTGAGGACCCCGTCGCGGAGGATGCCGACCCGGTCGGAGGTCTTCTGCACCTCGCTCATCACGTGGGAGGACATGAAGACCGTGCGCCCCTCCGCCGTGACCTCGCGCGTCATCGCGGTGAACTCCTGCTGGAGGAACGGGTCGAGACCCGAGGTCGGCTCGTCGAGGATCAGCAGCTCCGGCTCGTGCATGAACGCCTGGATCAGGCCGACCTTCTGCCGGTTGCCCTTCGAGAGCGTCTTGATCTTCCGGTCCAGCTCGAGCCCGAGTCGCTCGCTCAGCTCGGTGATCCGCGCCGGCGGCACTCCCCCGCGCAGGTGCCCCAGATAGCGGAGCAGCTCGCCGGCGGTCTGCCGGCCGTCGACCACGAAGTCGCCCTCGAGGTAGCCCAGCCGACGGCGCAGCGCGACCCCGTCGTGGCGCGGGTCGAGGCCGAGGACGGTGGCTGTTCCGGAGCTGGCCCGGATCAGGTCGAGCAGGATCCGGATCGTGGTGGTCTTGCCGGAGCCGTTGGGCCCGAGGAACCCGAACACCTCTCCCTGGCGCACCTCGAGGTCGAGCCCGCGCAGCGCCTGCGTGTGTCCGTAGGCCTTGGTCAGGCCCTGGGTGACGATGACCGTCTCGGTCACGACGCTCCTCTGCCGGGGTGTCTCCAGCCTATCCCCGCACCGCCCGGGGTCGGCTGCGGCCCCCGCCCGTCCGCGCGGGCCGGCCCCCGGCGCCGGAGCCACGAGCGACCCTAGACTGGGCGCAGCCTGCGTGACCCCGACCGGGGCGCTGGGAGAGGGGCGGACGTGAGACCGAGGCAGCTCCGGTGGGGGTGGCTCCTGGCCGTGCTGCTGCTGGGTGGTCTCGTCGTCGGACCTCCCGCCTCGGCGGCCGCGGGTCCGGCGGACGCGGACGCGGACGCGGACGCGGAGCGGGCCCTCGCCGAGCGGTTCGCCCCGGTGGTGCGCCTGGTCACCCAGAGAGTCGAGTGCGGTCCGGGTGAGCCCTACCAACCCAGTGACGTCGAGATCGTCCTCGACGACCGCAGCGTGGCGCTGCGCGGCCCCTGGGAGTCCGACCAGGCGGTCGGCATCGCCCCGACGGCCGAGGACCTGGGGGCCGGCCTGTTCGGCTACCACCTGGACCTGCCGGGGAACCCGCTGGAAGCAGGCTGCGACTACGAGACGTGGGTGCGCAGCACCGCTGCGGGCAGCCCTCCGACGGCGTACGCACACGTCGCCTCGGAGGACGGCCGGGACGACCGGCTGGCCCTGCAGTACTGGTTCTTCTACCCCTTCAACGACTACACCAACAAGCACGAGGGCGACTGGGAGATGGTCCAGCTCGTCTTCGCCGCCTCCGACGCGGGCCAGGCCCTCGACCAGACCCCGCTCGAGATCGGCTTCAGCCAGCACGAAGGCATGGAGGTCGCCGCCTGGGACGACCCGAAGCTCCAGATCGTCGACGGGACCCACCCCGTGGTGCACCCCGCCGCCGGGTCGCACGCGAACTTCTTCGACGACGCGCTCTACCTCGGCACGTCAGCCGAGCAGGGGTTCGGCTGCGACGACACCCGCGACCCGAGCGAGGGGATCAGCCCGACGGTCGCGGTGATCCCGGCCGACCCGGCAGCCGCCCGGGCGGCGTTCCCCTGGATCGCCTACGAAGGGCGCTGGGGCCAGCGCGAGCAGTCCTTCTACAACGGGCCGACCGGGCCGAACACCAAGGAGAGCTGGACCCATCCGGTCTCCTACCAGGAGGAGAACGGCCGCGACCGCAGCTATGCCGTGCCGTCCGGTGGCCTCCTGGGCACCTCCGCCACCGACTTCTTCTGCACCGCGGTGTCCGGCGGCTCCGAGGTCGTGCGCACGTTGGCGAACAACCCGACCCGCCTGCTGCTGCTCGCGGGTCTGGTCGGGCTCGTCGTGGTCTTCCTGGTCCGCCGGACCACCTGGGGTCCGGTCATGCCGCTTCGTGTCGCCAGACGGCGAGCCGTCGGGCAGATCATCCGGGCCGCCGCGCGCCTCTACGCCACGCACTGGCGGTTGTTCATCGGCATCGGTGCGCTGACGATCCCGGCCTCCCTCGTCGCCGTCGGGGTGCACGCCATCCTCGTCACCGGGCCCGAGCTGCCGGGCCTGTCCGTCAGCGGCGAGGACGGCGGCCTGCGGGTGACGCTGGCCGCGGTGCTGACCTACCTGCTGATGGGCGGAGGCATCCTCCTGGTGCTCGCCGCCACCACCCACGCGCTGGGCGAGATCGACCGCGAGGCCGAGGTCGGCGTACGCCGCGCCTACCGCCTCGCGCTGGCCCGGTGGCGGCCCCTGCTCGGCGCCTTCCTCGTCTCCTCGGCCCTGGTCGGGCTGCTCGGCCTGACGGTGGTGCTCTCCCCCATCGCCGTCGTGCTGGTCGTCCTGTTCGCGCTGTTCGTGCCGGTGATCGCCTTCGAGGGTGGCTCGGCCGTGGCATCACTTCGCCGGAGCGCCACGCTGGTGCGGGCCCAGCTCGTCAAGACGGCGGTCCTCCTGGCCGCCTCGCTCCTTCTGGCCGGCGCGGTCGGCCCGCTGCTCGGGACACTGCTCATCCTGCTCACCGGGGCGCCGTTCCCGGTCGCCAACATCGTCGCCGGCGTGACCTACGCGGTGCTGATGCCCTACGTCGCGCTCACCGTGGCCTACGTCTACTTCGACGCGCGTGTCCGCGCCACGCTGGCGGAGGACGTCATCGCCGACGAGACCCTGCCCGCGGAGATCTGACCGGCGCGGCGGGCAGGGTTCCCATCGACCCCGGGGATGCTCAGCCGGCCGGGTCTGCTCGGCGCAGCAGGCGCACCCCAGGGGGCAGCGCACGGCGACTCTCGAGTCCGTCGTCGAGCCAGCCCTCGACCAGGGCCGCCAGCTCCTCGGGGTGGCTGAAGTTCAGGGCGTGCGCGGCCCGGTCGATGCGGGCGACCCGCAGCATCTCGGGTGCCATCCGGGCGACCTGGAAGACGCGAGCCGCCTTCGGCATCAGCGGGTCGCGGCCTCCCAGGACCACCAGCGACGGCACCGGCGTGTGCACGAGCCGCTCGAGGGAGGGGAACCGGGTGAGCTCCCCGAAGAGGCGCAGTCCGTTGACCGGCCCGAAGCCGACGTAGTCGGGCACCGCCACCGGGAGCATCCGCGGCGTCTCCCTCAGCCCGTCGAGGGCGAGCTGGCCGAGCGCGCGGGGCAGTGGCCGGTTGTGGATGCCGCCCGCGGGAGAGACCAGCACCAGGCTCTGGACGCGCTGCGGCGCTTCGTGCGCCACCTCCAGCGCGATCGGGCAGCCCATCGAGTTGCCCACCAGGACGGCCCGGTCGATGGCCAGCGCGTCGAGGATGCCCAGCAGGGCCTCGGCGAGGGCGGGGATGCTCAGGACGTGGGTGCGGCGCGGGCTTCGCCCGTAGCCCGGCAGGTCGGGCACCACGTTGACCCACCGCTCAGCCAGCAGCCGCGCCGTCGGCATGAGGTAGGTCCCGGAGATCGCGAACCCGTGGATGTGGACGATGGGCGCGCCGTCGCCACCTGTGCTGCGCCGGCAGTGGATCTCGCTGCCGCCGACCTCCAGGCGCTCCGTGACCCACGCGGCATCCCGTGACACACGTGGATCGTCCCACGCGCAGGCGCCGTCGGACACGGGGCCCGACGGGCGAACCTCGAGCGTCGCGACCGACGATGGTTGCGTCGCATCCGCACACTGGAAGCGTGGCCGAGTCCCTAGCCGTACCCGAGCCGGTCAGCGAGGAAGCGCCGCCGCTGAGCGGGCCCACGCTGATGTCACAGGAGTGGCGCGACCTCGCCTACCTCCACTGGGCCGTCGATCCTGTGCGGGTGGCCGACCGCATGCCCGCCGGTGTGCGACCCGACGTCCACGAGGGTGTCACGTACGTCGGGCTGGTGCCGTTCACCATGGTCGGCGCGGGGCTCGGCCGGGGGCCGGCGGTGCCGTGGCTCGGCACGTTCCTCGAGACCAACGTGCGGCTGTACTCGGTGGACAGCACGGGACGACGTGGGGTCGTGTTCCTCAGCCTGGACAGCGATCGGCTGCCCGTGGTCGCGGGCGCCCGCGTCGCCTTCGCCACGCCGTACCGCTGGGCCCGAATGGGCCATCACGTTCTCAGTGCCGGGCCACCCGGGACCCCCTACGGCGACGTCCACACCTGGACCGCGGTGCTCCGCGACCGCTGGGGACGCGCTCGCGGCGCGCGCAGCGCGATCCGGCTCCGCGTGGGTGAGCCCCGCGACGCGACACCGCTGGACGCCTTCCTCTCCGCACGATGGGGACTGCACACCCGGGTGGTGGGACGCACCTGCTACATCCCCAACCAGCATCCGCGGTGGCCGCTACACCGGGCGGAGGTGGTCGGGCTCGACGACCAGCTGGTCGCTTCGGCCGGGTTCCCCGACCTGGCTCGACGGCCTCCCGACCACGTCGCCTTCAGCCCCGGGGTCCATACCGTGTTCGGGTTCCCGGTCGACGCCCGACGCCCTCGTGCCGCCCTGGGCGCTCCGGGAGCCGCAACCCGACGGGCCCCCTGACGCAGAACCGGCCCCGACCCGCGTTTCCGCAGGTCAGAGCCGGTTCGATCGGTCGGGCTGACAGTGTGCTGGTTCAGGACATCGGCGACAGGTGTCTCAAGACATAGGCGACACATGTCGCGGGTCATCGGCGACAAGCCGGCCGGGCTCGATGCTCGGC
>JAUILS010000006.1 GCA_030432975.1 Actinomycetes bacterium
CCGCGCGCGAGTCGACCGGCGCGCTGCTGCCGGTGCTGATCGTCGGGGACGTGCTTGCCCTCGCGGCGTACCGCCGCTCGGCCCACTGGCCGACCCTGCTGCGGCTGGCGGGACCGGTCGTCGTGGGCGTCGCCGCGGGCGCGGCCTTCCTCGCCGTCAGCGACGACGCGGTCATGCGCCGCACGATCGGGGCGATCCTGCTGCTGCTCGTGGTCGTCCACCTGGCGCTGCAGCGGTGGCGCCCCGACACTGAGCACCAGGGACGCGCCGCGCACTGGGGCTACGGCGGCCTGGCCGGCTTCACCACGATGGTGGCCAACTCCGGCGGCCCGGTCACCTCGCTCTATCTGCTCGGCGCGCGCCTGGATAAGCTCGCCTTCCTGGGCACCATCGCCTGGTTCTTCGCGGCGCTGAACCTGTTCAAGGTGCCGTTCTCGATCGGCCTCGGGCTGATCACCCTGCCGTCGCTGCTGCTGGACCTGCTGCTGGTGCCGGCCGTCGTCGTCGGCGCCGTCGTCGGTCGCTGGGTGGTCGACCGCATCGACCAGGCCGCCTTCGAGCGGGTGATTCTCGTGCTCACCGTCGTCGCGGCGGTCAACCTGCTCTGGTGAGGCTCACGCGCGGCCCCGGACGGCGTACGCTCGCGCCGCCCGGCCGTCAAGGGCCCCGGCGCTACCGCCCTCAGGTGCCCAGCGCGCGGGCCAGCAGCTCGCGACGGGTGCGGACGCCGGTCTTGGCGAAGATCGACTTCAGGTGGTCCTGGACGGTGTGCGGCGAGACCACCATCGACGCCGCAAGCTGCGCGGTGTCGACGCCGCCGGCGAGGCCCTCGACCACCGCGCGTTCGCGCTCGGAGAGGCCGTGCGACCGCGCGTACAGGTCCAGCCGCTCGGCCGCCGTCGCCGGCTCTGCGGTCACCACGAGCACGTCGCCGCGGTCGGTGCGGGCCGCGCGCAGGGTGTGCAGCCCCCGGCCCGGCACCGGCAGCCGGGCCTGCGGCTCCTGGTCGCCCGCCCCGTCCTCGCGAGCCAACAGGGCAGCGGCGACGTTGAGGGCGCAGGCGGGCACCGGATCGGCCGGCGGGTCGGTGGGCAGCACGGCCCGCAGCACGGCGTCGGCCTGGGTGGTGACGCCGAGGACGGTCAGCTCGGGGTCGAGCACGACCACGGTGGCGCCCCCGCCCCCGCCGGCCTCACCGTCGAGGACCCCACCCCCGAAGCTCTCCGCCTGGCTGCGCCGCAGCGCCGTCGTCAGCGGCGCGGACACCGCGGCAAGGACCTCGGTCGCGTCGGCGGCGAACGGCTCGCGACGCCACAGGTCGAGGAAGCCCCAGCAGCCGTAGCGGTCCCGGAACACCGTGGTGACCACCTCCGCGACGCCGTACGACGCCCAGGCCCGCGCCAGCCGGGGCGCCGACGCGGGGGCGGCCAGCTCCGTCCACCGCGGCGCCGTCAGGTAGCGCGTGCGCACCAGGTCGCCGAGACGGGCTCCGTCCGGCACCGAAGCCAGCGGGTCCATGCCGACGCCGGTCACCGGATCGGTGAGCAGCCAGACGTGCCAGTCGAAGCCGAGGGCCGGGCGCAGCCGCTCGAGCACGGAGGCCCGCAGCGACCGGCTGTCTCCCGGTCGGGCGGCGAGCCGCTCCACCGCATCCGCGATGGCCGAGGGCGATCCCGGCGGTCTCACGAGGCGATCCTAGGCCCGCCGTGCGTTCGCCGATCCCCCAGGAACGTGGGGTTCCGCGGCGTGCGCGGGGGGCGGAGCCTGGGCTCATGACAACCTTGCGCATCGAGCACCCGATCTCCGACCTCGACGTCTGGTCCCGCGCCTTCGACGGCTTCGCCGAGGCACGCGCCCGGGCCGGCGTCACCGGCTACGCCGTCCGCCACCCCGTGGACGACGCCCACCACATCTACGTCGACCTCGAGCTGCCCGACGTCGCCGCGGCAGAGCGCTTCCGCGACTTCCTCCGCACCCAGGTGTGGGCGCGACCCGAGGCCAGCCCGGCCCTCGCCGGCGAGCCCGTCACCCACATCCTCGAGCTGGCCCGCATCGGCTGAGCCGCGGTCGCGGACCGGCCGAGGCCCCGAGTCCTTCGGCGAGTCCCGCCGACCCGGTCGGGGTCACCAACGAGCGGGGAGGGTTCCGGTCACCCGGTGACGGAAGGCCTCCCCGGTGACGACGACGGGCCGGGCTGCCGGCGCCTCGGCCGCGGACAGCACGCCGAGCCGCAGCCTCACAGCATCGAGAAGCCCTGGGGCAGTGACCCCCGGCCGGTGAGCGCCAGCAGCACCTCTCCGGCGGTGCCGTCGGCCGCCGCAACCCGGGCGATCACCGCGGCGGTCTCCGCCGCCGCGGCGGCCGGCACCTCGAGCGGCAGCCCGAGCGCCCGGGCGAGGTCGCAGGTGTGCACGGCGAGCTCGAAGGTGCGCGTGGGGAGGTAGTCGCGCAGCCGCATGCCGCCCGCGATCGTGGTGACCAGCTCCTCGCCGGTCTGCGCGGCGACCAGGGCGAGCACCCGGTCGGCGATCTCCGCCACTGTGGCTGCGGGGTCCTCGCCCAGGGCGGCCCCAGCCGCGACCCCGCGCTCGGCCACCCCCGGGCCGGCCGCGATCGCCCGGGTGGCGCGGTAGTAGCCCGCGGCCGAGTCGACCTCGACGGCGGATGCCGGCTGTCCGAGGTAGCTCTCGACGGTGAGCAGGGAGCGGCTGGTGTGGCCGACCAGGGAGCGGACGTCCCACTCCCCCAGGCCCGGCTCGTCCCATCGCCCCTCCACGCGCCCCACGGTCGCGACGAACCATCGGGCCGCCTCGGCGAACGCGGCGACGGACTCCTGCCAGCTCATGGAGGAAGCGTAGGGCCGAGCCCTCCCGCTCGCGGCCGGGGCGGCGTACTGTCGGGGTATGGCAGCCGCTCGCGTCCACCGGCCCTCCCGGCCGGGCCGGCTGCCGGCCTACGACTGCTGCGACGGCGAGTCGGCGCGGCGCTGACCGCGCCCGCCACCAACCGCCGTCGACAGGACCCCCATGCCCGACCTCCGCGCGCCCCTGGGCGCCCCCGCCCCCGTGCTCCTCGTCGGGGCCGCCGCCTGCTGGGGCGTCGGCACCGTGCTCACCAAGCAGGTGGTGGACGACGTCCCACCGCTCACCCTGCTGCCGATCCAGCTCGCCGCGAGCTGCGGGCTGCTGGCCGTGGTCGCGGCGCTGCGGCGTGACCAGTCGCCGCCCGTCCCCCGACCCTTGGCGCTGCTGGGCGCCCTCAACCCCGGGCTGGCCTACGCCCTCGGGCTGGTCGGGCTGACCACGATCACCGCCAGCCTGTCGGTGCTGCTCTGGGCCGCCGAGCCGGTGCTGATCGCGCTGCTCGCCGTCGTGCTGCTCGGCGACCGGGTCTCCCCCTTGGTCGGCGCCGTGCTCGCCGTCGCCGTCGCGGGCGTGCTGCTCGTCGTCTATGCCCCCGGGGCGTCGGGCTCCTCGGTGGGCATCGCGCTCACCCTGGCGGCGGTGGCCTGCTGCGCGCTCTACACCGTCCTCGCGCGGCGGATGCTGCTCGACGACTCCTCGCTGCGGGTGGTGCTCGCCCAGCAGCTGGTCGCCCTCGGCTTCGCCGTCGTCCTCGCGACCCTGGCGCAGCTGGTCACCGGCAACGGCTGGTCCCTGGCCGGGATCACCGCCGGCGACTGGCTCTGGGCGATCGGGTCCGGCGCGGTGTACTACGGCCTGGCCTTCTGGCTCTACCTCGCCGGCCTGCGCGGTGTGCCGGCAGCGGTCGCCGGGGCCTATCTCCCACTGATCCCGGTGTTCGGGGTGGCGGCCGGGGCGCTCGCCGGCGAGCGGCTGACCGGCCACCAGTGGTGGGGTGCCGCGCTGGTGGTGCTCGCCACCCTGGCGCTCGCGGTCGGCACGACCGAGGCGGAGGACCCGCAGCGGACCCGAGAGGAGAGAGGGGCGCGGCGCCGCCCCATGCGGCGCCGCGCCCCCTGACCGGCGGGACGCCTCAGGTGAGGACGAGCCCGTTCTGCCAGTCGTGGTGCTGGACCTGCGGGTCGTCGAACCACTCGCCGCCCTCCGCGAGGTAGCGGAAGCGGAAGGCGCCGCCCTCGGGCAGCGCGACCTTGACGCTGCGCGTGCCGTTGCTGCGGCGCACCAGCGTGTGGACGCCGGGGGTCCAGTCGTTGAAGTCGCCGACCACGGACACCCGGCCGGCCGGGTCGGTCTCGGGCAGCACGAACGTCACGTCGGCGCCGCCCGGCTTGCTCTGCTGCTTGATCATCGGCTCTCCCCTCCGAGAATTTGATCGTTCCAATCGTCCCGCAGGGAAGCCCTCGCGACCCGGACAGGCCGAGGGGTGAGACGAACCGACCCCGAGACGGCGCTCTGGCGCCCCGAGATGGCGCTTCTGCGGGCTGAGACGGCACTCCGGTACGCCGGGGCCGCGCCGTCCTGCCATCTCGGCCGAGCACTCCCGCCAGGTCGCGGCGCGGGAGCGCCGTCTCGCGGGCGCGTCGGGCAGCCGTCTCGCGGGGCGCGGGGGGGCAGCCGCCGAGCGCGGCCGCCGGATTCGGGCGCCGCCACCCCGCGCGGATAGACTCGGGCCCGCCGCGGCGCGGAGCGATCCCCGCGGCGTCCACCCGTCCGTCGTACGCCGTCGCGCACGACCCGCCAGCAAGGATCCGCATGCCCACCACCCGCACCGACCTGCGCAACGTCGCCATCGTGGCGCACGTCGACCACGGCAAGACCACGCTGGTCGACGCGATGCTCCACCAGGCGGGCGCGTTCTCCGCGCACCAGGAGGAGGTGGGGGTCGCCGAGCGGGTGATGGACTCCGGCGACCTGGAGCGCGAGAAGGGCATCACGATCCTGGCCAAGAACACCGCGGTGTCCTACGCCGGCCCGGCCGCGCAGGAGCTCGCCGGTGGCCCGGTCACGGTCAACATCATCGACACCCCCGGCCACGCGGACTTCGGCGGCGAGGTGGAGCGCGGCCTCTCCATGGTCGACGGCATCGTGCTGCTCGTCGACGCCTCCGAGGGCCCGCTGCCGCAGACCCGCTTCGTCCTCCGCAAGGCGCTCAACGCCGACATGCCGGTCGTGCTCGTCGTCAACAAGGTCGACCGCTCCGACGCGCGGATCAGCGAGGTCGTCGACGAGACCTACGAGCTGTTCCTCGACCTCCTCGACGAGCACCACAGCCAGGACGCGCTGGACTTCCCGGTCGTCTACGCCTCCGCCAAGGCCGGCCGCGCCTCGCTGGAGGTCCCCGACAACGGCGGGCTGCCCGACTCTCCCGACCTCGAGCCGCTGTTCCGCACCATCCTCGAGACGATCCCGGCCCCGACGTACGACGAGGGCGCGCCGCTGCAGGCCCACGTCACCAACCTCGACGCCTCGCCGTTCCTCGGCCGCCTGGCCCTGGTGCGCGTCCACCAGGGCACCCTCAGGAAGGGGCAGAACGTCGCCTGGCTGCAGCGCGACGGCTCCCAGAAGACCGTGAAGATCTCCGAGCTGCTGATGACGAAGGCGCTCGAGCGGGTCCCCGCCGACGAGGTCGGCCCCGGCGACATCGCCGCCATCGCCGGCATCCCCGACATCACGATCGGCGAGACGCTGGCCGACCCTGACCACCCGGTCCCGCTGCCGCTGATCACCGTCGACGAGCCCGCGATCTCGATGACGATCGGCACCAACACCTCGCCGCTGGTCGGCCGGGTGAAGGGCGCGAAGGTCACCGCGCGCCTGGTCAAGGATCGGCTCGACCGCGAGCTGATCGGCAACGTGTCGCTGCGGGTCCTGCCCACCGACCGTCCCGACGCCTGGGAGGTCCAGGGCCGCGGCGAGCTGGCGCTGGCCATCCTGGTCGAGCAGATGCGCCGCGAGGGCTACGAGCTCACCGTCGGCAAGCCGCAGGTCGTCACCCGCGAGGTCGACGGCAAGGTCCACGAGCCGATGGAGCGGCTCACCATCGACGCCCCGGAGGAGTACCTCGGCACCATCACCGAGCTGCTCGCGCTGCGCAAGGGCCGGATGGAGCAGATGACCAACCACGGCACCGGCTGGGTCCGGATGGACTTCCTGGTGCCGTCGCGCGGGCTGATCGGCTTCCGCACCGAGTTCCTCACCGAGACCCGCGGCACCGGCATCGCCCACCACGTCTTCGAGAAGTACGAGCCCTGGGCCGGCGAGATCCGCTCCCGCGCCTCGGGCTCGCTGGTGGCCGACCGCGCCGGCGCCGCGACGGCGTACGCCATGACGAACCTGCAGGAGCGCGGGGTGATGTTCGTCGAGCCGACCACCGAGGTCTACGAAGGCATGATCGTCGGCGAGAACTCCCGCGCCGACGACATGGACGTCAACATCACCAAGGAGAAGCAGCAGACCAACATCCGCTCCTCGACGTCCGACAACTTCGAGAAGCTGGTGCCGCCGCGCCGGCTGAGCCTCGAGCAGTGCCTGGAGTTCTGCCGCGAGGACGAGTGCGTCGAGGTCACCCCCGAGACCGTCCGGATCCGCAAGGTGATCCTCGACCAGCACGAGCGCGCCAAGATCGCCGCCCGGGCGCGCCGGTCGCAGTAACCCTCAGCAGCCCTCTAGCGGCTCCGGCCACGCGGAGTTGACCGCGACGCCGGTCCGCGCGACCGCGGCGAGGAACTCCTCGTGCGCGACGACGGCGCGGACGCAGTCGTCGCGCCGGGCGAGCAGGTCCGGGTGGATGGCCCACACGTTCACGGACGCGCAGTCGTCGCGAGCCACGGCGACCGGGGCGGCGGCGCCCTCCGCGGACCGGCTGAGCTGCTGATAGAGGCTGAACCGGATCATCAGCGAGGCGCCCCCGTCGAGGGTCGGGAGGGCGCGGCCCCACTGCTCGCGGATCGGCGCGTACGCCGTGTCGACGACCGCGGCCGCCCGGTCACCGCAGGCCTCGAGCGCCCGCTCCTCGCGCTGCCGCACTCCCCGGTCGACGACGTACGCCGTGGTGCCGAGCAGCGCCGCGACCAGCACGGCCACGACCACCACCCTCCGCGACCACCGCCGCGACGGCGGCCGCGCGGCCTCGAGCACTTCGGCTGCCAGCTCGGACACGTCCCGAGTGTGCGCCGGATCGGTGACGCCTGTCGACCGACCTGGACTGCCCCGTCGTCAGCGCTCAGTCAGCGGCCGTCATCGAGGCCGCGAGGAAGTAGGTGCCCTGGGGGCAGTCGTCGGGGACGCGGGGGTTGTTGGGGTCGTCCTCGACGTAGCCACCGCCGCCCTCGACCGGGTCGCCGATCGCGACGACCGTGCCGTCCGGCAGGAGCAGGCCGTCCCGGGTCGCCTCGGTGCCGTGCGGCCAGACGACCACGTCCAGGCCCTCCTCGCGCTGGATCCCGAGACAGCTCCCGGCGAGAGCCAGCGTGCCGCTCGCCTGGGCGTTCATCCCGTCGCCGGTGCGCTCCCCCACCAGGACGTGGTTGCCGGCCTCGGTGTCGAGCGTCTTGGGGCGGCCGGTCCAGTGCCAGTACCACGCGCCGAAGGCGACCACGAGGGCCGCCACGAACAGCAGGTAGCCCGGTCGTCGCACCCGGTCAACCTACGCCACCGGACCCGAGGGTCAGCGCAGCGTCGGCTCGGTCTTCTCCCGCACCTCGTCCTCGGTGACGTCGGGCGCGAGCTCGCGCAGCACCAGGCCGTCGGCCGTCACGTCGATGACCGCCAGGTCGGTGATGATGCGCTGCACCACCTGCCGTCCGGTCAGCGGCAGCGAGCACTCGTCGACGATCTTGTAGGACCCGTCCTTGGCGACGTGCTCCATCAGCACGATGACCCGCTTGGCGCCGTGGACCAGGTCCATCGCGCCGCCCATGCCCTTGACCATCTTGCCGGGGATCATCCAGTTGGCGATGTCGCCTCCGGCGGAGACCTGCATCGCCCCGAGGATCGCGGCGTCGATCTTGCCGCCCCGGATCATGCCGAACGACATGGCGGAGTCGAAGTACGACGCCCCGCGGCGCACCGTGACCGTCTCCTTGCCGGCGTTGATCAGGTCGGGGTCGACCTGGTCGTCGGTCGGGTAGGCCCCGACGCCGAGGATGCCGTTCTCGCTCTGGAGGACGAGCTCGACGTCGTCGGGGACGTAGTTGGGCACCAGCGTCGGCAGCCCGATGCCGAGGTTGACGTAGGAGCCGTCGGCCAGCTCGCTCGCGGCGCGCGCCGCCATCTGCTCGCGGGTCCAGCTCATCGGACCGTCCTCTTCTCGATCTTCTTGTCGGCGGCCTGCTCGGGCGTCAACGGCACCACCCGCTGCACGTAGACCCCCGGGGTGTGGATCGAGTCCGGGTCGAGCTCGCCCGGCTCGACCAGCTCCTCCACCTCGGCGATGGTCACCCGCCCGGCCATCGCGGCCAGCGGGTTGAAGTTGCGGCTGGACTTGTTGAAGACCAGGTTGCCGTGGCGGTCGCCGCGCCAGGCGCGCACCAGCCCGAAGTCGCAGACGATGGCCTCCTCGAGGACAAACTCCTTCGGCCCCTCGGCCGTCTCGAAGGTGCGCACCTCCTTGGCCGGGGAGGCGACGGCGACGTTGCCGTGGTCGTCGTACTTCCAGGGCAGGCCGCCCTCGGCGACCTGGGTGCCGACACCGGTGGCGGTGTAGAACCCGGGGATGCCGGACCCGCCGGCGCGGAGCCGCTCGGCGAGCGTGCCCTGCGGGGTCAGCTCGACCTCGAGCTCGCCGGCGAGGTACTGCCGGGCGAACTCCTTGTTCTCCCCGACGTACGACGACACCATCCGGCGGATCCGCTTGTCGAAGAGGAGCACGCCGAGCCCCCACTCGTCGACGCCGCAGTTGTTCGACACCGCCTCCAGGTCCGTCACGCCCGCGTCGTGGATGGCCTGGATCAGCACCGACGGGATCCCGCACAGCCCGAAGCCACCCACCGCCAGCGACGACCCCGACGCGACGTCCGCGACCGCCTCCGCAGCCGACTCGACGACCTTGTCCATGGATCCTCCCTCCCTGCCCTCGCGGGCCCTTCCCTGAGGCTAGTGGTCGGTCAGCAGCTCGTGGCGACGGGCCTCCAGCCGGCCGATCTCGGCGTCGAGCTCGCCGGCCCGGGCGACCAGCACCCGCCGCACCTCGATGACGGGGCCCTGGGCCCGGGCGACCCGCCCGCCCGCCTCGGAGATCCGGTTGCGCACCGACCAGTCGCTGAAGATGTTGTCGAACCACACGTCGAAGAGGCGGGTCATCTCCGTCACCTCGACCCCGCCGACACCGTCCATGCCGACGTCGGCGAGTTCGCGGGAGAGCCGGCGCAGCGCCTCGTCGGCGGAGCGCATCTGCCGCTCGGCGGTGTCGACGCGGTCGTACTTCATCATGTCGGTGAGCAGGCCGCCGCCGAAGAACGTGTCGTAGGTCGACCACGACCCCGCCGACCCGAGGGACGACTGGGCCCCGGAGAGGGCCTGCAGCGCGAGGTCGGCGGCGACGAGCGCCTCGTGGACCTCCTTGGCCGCGGCCCGCGCCGTGCCCAGCGCCGTGGCGACCTCGGCGAGCTCGGCCGCGGGGCCGGCGCCGGAGGCCACGATCCAGGCCTCCTTCGCCTCCAGGGCCACGGCCCGGCGAGCCCGGACGTCCCCCAGGTCTTGCAGCGCCCGCTCCAGTCGAGTGCGCTCCTCGCGGAGCGTGGCGAGGCGTGCCTCCGCCCTCGCGACGGCGTACTCCTGGGCCTGCTGCTCGGCCCGCTCGCGCTCCAGCTCGGTGGCGCGCGTGCCCCGCAGCGCATGCCAGATCCGGGTCGGGCTGATCCCCTCCAGCGCCTGCAGCTCGCCGGTCTGCACCGTCAGCACCCGCCGCTGGCTGGCCACGTCGCGCTCGGCCGCCTCCACCTCGGCGACGATGCTCGCGCGTCGCTGCGACAGCCGCGCGTGCTCGAGCACCGCCTCTTCGGCGGCCGCCAGCCGGTCGTGGACGCGCGCCGCGGCCTCCGCGTCGGAGGACTGGGGGCCGTCGGTCACGCGGCCACCCTAGAGCCCGGTCGGTGTCAGTGGGACAGCTCCCGCTCCGGCGCGCCCAGCCCCGGATAGCCGGCGTACGCCGACAGCGCGGGCTGGCCGCCCAGGTGGGCGTAGAGCACCCGCGACCCGGCGGAGATCTCGCCGGAGCGGATCATCCCGATCAGCCCGGCCATCGACTTCCCCTCGTAGACGGGGTCGGTGAGCATCCCCTCGGTGCGCGCGGCCAGCTGGATCGCCTCGACGGTGGTCTTGTCGGGCAGGCCGTACGCCGGCCCCACATAGCCGTCGACCAGGGTCAGCTCGTCGTCGCGCAGCGGCCTGCCGAGGCCGATCCGCTCCGCGGTGGCCGACGCGATCCGCCAGACCTGGTCGCGGGTCTGGTCGAGCGTGCCGGAGGCGTCGATGCCGACCACCCGGCGTCCGGGCCGGTCGGAGAGCGCGAAGCCGGCGACCATGCCGGCGTGCGTCGAGCCGGTGACGGTGCACACCACGACGTGGTCGAAGAAGGTGTCGAGCTCGGCCTCCTGCGCCTCGACCTCGACCGCCCAGTTGGCGAAGCCCATGCCACCCAGGGGGTGGTCGGAGGCGCCGGCAGGGATCGGGTAGGGCGTGCCGCCCGCGTCGACCACGGAGTCGATCGCGCGCTTCCACGAGTCGCGCATGCCGATGTCGAAGCCGGCCGGGTCGATCCGGATGTCGCCGCCCATGATCCGGGTCAGCTGGATGTTGCCGACCTTGTCGTAGACCACGTCGCTGTAGTCGACCCACCCCTCCTGCACCGTGACGGCCTTGAGCCCGAGGTGGGCGGCGACGCCGGTGACCTGGCGGGTGTGGTTGGACTGGATGCCGCCGATCGAGACGAGGGTGTCGCAGCCGGTGTCGATCGCCTCGGCGGCGAGGTACTCCAGCTTGCGCACCTTGTTGCCGCCGAAGGCGATGCCGGAGTTGCAGTCCTCCCGCTTGGCCCAGATCTCGACCTTGCCGCCCAGCGCCTCAGAGAGCCGTGGCAGCGGGTGGACCGGGGACGGGCCGAACAGCAGCGGCTCGCGGCGGAAGTCGGCGAGGGTCGCGGGTGCGGTGCTGGCGTCGCTCATGGCGGGACTCTAGCCACGTATCACCCCGTCGGGTCAGGCCTCCTCTCTCTCATCCCCCGGTGCCGCGTCGCCCGGGAGACGTCCGGGCCGGGACCGGAGGGCAAGGGGGAATCAACCATGCACGACCACGATCTCTTCGCTGCCGAGGCGTCCGCACTGCCGAGCGACCTCGCCGACCTGACGGGCGCCCGCGAGGCCGCCGAGGACCGGTTCATGGACCGGTCCAACGTTGTCGGCGTCGGCATCGGCCACAAGATCAGCAACGGCGAGGACACCGGCAAGCCCAGCATCATGGTGCTCGTCAGCGAGAAGCTGCCCGAGTCGATGCTCGACTCGCGCGACAAGGTCTCCAAGACCGTCGAGAGCACGCCGACCGACGTGCTCGAGGTCGGCCACCTGCTCGCCGGCGGCGGCACCGCCGTGGAGGAGCCGATGGAGCTGTCGCAGGAGCTGCAGCAGATCGACGCGCAGAAGCTGGCCACCCGGGTCCGCCCGGTCCGTCCCGGCTACAGCGTCGGCCACTTCAAGATCACCGCGGGCACGATCGGGGCGGGGTGCTACGACCTGGCGCCGCTCCCCGGGAAGCCCACCCGCTACTACATCCTCAGCAACAACCACGTGCTGGCCAACAGCAACGCGGCCGCGATCGGCGACCCGGTCTACCAGCCCGGTCCGTTCGACGGCGGCGGTCCGGCCGACGCGATCGGCCGGCTGGCGCGGTTCGTGCCGATCAAGTTCGACGGCTCGTGCAACTACGTCGACGCCGCGATCGCCGAGGTGCCGTTCGACACCATCGACCGCGACATCTACTGGAACGGCTACCCGACCACGGCCGCCACCGCCGCCTCCGTCGGGCAGCTGGTCAAGAAGACGGGGCGGACGACGCACTTCACGACCGGCCGGGTGACCGCCGTCAACGCGACGGTCAACGTGGGCTACGGCTCCGCCGGGGTCGCGAAGTTCTGCAACCAGATCATCACCAGCGACATGTCGGCCGGCGGCGACAGCGGCTCGCTGGTGCTGGACTGGCAGAACCGCCCCGTCGGCCTGCTCTTCGCGGGCTCGGCGGTCGCCACGATCCTCAACCCGATCGCGGCGGTGCAGCTCGCCCTGCAGGTGCGCGTCTGGCCGTGAGCCGGCGCTGACCGTGGTGACAGGTGCTGACGACCGAGTCGGGGGCTCAGGCCTCCGGCTCGGTCGGGGCCCCGTCGGAGTCGTCGGGCCGGTCGGCGTCGTCGGAGCCGTCGTACGCCTGGACCGGGCCGGTCCGCTCCACCCGGATCGACAGCCCGCCGACGGTCTCCGGGATCTCGTCGGGGGAGCCGCTGGTGTAGACGACGACCTGCTGCTCGCCGCCCTCGCCCTCCCCCAGCCCCACGGCCTCGACGCCGTGGGTGCCGACCCAGCCGGACGCCTCGGCGAGCGCGGCCTGCGCGTGGTCGTCGGGCCGCTCGGGCATCGCGTCGTGGAGGTCCCCGAGGAAGTCGTCGCTCATGTCGCGAGCGTACGCCGGTCACCGGCGCCCACCTAGGCTTGCCGCCATGGCGACCCAGCGACTGGTCGGCGTCTACGACGCCGACGGCGGCCTGCTCGGCGAGGCGGCGTACGTCTGGGGCAAGCTGCGCGGCACCCGCCACTGCGCGCTGTGCGACATCACCCACTCCCCCGTCCGCCGCAAGCCGGCGTGGGACGCGATGGTGGCGCGGCTCGGCGTGGAGTTCGAGCTGCTGCACCTCAACGAGATGGGTCCCGATGTCGCGGAGGCCGTCCGGTCCGCCGGCGCCCCCGTGGTGCTGGCGGAGGACGAGTCCGGGCTGCGCGTGCTGCTGTCGGCCGAGGAGCTGGACGGGCTGGACGGCTCGGTGAGCGCGTTCGAGGCGGCTGTCGCCCCGCTGCTCGACCGCCGTTGAGCCGCCGATCTCGTGGTGTCGACGGCCCGGCGGGCTGCGTCGTGTGCCCGGGCCCCGCGGAGACGACGACGCCTCCGGCACACGACCCCACCGAGCGGCGCCGAGCCCGCGGACTAACCTGACCGCATGCGCGTCGACATCTCGACACCCGACGGCAACGCGGAGGCCTGGCTGGCCACGCCCGACGACGAGGGGCCGAACCCCGGCATCCTGCTGTTCATCGACGCCTTGGGCCTGCGGCCGCGGATCCACGAGATGGCCGACCGGATCGCCTCGTGGGGGTACGTCGTGCTGGCGCCCAACGTCTTCTACCGCGAGGGCAGGGCCGCCGAGACGTCGCCCGACGGTCCGCTCGACACCGACGAGAAGCGCGGGGCGTTCTTCGCCGAGGCGGGCCCGCGCATCCAGCGGCTCACGCCCGCCCAGGCGCTGCCCGACATCAAGGCGTACCTCGACGCCCTCACCTCGCGCCCCGACGTGACCGTCCCGGTCGGCGTCGTCGGCTATTGCATGGGTGCCCGGCTGGCCATCCGAGCGGCCTGCGCCCATCCGGACGAGGTCGCCGCATGCGCGGGCTTCCATGGCGGTGGCCTCGCGACCGACGAACCCGACAGCCCGCACCTCGGGCTGCCGGACGCCGACGCACGGTTCCTCTTCGGCCACGCCGACCAGGACCCCTCGATGGACGCCGCCGCGGTCGCGCGGCTGCATGCGGCGATGGACGCCGCGGACGTCGACGGGATCAACGAGGTCTACGCCGGCGCCCGCCACGGCTACACGATGGCCGACACCGCCGTCTTCGACGAGGCCGCCACCGAGCGCCACTTCGCGGAGCTGCGGGAGCTGCTCGACGACACCCTGTGAGCCGGGCAGGGCGCCTCCGAGGCGCGTTGCGCACCCGGCCGGGGTGCCCCGGGGTGCGGAGCGCTCCTCGGAGGAGCCCCACCCCGCGGCTACGCTCGCCCGCATGCGGATCCTCCTCGGCCTGCCCGACGCCCGCGCGCCGCGGGGGGCGGCGCTGCCTGACGGCGCCTACGCCTGGCCCGAGGAGTCGTCGTGGACGCGGGTCACCATGCTCCGCACGCTCGACGGCGGCGTGGCCGGGCCCGACGGCAGGAGTGGGTCGGTGTCGTCGCCGCTGGACCGCGACGTGCTCGGCGAGGTGCGCCGCCTGGCCGACGCCGTCGTGGTCGGAGCCGAGACGTTGCGCATCGAGCGCTACGGCCCGATGCGCGCCCGCGACGACGCCCTGGAGGAGCGCCGGGCGGCCGGCCAGGCCGACGCCCCCGTCCTGGTGATCGTCAGCGGCAGCCTCGACCTGCCCTGGGACGAGGACGTCTTCACCGACTCCACGATCACCCCGATCGTCGCCACCGGCAGCGCCGCGACCAAGGCGGGGCTCGAGCGCGCCGCAGCCCATGCCACCGTCCTCCAGCTCGACGACGAGCGCGTCACCGCGACCGCCCTCCTCGACGCCCTCCACGAGCGCGGCCTGCACCGCGTCGTCTGCGAGGGCGGACCGGGACTGCTGGCCGGTTTCGCCGCGGACGATGTGGTCGACGAGGTGTGCCTGACCATCGCCCCGATGCAGCCGGCGATGGTGCCGCCCTCCGACCCGGAGGAGGACCCGCGCGACTACGAGCTGGTGCAGCTGCTGGAGCACGAGTCGTTCCTTTTCGCGCGCTACCACCGGTCCCGGTGAGGCGAGCCTGGCTAGGCTCCCCGCATGATCTCGCTGCCCCGGCTGCTCGCGCTCGCCGAGGACCACCGCGACGCGCTGGACGCCCCGGTCGCCCCGGTCCGGCTCGGTGACGTCGACGTCGACACCGACGCGCACCCGGTGGTCATGGGCACGATCAACCTGTCCCGCGACTCGACCTACCGCGACAGCGTCGCCACCTCCACCGAGTCCGCCGTCCGTCGGGGGCGGCTGCTCGTCGCCCAGGGCGCCGACCTCGTCGACCTCGGCGCCGAGTCGACCAACGGGCCCGCCGCCCGCGTCGACGCCGACCGCCAGGCCGAGCTGATGGTGCCGGTCGTCAAGCAGCTCGCCGCCGACGGGCTCGTCGTCTCCGCCGAGACGTACGACGCCGAGCTGGCCGCCGCCTGCCTCGAGGCAGGCGCCCGCGTCGTCAACTACACCGGCCGGGCCGCGGACGCCGACCTCTTCGCCACGGTCGCCGACCACGACGCCACGCTCGTGCTCTGCTGGATCGCCGGCGACGACGCCCGCGACGTCTCCGACGCGCCGCGTGCCGAGGACCCGATGCCCGGCTATCTCGCGCACTTCACCGAGCGGGTGGCCGCCGCCCGGGCGGCAGGCGTCCGCCACCTCGTGATCGACCCTGGACTCGGCCTCTACTACGGCAACCTCACCGACCCCGAGACCCGGATCGACTACCAGACCCGCGTCATGCTGCGGACCTTCGAGCTGCGGGCGCTCGGGCTGCCGGTCTGCCATGCGCTGCCGCACGCCTTCGACCTGTTCCAGGAGGAGTACCGCTCCGCCGAGCCGTTCTTCGCCGTGCTCGCGAGGCTGGCCGGCACCGCCATGTTCCGCACCCACGAGGTGCCGACCGTGCGGGCCGCACTCACCGCGATGCAGCGCCTCTGAGCATCGTCAGCCGAGGTAGTCCTTGACCGCCCGGGCCAGCGCCCTGGCGTAGCCCACGCGGCCCTTCCGCGTCGTCATCCGCCGCGCGTCCTTGGCGTTGCGCATGTTGCCGCACTCGACGACGACCGTCGGGACGTTCGAGAGGTTGAGCGTGGCGAGGTCGCCCCGGAAGTCCAGCCCGTCGCCGCCCGCGGTGTAGCCCGCCTTCGGCAGGCCCGCCGCGACGAACGCCGACCGCACCGTCTTCGCCAGCCGCCGCGACGGCTGGAAGATGTCGTGCGTCCACTTCTTGCGGTCGGTCGGCGCGATGACGTGGAAGCCCGGCCCCGCGCCGTACGCCCCGTCGGCGTGGATCGAGATCTTCAGGTCGGCGGGGCGGCGGTTGCCGGCGCGCCCCCGCCGGTCCACGCACGGACCCCAGAGCTTCTGGCTGTTGGCGGTGCGCGTCATCCGCACCTCGGCGCCGGCGCGCTCGAGCCGCCGCTTCAGCAGCACCGCCACCCGGAAGTTGAACGTCGCCTCGGGGAACCCGCGGTTGGTGGCGGTCCCGGTGGTGTTGCACGCCTTCTTGAAGCCGCCGGCGGGCACCAGCGCGTTGGTCTTCCGGGGGAAGTGGTGGTTGCCGAGCTGGTGGCCGGCGTCGACGACGACGTACTTCCCGGCCAGCGGCTGCGGCGCCACGCGGGCCGGCAGCGCCACCGACGCGGCGGCCGCCGGGGCCGCGACGGAGGAGGTGGCGGTCGGCGCGTGCGCCCGGGCGGGCAGGCTCTGCGACCCGGCCACCACGAGCGCGGCCGTGGTCACCGCGAGACCGACGCGAGGCAGACGCACCTGGCCGAGCCTAGCGGCCCCCGATCCCGTACCGTGAGGTGTTCTCAGACCCCAGAAGGAGCACACGGATGACCTGGTTGGTGACCGGCGGAGCGGGCTACATCGGAGCCCATGTGGTCCGCAGCCTGCGCGAGGCGGGCATGAGCGCCGTGGTCCTGGACGACCTGTCCAGCGGCTTCTCGGGGTTCGTCTCCGACGACGTGCCGCTGGTGCGCGCCACCCTGCTCGACGGGCTGACCGTCGAGGAGACGCTGCGGGCGCACGACGTGGTCGGCGTCATCCACGTCGCCGGCTTCAAGTACGCCGGCGTCTCGGTGACCCGCCCGCTGCACACCTACGACCAGAACGTCACCGGCACCGTCACGCTGCTCCGCGCCATGCTCAACACCGGCGTCGACAAGATCGTGTTCTCCTCCAGCGCCGCGACCTTCGGCACCCCCGACACCGACGTCGTCACCGAGGAGACGCCGACCCGGCCGGAGTCGCCGTACGGCGAGAGCAAGCTGATCGGCGAGTGGCTGCTGCGCGACGTCGCCAAGGCCCACGGCCTCACCCACACCTCGCTGCGCTACTTCAACGTGGTGGGCAGCGGCTACGACGACGTCTACGACGCCAGCCCCCACAACCTCTTCCCGATCGTGCTCGACACGCTCTACCGCGGAGGCACGCCGAAGATCTTCGGCGACGACTACCCCACCCCCGACGGCACCTGCATCCGCGACTACGTCCACGTCGCCGACCTCGCCCGGTCCCACGTGGCCGCGGCCGAGCGGATGCTGCGCGGTGAGCCGATCGAGCCGGTCTACAACCTCGGCAGCGGCGAGGGGTCGTCCAACCGCGAGATCATGGACACCATCCGCGAGGTCACCGGCATCGACTTCCAGCCGGAGATCGGCCCGCGCCGCCCCGGCGACCCGGCCCGGATCGTCGCCACCGGCGAGCTGGCCGCCCGCGACCTCGACTGGGCGATGCGCCACGACCTGCGCGACATGGTCGCCTCGGCGTGGGCCGCCCGGCAGCGCGTCGGCGACTCCTACCCCACCGCCTGAGCGGCAACGGCGGGTCCGGCGTCAGAGCTGCCGCAACCGGGAGGGCACGACCGTCACCGGGAACGGCGATGCCAGGTCGAGCGACTCCTCGCCGGCGGTGCTGCCGACCTCCGCGTAGACGCCGTCCCTGAGCTCCCACGCGGTGATGGACGGGGCCGACGGGTCGACCACCCAGTAGTGCAGGATGCCGGCCTCGGCGTAGCGGTCCTTCTTGAGCCCCAGGTCGAAGCGACGGGTGCTCGGCGAGAGCACCTCGACGGCCAGCAGCGGAGCCGTGGGCAGCTCCTTGTCGGTGAAGGCCGCGCGCGGAGCCACCATCAGGTCGGGCTCCACGACCGTGTCGTCGGCGAGCGCCACGTCGAACGGCGCGAAGAGGACGACCAGCCCGGGCGGGCAGGCGGCTCTTAGCAGGAGATAGAGCTCACCGACGACCCCTTGGTGACGGAAGCTCGGCGCGGGCGTCACGACCAGCACCCCGTCGATGAGCTCATAGCGACGCCCGTCGTCGGGGATCGCGTCGCGCTCCGCCCGGGTGATCGGGCCGCCCTTGACCAGCGTCATGGTCTCCATGGTGCCTCCTGTCGGTCATGCGTTCCAAGCATCACCACCGCGCGAGGCCACCCGCCACCGCTCCTCCACAGGGCAGGGCGAGGCCGACCGGGGCACGGCTGGGACAATCACCGTCATGAGTGAGCACGGAGCCGGCAGCGAGGGTCGGCGAACCGCCCTGATCACCGGCATCACCGGGCAGGACGGGCTCTACCTCGCCGAGCTCCTGCTCGCGAAAGGGTACGACGTCCACGGCGTCATCCGCGGCCAGAACAACCCCAAGCGCGACCTCGTCGAGACCCTGCTGCCCGACGTCACGTTGCACGCCGGCGACCTCACCGACATGAGCAGCCTGATCAGGGCGCTGCGCGACAGCGACCCCGACGAGGTCTACAACCTCGGCGCGGTGTCGTTCGTGGCCTACTCGTGGGAGAACGCCGCCCACACCGCCGACGTCACCGCCAAGGGGGCGCTCACGATGCTCGAGGCGGTGCGGCTGCACTGCGGCGACGACCCGCGGCGGGTGCGGTTCTACCAGGCCTCGAGCTCGGAGATGTTCGGCAAGGTCGAGGAGTCGCCGCAGCACGAGCGGACCCTGCTGTGGCCGCGGTCGCCGTACGGCGTCTCGAAGGTGTTCGGCCACCACATGACGATCAACTACCGCGAGTCCTACGGCATGCACGCCTCCTCCGGCATCCTGTTCAACCACGAGTCGCCGCGGCGGGGGCCGGAGTTCGTGACCCGCAAGATCAGCCAGGCCGTCGCGGCGATCCACCTCGGCCGCCAGGACGAGCTGGTGCTCGGCAACCTCGACGCGCGCCGCGACTGGGGCTTCGCCGGCGACTACGTCGAGGCGATGTGGCTGATGCTGCAGCAGGACGAGCCCGACGACTACGTCATCGCCACCGGCGAGGCGCACTCCGTGCGCGACTTCGTCACCGCGGCGTTCGGCCACGTCGGCGTCGACGACTGGTCCGGCTTGGTGCGGCAGGACCCGCGGTTCCTGCGGCCCGCCGAGGTCGACCGGCTGGTCGGCGACGCGAGCAAGGCCAGGGCGGTCCTGGGGTGGAAGCCCAAGGTCGGCTTCGACGAGCTGGTCGCGATGATGGTCGACGCCGACATCGCGGCGCTGAAGGCCGGCTGGTGACCCAGCGGCAGTCGTCGGCGCCGCCCTCGGGGTGGCGGCCGGCGCGGGCGCTGGTCACCGGAGTGGGCGGCCAGGACGGTGGCTATCTGGCGGAGAGGCTCGTCGCCGACGGGGTCGACGTGCACGGTGTGCACCCGCCCGGCGAGCCGGTGCCGTCGAGCCTGCCGGCTGCCGTGGTGGTGCACGCGCTCGACCTCACCGACCACGCCGGATGTGGCGCCCTCGTCGCCGACCTGAAGCCCGACCTGGTGGCCAACCTCGCCGGCCAGAGCTCGGTGGCCCGCTCGTGGGACGACCCCGACCTCAGCTGGGCGGTCAACGCGACGGCCGCGGAGGCGCTGCTGACCGCGGTGGCCGCGCTGTCCGGGGAGCCGCGCTTCGTCCAAGCCTCGAGCGCCGAGATCTTCGGGCGCCCCGACCGGAGCCCGCAGGACGAGTCCACCCCGCTGCGCCCCGTGTCGCCGTACGGCCGCGCCAAGGCGCACGCGCACCTGGCCGTCGGGCGGGCCCGCGCCGACGGCATGCACGCGAGCTCGATGATCCTGTTCAACCACGAGTCGCCGCGCCGGCCGCCGACGTTCGTCACCCGCAAGATCACCAGCACGGTCGCGGCGATCGCGCGCGGGCGGGCCGACCGGCTGGTCCTCGGCAACCTCGAGGCGCGCCGCGACTGGGGGTGGGCGCCCGACTACGTCGACGCGATGCTGCGGGCCGCCGCCGCTCCGTCGGGGTGCGACTACGTCGTCGCGACGGGGCGGTCGCACTCGGTGCGGGACTTCGTGGTGGCGGCGTTCGAGCGGGTAGGCGTGACCGACGGGGAGCGCCTCGTCGAGGTCGACCCGGCGCTGGTGCGTCCGGTCGACCCGGTCGACTCCTGCGGCGACGCCTCCCGGGCCTGGGACCGCCTCGGCTGGGCGCCCACCGTCGGCTTCCCCGAGCTGGTGCACCGGATGGTCGACGCCGACCTGGCCCTGCTCGGCTGAGCGCCTGGTGGGGCTCCTCCGAGGAGCGAACCTAGGCTTTCCGACACCGAAGTGGCCAGGTTGGCTCCTCGGAGGAGCAAATCCCCCGCCAGAAATGACCGCGACCCCCGAGCCGAAGCCCGGGGGTCGCGGTGGTGTCAGGGCGCGAGCGCCGTGACGGGAGGGTCAGTCGCCGATCTTCTCGGCGGCGTCGGCGACGGCCTTGGCCGCGCTGGAGGCGGTCTTCTTGGCGGCGGTCGCGGTCGCCTTGGCGCTGCTGCGCGCCGGGGCGGCCTTCTTCTTCGCCCGGGTGGCGGTCGACTTGGCGGAGGACTTGGCGGACTTCGCAGCCTTCTCGGCCTGGGTCTTGGTGGTCTTGGCCTTCGCCACGGTCACCTTGGCCTCGGCCACGGCGTCCTGGGTCGCCTGCTGGCGACGGATGCGGGCGACGAGCTTCTCGCCACGGGAGACCAGGTCGCCGTAGGCGTCACCGGCGGTCTCGACGTTGTCGTTGACCAGCTCGGTCACCAGGGCCTGCACGCGGGCGGGGAGCTCGGCGGCGTCCTTCTGGAGCTCCGCGATGCGGGACTCGACGAGGGTACGACGGGCCTTGGCGTCCTTGCTGAGCGCGTCGAAGCGGGCGTTGACGACACCGGTGGCCTGCTTGCGGGCGGCCTCGGGCTCGAAGTCGGCGAACGACTTGGCGAGGGAGTCCTGCACGTCGGCGACGCGCTTCTGCATGTCGGCGACGTAGTCGCGGACGGCCTCGACGGCGAGGTCGGTCACGCCGACGCCGGCGTAGAACTGCTTGGTCAGCGTCTCCTGGACGTTGGCCGGGAGGTTGCTCTGCGGCATGGTGGTGCTCCTTCTTCTCTGGGTCTGGGGTGGTGGGACGGGAGCGTCAGTCGCGCTCGATGGCGGTCGGCTCGGCCGACTCCTCACTGGCGTTCATCGCCAGGAACGAGGAGTAGACGTCGAGCAGCGACTGCTTCTGGCGCTCGGTCAGGCTCGGGTCCGCGAGGATCGCGAGCTCGACCGACCCGCTCTCGTCGAGGCCGACGATGCCGGCCCGGACGTAGAGCTGCTCGGCGGAGATCCGCAGCGCCTTGGCGATCTGCTGAAGCACCTCCGCGGAGGGCTTGCGCAGGCCGCGCTCGATCTGGCTCAGGTAGGGGTTGGACACGCCCGCCTGGTCGGCGAGCTGGCGCAACGTGAGCTGGGCGCCGAGGCGCTGCTCGCGCAGGTAGTCGCCGAGGTTCTCGACGCGCTGCCCCACCTTCGTCCTGGCCATGGCTCCATCTTTGCTTGCTGGAGTTAGCAAATCAAATCGCGGCCCGGTGAGGTGACTCACAGGCCCTGGCCGGAATACCAGAGAATGCTGGAGAAGTGACGGCCGCCACGCTTGCGCGGCAGGCTAGCTGACAGGCAGCAATGCGCGTACGTCGCCGACCGGGCGACCGCCGCCGACGAGCTCCATCCGGGCCAGCGACTCGAGCACGGCGCGGTCGACGCCGGCCTCCTCGCCGAGGCCGTCGCGCAGCAACGCCGCCGCCATCACCACCGGCCGGGCCCGGTCGCCGCCGTCGTCGACCTTCAGCGCCCAGGCCCGCCCATCGGGCAGCGCGGCGACGTAGCACGCCTCGGCGCCGAGCTTGGCGATCATCCCCGGCACCGCGCGCAGGAGACGCACCTCGTCGCGTCCCGTGCCGGAGACGTACGCCGGGTGGTCGCGGATCGCGTCGGCCACCCGCGCGGCCTCCAGGTCGGCGGCCCCGGAGACGCCCTCCCCGCGGGCCAGCAGCCGGAAGGCCCTGGCCAGCCCGAGGAGGCTCGCCGACAGGGCGGGGGCGCCGCAGCCGTCGACGGCGACGGTCGGCGTCTCCCCGGTCAGCTCGGCGACGGTGGCGGCGAGCGCCTGCTGCAGCGGATGGTCGGGCCGGCGGTAGTCGTCGAGCGGCCAGCCGCGGATCACGCAGGTGGCCAGCATCGCGGCGTGCTTGCCGGAGCAGTTCATCACCAGGGGCGACCGCTCGCCGCCCGCCCGGAGGTAGGCCTCGCGCGTCGCCTGCTCCAGGGGCAGGTCGGGCGGCGTGCGCAGCGCCGCCTCGTCGAGCCCGGCGCCCGCCAGGATCGCGCGCACGCCGTCGAGATGGAACCCCTCCCCGGCATGGGAGGCGCAGGCGAGCGCGAGCAGCTCGGGCGGGAGGTCCAGCCCCGCCCGCAGCATGCCGAGCGCCTGGATCGGCTTGAGGCACGAGCGCGGCAGCACCAGTCGGCCGCCGTCACCGAGCTGCCACGCGACCGACCCGTCGGCGGCCAGCGCCACGACCGACCCTCGGTGGTGGCCCTCGACGAAGCCGGAGCGGACCACCTCGGCGATCACCGGGAGGGGCTCGGACGCGGAGGGCACGCGCGCACACTACTGCCGAAGAGCGGCGGCACCGGTGGCAGGATGTGGGCCGTGTCGACACCCATGCCGCAGTACCACCCGACCCCGCGCGAGCTCGACGACCTCGAGCTGCTCACCAGCGGCGCCCTGCAGCCGATCACCGGCTTCAACGAACCCGGCAGCGCGGTCACGCTCGACCTGCCCGCCGAGGTGGTCGACGCCGCCCACGACTCCGGCGAGGTGGAGCTGGTCGACCCCGAGGGGCTGCCGCTCGCGGTGGTCGACCTCGACGGCCGGGTGCGGCCTCTCACGCACGCGCAGCACGGACCCTTCCGGCGCCTCTACCTCAGCCCGGCCCAGGCGCAGGAGCACTACGCCGGCCGCACCTGGGTGCCGGTCGCGGAGCCGGTGACGGACCACCAGATCGAGCGTCTCCGGGAGGCCGGACCCCTCGTGCTGCTCGCCCTGGTCGGCACCGGCACGCCCGCGCTCTCGACGGTCGGCACCATCCGCGCCACGCTCGCCGCCGCGGAGCTGCTCGACGACGCCGCCGTGGTCGCGGTGCCCCTGGCGTCGCGGGGCGATGCCGACCTGGACCACCACCTCGGCGTGCAGGTCGTCGAGAACTACGCCGACGGCGACCCGGTCGCCGGGCTCGTCGAGGGCGGCGAGCTGCCCGACGCGGTGGCCGCCGTGGTCGACTTCGACCGGCCGCCGGCGGACGAGCAGGGGCTCGTGGTGTTCTTCACCGGGCTGTCGGGGTCGGGCAAGTCCACGCTGGCACAGGCGTTCATGGACCGGCTGCTGGAGCAGGGGGGCCGGACGGTCACCAGCCTCGACGGAGACGTCGTACGCCGCCACCTGTCCGCCGGCCTGACGTTCTCCAAGGTCGACCGGGAGACCAACATCCGCCGGATCGGCTGGGTCGCCGCGGAGATCTCCCGACACGGCGGGGTGGCGGTGTGCAGCCCCATCGCGCCGTTCGACGAGACCCGCCAGCAGGTGCGGGAGATGGTCGGAGCAGCCGGCGGGGCGTTCTTCTTAGTCCACGTCGCCACTCCCCTGGAAGAGTGTGAGCGGCGCGACCGCAAGGGCCTCTACGCCAAGGCGCGCCGCGGCGAGATCCCGGAGTTCACCGGCATCTCCTCGCCCTACGAGGAGCCCGAGGACGCCGCCGTGCGGGTCGACACGACGGGGCGCACCATCGACGACGCGCTCGGCGACGTGCTCGCGGGGTTGCGCGAGGCGGGCTACCTCGACCTGGTGTGACGCGCCCGACCCGCGGGACGAATCGACAAAGTCGCGTGAGTTAGTAGATTATTGCGGGGTCACCGCCCAGCGAACGGACCCGCATGCCCGAGCTCTCCACCACCTTCATGGCGATCGTCGTCGCCGGCTTCCTGGTCGGCGTCGTGGTCGGCCTGACCGGCATGGGCGGCGGCGCCCTGATGACCCCCGCGCTGATCTTCCTCGGGGTCGGCGAGGCGGCCACCGTGGTCACCGCCGACCTGACGGCGGCCGCGGTCTACAAGACCGGCGGCGCGATCGTCCACCACCGTGAGGGGTCGCCCAACCTCACGCTGGCGAAGTGGCTGATGATCGGGTCGATACCGATGGCCCTGCTCGGGCCCTACCTCATCGCCTGGGTCGCTCCGCCCGGTCAGCTCAACCACGTGCTCACGATGGCGATCGGCTTCGCGCTGCTGTTCGCCGCGGCGACGTACGCCATCCGCCTCTACCTCGGACTCCGCGCCAGCGTCGGTCTGGGCGGTCCGGTCGGGCCCGAGGACCCCGCCGTCCGCCCGATCCCGACGCTGCTCGTCGGTGCGGTGGGCGGTCTGCTCGTCGGCATCACCAGCGTCGGCTCGGGGTCGGTGATCATGATCGCGCTGCTGATGCTCTATCCCGGACTGTCCGCGGTGCGGCTGGTCGGGACCGACCTGGTGCAGGCCGTCCCGCTGGTGCTCGCCGCGGCCATCTCCAACATCGCGCTGCACGGGCTCGACTGGAGCGTGCTGATCCCGCTGCTGATCGGCTCGGTGCCCGGCACCCTCCTCGGCAGCAAGATCGCGCCCCACGTGCCGCAGTCGATCATCCGCCGCGGCATCGTGGTGGTGCTGACGATGAGCGGCGTCGCGCTGCTCGACAAGTCCGGCTGGGCGCCGCTCGGCGCCGGTGAGGACGAGACGTCGCCGATGCTGGTCGCCGGGGTCGGCATCGCCATGCTGGTGCTGGTCCCGGTGGTCTGGGGCTTCCTGCGGCGCTTCCACGGGCTGCCGATGTTCGGCAAACCCACCGTGGCCGAGATGGAGGACCCGGCGCTGCGCCCGGGGATCATCGGGATGAAACGGGTCGACGGGTCACCCTGACGACCGGCTCACGCCAGCCCGAGCCGGGCCTCCTCGGCGCGGAACAGCCCGGCGCCGGGGACGGCGCGTGCCAGCACGCCGTCGACGATCCGGCGCGAGACGTCCTCGCCGTAGAGCGGCGCCACCCGCCCCAGCTCGGGATGGGCCATCGCCTCCTCGATGACGTGCGCCACGAAGCCGGCGTCCACCGGCGGGGCCAGCACGTTGCCGCCGGCGATCAGCGTCTCGCCGCGGTCGGTGCCGAACCGCAGCGTCACGCAGGGGATGCCGAGGATGTTCATCTCCTCCTGCATCGACCCCGAGTCGGTCGCGACCACGGCGCACTCCCGCATGGCGGCCACGACGTCGCGGTAGTTCTTCCACACCGGCGAGGAGATGAAGGTCTCCGGGAACTCCGTCTGCAGCGCCGCGAGCCGCTCGGTCAGCCCGAACCGCTCGAGCGCGGCGTCGGTGCCGAAGAGCCGGATGAAGAGCACCGACCGGCCGCCCCGCACCAGGCGCTCCATCGCGTCGAAGAGCACCCGGAAGCGAGCCTCGTCCTCGGTGTTCTCCCGGCGGTGGATGCAGATGCGCACGAAGCCGCCGCCGCGCAGCTGGGGGTAGGTGTCGAAGACGGTGACGGCCTCGGCGTCGGCGTCGGCGGCCCGGGTGGCGTCGGCCACCGTGTTGCCGGTGACCTCGATCGTGTCGGGCGGGAACCCCTCGTCGAGCAGGAAGTCACGGTCGAGCTCGACCGGCGCCGCGTGGTAGCCCGAGCCGGCGTCGGAGACCCGGGTGTTGAACTGCTCGGGGAAGGGCTCCCGGCTGCCCCGGTCGTACGACGCGGGGTCGCGGTGCGCGGCGGCGTACGCATCCCAGTCGAAGCTGCCCGCCCGGTAGTCGGCCAGCCACCTCTCCAGGAGCGCGGCGTGCGGGGTGATGGTGCGGATGCCGGCCTCGACGTGCACGCACGCGACGGCGTTGAGGTAGGACGCCACCCCGATCGCCATCGAGGTGAGGGTGTCGCCGTGGATGTAGGGCAGCGGGGTCAGCCCCAGCCCGCGCAGGGTCTCGATGACACGCCCGAACCGGTCGACCATCTGGGCGACCTTGCCCGACAGCGTGCCGTCGATGCCGAGGTGGACGTCGACGGGCAGCCCGAACTCCTCGAGCATGCCGCCGCTGTAGTTCTCGTCGTAGTGCTGCCCGGTGTGGCAGACCACGACGAGCTCGCCGCGCGAGACCAGCTCGGGGTGCAGCGGCGCCTGCTTGATGATGTCGGGCTTGGTCGCGATCAGGATCACGTGGACGAGACGACCGTCGTGGCCGGCCAGCCCGTCGAGCACGCCGGGCGTCCAGCGCTCAGGAGCCGCCGTCGCGGCGGCCGGGGAGGGGTCGGTCACAGCAGGTCGTCCTTGCCGGTCTCGCGCAGCCGCTCCAGCAGCACCTTCATGCTCCGGTCGGGCGACTGCTCCAGCTCCTTGAGGCCGAGCACGACGACGGCGTCGTCGGTGCAGATGATGCCGACGTCGCGCATCCCCATCACCACGATCTCCCGGCCGTCGGAGCTGCGCACGAACACGTTGTGGCTGTCGACGTCGACGTACTGGTTGTCGCCGCTGGTCACCACGTCGGAGCCGGCCACCTCGGCCAGGGCCCGGTGCAGGGACGACCAGTTGCCGATGTCGCTCCACCGGAAGTCTCCGGGCACGACCGCGATGGGGTACTTCGCCGCGTCGATGATGTCGATCTCGTGGAACTCCCCGGGGATCTGCCGGTAGGTCTCCAGGTCGCCGGTCTTGATGAACTCGGCGGTGCGCTCGACCAGCAGCGGGTTGGCGTCGGCGTACGCCGCCAGCAGGGTCTCGGCGCGGAAGCAGTAGTAGGCGGCGTTCCAGAAGGACCGGCCGGACTGGACGTAGTCCTGGGCGACCTCGAGCGACGGCTTCTCGACGTACTTGCCGGCGCGGTAGACGACCGGCTCGTCCTGGACCTCCTCGCGGACCCGGATGTAGCCCAGCCCGGTGTCGGCGCGGGTGGGGGTGATGCCGACCACCACGATCTGGCCGGGGTTGCCCTCGACGAACTCCAGGGAGGTGCGCACCGACTCGCGGAACTTGTCGACCTCGGTGATCGCGTGGTCGGAGGCGAGGCTGAACACGACCGCCTCGGGGTCACGCGCCGCCAGGTGGCTGGCCAGCAGCGCGAACGCCACCGTCGGGCCGCGGCTCTCGGGCTCGACGATGTAGTTCTCGCGCGGGATGTCGGGCAGCAGCGAGCGGATCGGCTCGAGGTAGTTGGCGGTGGTGGAGACAAAGATCCGCTCCGCGGGAATCACGCCCTCGAGGCGCTCGACCGTCTCGGCGATCAGGCTCTTCTCCGACATCAGCGCCTGCATCTGCTTGGGCAGGGACTGCCGGCTCACCGGCCACAGGCGGGTGCCGGAGCCGCCGGCCACCACGACGGCGTAGCGGTGGGCGTCGGTGTCGCCAGAGCTCACGGCTTGTTCCATCTCATCCTCCGGGGCCAGGTTCGGCCCCACGCGGCGCCCAGCATAGGCGACGACCTACTGGGGAGTAGCTCGCGAGAGAGCCAGACCACCGATGGACGCGATTCTGGCCGAGGGGTGCCCCGCCGATAGCATGGCAGCGCTGTCGCGACGAGAGGCCTGACAATCCGTATGAGCGCACCACCCACCCACGCCGACTACCAGCTGAGCCAGCTCGACCAGCTGGAGGCGGAGTCCATCCACATCTTCCGCGAGGTTGCCGCGGAGTTCGAGAAGCCGGTCCTGATGTTCTCGGGCGGCAAGGACTCCATCGTCATGCTCCGGCTGGCGGAGAAGGCCTTCTATCCCGCGAAGATCCCCTTCCCGGTGCTCCAGGTCGACACCGGCTACGACTTCCCCGAGGTGCTCGCCTGCCGCGACTCCTGGGTCAGCCGGCTGGGCGTCCGCCTCGTCGTCGCCAGCGTCGAGCAGGCCATCAAGGACGGCATCGTCGTCGACGACGGCAAGACCAGCCGCAACCGCCTGCAGATCGGCACCCTCCTCAACGCGCTGGAGGAGGAGGGCTTCACGGCCGCCTTCGGTGGCGGTCGCCGCGACGAGGAGAAGGCCCGCGCCAAGGAGCGCGTCTACTCCCACCGCGACGAGTTCGGCCAGTGGGACCCGAAGAACCAGCGCCCCGAGCTGTGGAGCCTCTACAACGGCCGGCTCCACGAGGGCGAGCACATGCGGATCTTCCCGCTGTCCAACTGGACCGAGCTCGACATCTGGCACTACCTCGGCCGCGAGGGCATCGAGATCCCCTCGATCTACTTCGCCCACCAGCGCCGCGTCTTCCAGCGCGACGGCATGTGGCTCTCGGAGAGCGACTACAACCCGCTGCGCGGCGGCGAGACCGTCGAGGAGCGCACCGTGCGGTTCCGCACCGTCGGCGACCTGACCCTCACCGGGTGCGTGGAGTCCGAGGCCGACACCATCGACAAGATCATCGACGAGATCGCGATCGCCCGGGTCACCGAGCGCGGCGCGACCCGCGGTGACGACCGCTTCTCGGAGGCCGCCATGGAAGACCGCAAGAAGGAGGGCTACTTCTGATGACGCCCGAGATGTCGCCCGTCGCCGAGGAGCACGCCGGAAGGGCGCCCATGGACCTGCTTCGCTTCGCCACCGCCGGCTCCGTCGACGACGGCAAGTCGACGCTGATCGGCCGCCTGCTGCTCGACTCCAAGTCGATCTTCGAGGACCAGCTGGAGGCCGTCGAGGCCACCAGCCACTCGAAGGGCTACGACTACACCGACCTGGCGCTGCTGACCGACGGTCTGCGCTCGGAGCGCGAGCAGGGCATCACCATCGACGTGGCCTACCGCTACTTCGCGACGCCCACGCGCAAGTTCATCATCGCCGACACCCCCGGCCACATCCAGTACACCCGCAACATGGTCACCGGCGCCTCGACCGCCGACCTGGGCCTGGTGCTGGTCGACGCGCGACAGGGCCTCACCGAGCAGTCCCGTCGGCACGCCGTACTCCTCTCGCTGCTGCGGGTGCCGCACCTGGTGCTCGCGGTCAACAAGATGGACCTCGTCGACTACGACGAGAGCGTCTACGAGAAGATCCACAACGAGTTCACCCAGTTCGCGACGAAGCTCAACATCCCCGACCTCGAGGTCATCCCGATCTCGGCGCTCAAGGGCGACAACGTGGTGACCCGCAGCGAGGAGATGCCGTGGTACCACGGCCCCACGCTGATGCACCACCTCGAGCACGTGCACGTGGCCTCCGACCGCGACCTCGTCGACGTGCGGTTCCCGGTGCAGTTCGTGGTCCGGCCGAAGTCCGACGAGTTCCACGACTACCGCGGCTACGCCGGCCAGGTCGCCGGTGGCGTCATCAAGAAGGGCGACGAGGTCGTCGTGCTCCCGTCGGGCATGACCTCGACCGTCGAGGCGATCGACATGTTCGACAACGAGATCGACGAGGCGTTCCCGCCGATGTCGGTCACGGTGCGGCTGGCCGACGACGTCGACGTCTCGCGCGGCGACATGATCGCGCGGGTCAACAACGCTCCCAAGCCCAGCCAGGACATCGACGCGATGATCTGCTGGATGATCAACGAGCCGCTGCGTCCGCGCCAGAAGCTCGCGATCAAGCACACCACCCGCATGGGCCGGGCGCTGGTCAAGGACATCCAGTACCGCCTCGACGTCAACACCCTGCACCGCGACCAGGACACCAAGGAGCTCGGTCTCAACGAGATCGGCCGCATCCAGCTGCGCACCACCGTGCCGCTGCTGTGCGACCCCTACTCGAAGAACCGGACCACCGGGTCGTTCATCCTGATCGACGAGGCCAGCGGTGTCACCGTCGGCGCCGGGATGATCAACTCCGGCTCCTGACGCGCGGGGTGGCGGCGGGCCGAGGTGCCGCACACGGCCCACGGCGGGCGTCACCTTGCCGTCTCGCCCTCTCATACACGGACGTACACAACGGCATTGCGCCGCGGGCCGTGAAGGGTGGGGCCACGGCTACCGATGGCAATATGTGCGTCCGTCCGTGAGGTGTCGGCGGTGACCCACATCGTCGCGAAGCGTGCGCCCGCGGCCGTGTCTAGGCGCCGCCTGCTGGGCGCCCACGGCGTGCGCGGATCTGCCGAGATCAGTGCGCCGCATGACATCTGTGTCACGATTCAGATCGTGGGCAGGTCGGGCGAAAACGACAGCCGCTTCTCGCCGTTGCGATTCCGCTGCATGCCAGATGATCATGCGGCGGCATGTCAGCTCATGGAGGAGTTCATCAGGGACTGGCTTCCCGACGTCCTTCTGTCGGAACACGACATCGAGCCTCTACTTCTTGATGCTCAAGAGACCGTGGGAGCACCGCTTCCCCAGACTCTCGTCTGGATCTACAGGCGGCTGGGACTCGCCGGAGCGCGGCTCTTCCGCCAGGACCCGATCGTCCATCTGGGGACCCTGAGGCCAGGAGACGACGGGGTCGTCACGTTCAGACGAGAGCAGCAGGGCTGCTTTGAGTGGGGTTTTGTTCGCGACGGTGGGGCCGACCCCGACGTGGTGATCCGCACCGGGACGGGGAGCAGCAGTCATGGCCCATGGGAGCCGCTGGGCATACCCCTGTCCATTCACCTGTTAGAAGGCGTGCTCAGCGAGGCGACGCTCAGTGAGGGCAAGTACGCCGCGAACCTCGATCCCACTCCAACAGCGATTGACTCCCTGCATTCCATCGACGTCCTCGGGTTCCCTCCTCATCCGCTCGGCGCCCCTTCGGCCCAGAGCGGCAACGTCATCTGGTACGCATTCCCCGATGTCCTGGTCCGGAGCGACGCGGACACGTGGCTCTGGGCGCTGGCACGGACCGCAGCCGACCTCGATCGGCTGGGCGCGGTGATTCCAGGTGAATGGCACCCGATGGGTTGAGCACACACCCGGATCTAGCCGCGAGTAGTGCGCGACCCTGCCGATGATGGTTCGGAACAGATGACTTCTGCCAGACTGCGGACATGACCGACTCCACCATCTCTCGGGCTGGGTCCGAGGGGTCGACACGTCCATCTGTGGACCGGCCCATCGCGGCCGTCGCTCCGGGCGTGGTTCTAGTCGCCCTAGGGCTCTGGATCGTGACGGACGGTGGACCCCTTGCGCTGGGCTGGTCGATGTTCGCCATCGGGTCCGCGCTGTTGCTGATCGGCACGATCGCCTGGGGCGTCGCCTGGGGTCTCGACCTTCACAACGACCGCTAAGGCCGCAGACCGCCCACTCCCCGCCGAGGAGCGGCAACCGGATCTGCCGCTGCGAGGGCGGCTACGGTCGCCCAACTCTGCCGCGAGTGGCGCGGGCAGGGCGGATCGATGCGACGCTGGGGTTGTGAGAGGCAGACGATCGAAGAGGCTCGACCGGCAGGCACGGATGCTGGCCCCGTATCTGCGCCACTTGGAGCCTGAAGTCGGCATGGCAATGCTCCTTGGAGCTGGGCACACGATCGTCGAGTCCTGCTACATCATGGCGACCACTACCGACCTGCCTCTGGGCGACGCCAAGATTATTGCCACGAGGCTCTCTGGGGCCGAGCCAGCGGTCAGCCCAGAGACCGAGGCCGCGCTACGTCGCCACATGGACGGCGACGACCACTGACTTGCCGAGGGCCGGTCTTCGCACTCGGATCTGCCGCCGTGAGGGCGGGCCTATCCCGTTGTCCGCCCCCACTGAGCGCCCTAACCTGCCCAGCGTGTCCGAGCTGACCTCCCGCCTGCGCGCCGACCTCACGGCGGCCCTGCGCGAGCGTGACAAGGACACAGCGAGGGTGCTGCGGACGGTGCTGGCCGCGATCGCGAACGCCGAGGCGCAGCCTGTGGGCGACAGCACACCAGCCGGCACCGCGGCCTCGAGCCATGTCGCGGGCGCGGCCGATGGGCTGCACGCGGCGGAGGTGGACCGCCGGGAGCTGACCGAGGCCGACGTCCGGGCGGTCGTCGCCGCGGAGCGGGACGAGCGACTCGGGGCCGCCGAGCATCTCACCGAGAGCGGCGCGGGCGACGCGGCGGAGGCGCTGCGGCTCGAGGCCGGCCTCCTCGAGCGCTTCCTCGAGACCTGAGCGACCAGCGGCTCAGCCGCGCAGCTCGTCGTTGACCTTCTCCGCGGCAGCCCGCAGCGAGGCGACGTCCGGCCCGGCGCGGAGCAGCTCGCGGGAGGAGGACGGCAGGACGTTGGGGTACGCCGACCCGAAGATGCGGCGGAGGTCGGCGACGGTGCCGCCCTGGGCGCCGTACCCCGGGGCCAGTAGCGGGCCGTTGATCGCGAACGACTCCCCCGTCTCCCCGATCGTGGCCCCGACCACGGCCCCGAAGGACCCCAGCGGTGACTCCCCGGCGTTGAGTGCCGCCAGGTGCGACAGCATCAGCCCCCCGACGGTGCCGCCGTCAGCAGGAACTGCGTGCTGCACCTCCGGCCCCTCCTTGTTGGAGGTCAGCGCCAGCACGAAGAGGCCGGCGTCGAAGCGCCGGGCGGTGTCCACGAACGGCGAGAGCGAGCCGAAGCCGAGGTAGGGGCTGACCGTGATCGCGTCGGCGGCCAGCGGCGAGGCGGGGTCGAGGTAGGCGTCGGCGTAGGCCTGGCTGGTCGAGCCGATGTCGCCGCGCTTGACGTCGAGCAGCACGAGCGCGCCCGCGGCGCGGGACTCCGCGATCACCCGCTCGAGCACGGCGACCCCGCGGGAGCCGAAGCGCTCGTAGAACGCGCTCTGCGGCTTCACCACCGACACCGCCGGGGCCAGCCCCTCGACCGCCGTCAGCGCGAAGCGCTCCAGCCCCGCCACGGTGTCGTCGAGCCCCCACTCCAACAGCAGCGAGGCGTGCGGGTCGATCCCCGCGCAGAGCGCCCCTCGGGCGTCCATCGCCGCCCGCAGCCGCGTGCCGAACGAGCCGGTCATGCCCTCTCGCCTTCCGTCAGTCCGCTGAGGATCCGGCGCGGCCACGTCGGCCCGCCGTAGATGAAGCCGGTGTAGGCCTGCACCAGCGTGGCGCCCGCCTCGACCCGCTCGCGGGCGTCGGCGGCCGTCGAGATGCCACCCACCCCGACCAGCGTCAGGTCGGGACCGACGCGCTCGCGGAGCAGCCGCAGCACCTCCAGCGCGCGCTCGCGCAGCGGCGCACCCGAGAGGCCGCCGGCGCCCAGCGCCTCCACCTCGGCCTCCGGCGTGACCAGGCCCGCACGCGAGATCGTGGTGTTGGTGGCGATGATCCCGCCGAGCCCGGTCGCCAGCGCCAGGTCGGCAACCGCGAGCACGTCCTCGTCGGCCAGGTCGGGCGCGATCTTGACCAGCAGCGGCACCCGCCGGTCGCCGGTGACCTGGTCGGCCCGCGCCCGGACGGCGGCGAGCAGCGGCCCGAGCCGCTCCACCGACTGCAGCGACCGCAGGCCGGGGGTGTTGGGCGAGGAGACGTTGACGACGAGGTAGTCGGCATACGGCGCCAGCAGCCCCGCGCTCTTCTCGTAGTCGGCCTGCACCGCCGCCTGGTCGTCGTCGGGCACCACCTTCGTCTTGCCGATGTTGACCCCGAGCACAACGTCCTCGCGCGAGCGCTGCGCCCGCGCAGCGAGCCGGGAGGCGACCGCCTCGGCGCCGTCGTTGTTGAAGCCCATCCGGTTGAGCACCGCCCGGTCGGCGGGCAGCCGGAAGAGCCGCGGCGTCGGGTTGCCGGGCTGCGGCTCCCCGGTCACCGTGCCGATCTCGACGTGGCCGAAGCCGAGCCGGGCCAGCGCGTCGATGCCGACGGCGTTCTTGTCGAACCCCGCGGCCAGGCCCAGCCGGTGCGGGAAGCTGAGCCCCATCGCCCGCACCCGCTCACCCGTCGGGCGCGGGAGCAGTCGGGCGCCGACCCGCACCGCTCGGAACCCCAGGTGGTGCGCCCGCTCGGCGTCCACCCGGGTCAGGACACGCGCGAACAGCGCGTCGTACGCCGTCATGCGCTCACGCCTCGGCAGCAGCGTCGGCGGGGGCCTCCGAGCCCGGACGCACCACCCCGGCCCAGTCCTGCAACGACCGGACACCGATGTCGCCGGCGATCAGCGCCTCGATGCCCTGTACGGCAGCCCCGAGGCCCTGCACCGTGGTGATGCACGGGACGTTGTTCTGCACCGCGGCGGTGCGGATCTCGTAGCCGTCGATGCGCGGCGACCCGCCCGACGCCGAGCCGGCCGGGGTGTTGATGATCAGGTCGACCTTGCCCTCCCCGATCAGCTCGATCGTCGTCGGCTCGCCGTTGGGCCCCAGCCCCTCGAAGTGCTTGCGCACCACGGTCGCCGGGATGCCGTTGCGGCGCAGCACCTCGGCGGTGCCCTGCGTGGCCAGCACCTCGAAGCCGAGGTCGGCGAGCCGCTTGATCGGGAAGATCATCGTGCGCTTGTCGCGGTTGGCCATCGACACGAACACCCGCCCCGACGTGGGCAGCGAGCCGAACGCCGCGGCCTGCGACTTCGCGAACGCGGTGCCGAACACCGCGTCGAAGCCCATCACCTCGCCGGTGGAGCGCATCTCCGGCCCGAGCACCGTGTCGACGGTCTTGCCGTCGGGGGTGCGGAACCGGTTGAACGGCATCACGGCCTCCTTGACCGCGATCGGCGCGTTGCCCGGCAGGTCGCCGCCGTCGCCCTCGGGCCGCAGCACGCCGGCGGCTCTGAGCGAGGCGATCGACTCGCCCAGCATCACCCGCGCCGCGGCCTTGGCGAGCGGCACCGCGGTCGCCTTGGACACGAACGGCACGGTCCGCGACGCGCGCGGGTTGGCCTCGAGGACGTAGAGCACGTCGGAGCCGAGCGCGAACTGGATGTTGATCAGCCCGCGCACGCCCACCCCGCGGGCGATCCCCTCGGTGGCCTCGCGGATCCGCGCGATCTCCGCCGCGCCGAGCGTGATCGGCGGCAGCGCGCACGCCGAGTCGCCGGAGTGGATACCGGCCTCCTCGATGTGCTCCATCACGCCGCCGAGATAGAGCTCCTCGCCGTCGTAGAGCGCGTCGACGTCGATCTCGACCGCGTCGTCGATGAACCGGTCGACCAGCACCGGGTGCTCCGGGCTGATCGCGGTGGCCCGCTCGATGTAGCCCTGCAGCGCGCCGTCGTCGTAGACGATCTCCATGCCCCGGCCGCCGAGGACGTACGACGGCCGCACCAGCACCGGGTAGCCGATCTCGGCGGCGATCTCGCGCGCCTCGGCGTACGACGACGCGAGGCCGTGCTTGGGCGCCGGCAGCCCGGCCTCGTGGAGCACCCGGCCGAACGCGCCGCGCTCCTCCGCGAGGTGGATCGCGGCCGGGGAGGTGCCGACGATCGGCACCCCGGCGTCGGCCAGCCCCTGCGCGAGACCCAGCGGCGTCTGGCCGCCCAGCTGGCAGATCACGCCCGCGATCGGCCCCGCCTGCGACTCCGCGTGGACGATCTCGAGGACGTCCTCCAGGGTGAGCGGCTCGAAGTAGAGCCGGTCGGAGGTGTCGTAGTCGGTCGAGACGGTCTCGGGGTTGCAGTTGACCATGATCGTCTCGTAGCCGGCGCCGCCCTTCGACGCCGCGAGCGCCAGCGACGCGTGCACGCAGGAGTAGTCGAACTCGATGCCCTGGCCGATCCGGTTGGGCCCCGAGCCGAGGATGATCACGGCCTCCCGCTCGCGCGGCGCGACCTCGGTCTCCTCGTCGTAGGAGCTGTAGTGGTAGGGCGTCCGCGCGGCGAACTCCGCCGCACAGGTGTCGACGGTCTTGTAGACCGGGCGGATGCCCAGCGCGTGCCGGACGCCGCGGACGACGTCCTCCGGCAGGTTGCGCAGCCGGCCGAGCTGCCCGTCGGAGAAGCCGTGCCGCTTGGCCAGCCGCAGCAGGGCGGGCGTCAGCTCGGGGGCGTGCAGGATCTCCAGCGCGACGTCGTTGATCAGGCAGAGCTGATCGACGAACCACGGGTCGATGCCGGTCGCCTCGTGGATCTCCAGCGGCGTGGCCTCGGCCCGGATCGCGTCCATGACGACCCGCAGCCGGCCGTCGAACGGCGTCCGGATCTCCTCCAGCAGCCGCTCCTTGTCGAGGCTGACGTGCTGGTGGCTCCAGTCGAACGGCGCGTCCTTGTTCTCTAGCGACCGCAGCGCCTTCTGCAGCGCCTCGGTGAAGTTGCGGCCGATCGCCATCGCCTCGCCCACCGACTTCATGTGGGTGGTCAGCGTCGGGTCGGCGCCGGGGAACTTCTCGAACGCGAACCGCGGCACCTTCACCACGACATAGTCGAGCGTCGGCTCGAATGCTGCAGGTGTCCAGCCACGGTGGGCCGGCTTGCCGGCCGGGGGGTCCACGGGGGGTGTCCCCCCGTGGGTGATGTCGTTGGGGATCTCGTCGAGGGTGTAGCCGATGGCGACCTTGGCGGCGATCTTGGCGATCGGGAAGCCGGTTGCCTTCGACGCCAGCGCCGAGGACCGCGACACCCGCGGGTTCATCTCGATCACCACGACGCGGCCGTCGGCGGGGTTGACCGCGAACTGGATGTTGCAGCCGCCGGTGTCGACGCCCACCGAGCGGATGATGCCGATGGAGAGGTCGCGCAGGTGTTGGTACTCGCGGTCGGTCAACGTCATCGCCGGCGCCACGGTGATCGAGTCGCCGGTGTGGACGCCCATCGGGTCGAGGTTCTCGATCGAGCAGACGATCACGACGTTGTCGGCCTTGTCGCGCATCACCTCCAGCTCGTACTCCTTCCAGCCGAGGATCGACTCCTCCAGGAGCACCTCGGTGGTCGGGCTGGCCGAGAGGCCCAGGCCGGCGATCCGGCGCAGGTCGTCCTCGTCGAAGGCCATGCCGGAGCCGGCGCCGCCCATCGTGAAGCTCGGCCGGATCACGACGGGGTAGCCGAGCTCCTCGGCCCCCGCCATCGTCCGCTCCAGCGCCAGCCGCTCCAGCTCCGGCTTGGGCGTCCCGGCGGGCTGGTCAGCGGCGTTGCAGATGATGCTGCGGGCGACCTCCCCGCCCAGCTCCTCGACGATGCGCTTGAACGACTCGCGGTTCTCGCCGCGCTCGATGGCGTCGATGGAGGCGCCGATCAGCTCGACGCCGTACTTCTCCAGGACGCCGGCGGCGTCGAGCGCCATCGCGGTGTTGAGGGCGGTCTGGCCGCCGAGGGTCGCGAGCAGCGCGTCGGGGCGCTCCTTCTCGATGACCCGCTCGACGAACTCCGGCGTGATCGGCTCGACGTAGGTCGCGTCGGCGAACTCCGGGTCGGTCATGATCGTGGCCGGGTTGGAGTTGACCAGCACCACCCGCAGCCCCTCGGCGCGGAGCACCCGGCACGCCTGGGTGCCGGAGTAGTCGAACTCGCAGGCCTGGCCGATCACGATCGGGCCGGACCCGATGACCAGCACGCTCTCGATGTCGGTGCGCTTCGGCATCAGGCCTCCCCTCCCTCGGAGCCCGCCATCAGCTCGCAGAACCGGTCGAAGAGGTACGCCGCATCGTGCGGGCCGGCGGCCGCCTCGGGGTGGTACTGCACGGAGAAGGCCTTCAGCCCGCCGTCCTGGTCGCGGAGCTCGAGTCCCTCGACGACGTCGTCGTTGAGGCAGACGTGGGAGACCGTCGCCTGGCCGTAGGGCGTCTCGGTGGCCCGGTCGAGCGGCGCGTCGACGGCGAACCCGTGGTTGTGGGCGGTGACCTCGACCTTGGTGGTGGTGCGGTCCATCACCGGCTGGTTGATGCCGCGGTGGCCGTACTTCAGCTTGTAGGTGCCGAAGCCGAGGGCGCGGCCGAAGAGCTGGTTGCCGAAGCAGATCCCGAAGTAGGGGATGCCGCGCTCCAGCGCTCCCTGGAGCAGCTCGATCTGACCGGTGGTGGCGGCCGGGTCGCCCGGACCGTTGGAGAAGAACAGCCCGTCGGGCTCGACGGCGAGCACCTCGTCGAGCGTCGCCGTGGCGGGCAGCACGTGGGTCTCGATGCCGCGCTCGGCCATCATCCGCGGGGTGTTGGCCTTGATGCCGAGGTCGAGGGCGGCGACGGTGAACCGCTTCTCGCCGGCGGCCGGGACGACGTACGTCTCGCCGGTGGACACCTCGCCGGAGAGGTTGGCGCCGCTCATCTCCGCCGACGACCGCACCCGGGCCAGCAGCGCCTCGGCGTCGCTCTCGGTCGAGGAGATCCCGACCCGCATCGCGCCGCGCTCGCGCAGGTGGCGGGTCAGTGCCCGGGTGTCGATGCCGGAGATGCCGACGACGCCCTGGTCGCGCAGCGCGTCGTCCAGCGAGCGGCGGGAGCGCCAGCTCGACGGGATCCGGGCGGGGTCGCGGACGACGTAGCCGGCGACCCAGATCCGCGAGGACTCGGGGTCCTCGTCGTTCATGCCGGTGTTGCCGACATGGGGGGCGGTCATCACGACCACCTGGCGGTGGTACGACGGATCGGTCAGCGTCTCCTGGTAGCCGGTCATCCCGGTCGAGAAGACGGCCTCGCCGAAGGTCTCGCCCTCGGCGCCGTAGGACTCGCCATGGAAGGTGCGGCCGTCCTCGAGGACGAGCAACGCGGGAGCGGGCCCGGAGCCGGGCTGGGTGGCGGGTGCGCGCAGCGGCACGCCGGACCTCCTTCTCCGCCTCACGGGACGGATCGTTAAAGGACGTTCGAGCGAGGCCGACCCTACCAGCGCGGTGCCCGCCGCGCGGCACGGGTATCACGGGGCCGAGACGCGAGTCCTCTCCTGCATGAGGACGCAACGATGGCGAACCACGCTGGCGACCGCGCTGCTGCTCCTGGCGGTGGCAACGATCGGGACCGGCTGCGACGACGACGCACCGTCAGCCGATCCGCCCCCGTCGGCCACCCTCCCTCTGTTCGGACCGTGCGCGGGCGACGTCGATGCCCGTTTCACCCTGATCTGCGCGCGTCGGACGCACGCGCATCAATGGTCGGCGCTCACCGACCAGCAGCGGGAGAGCCTGCTGGAGGCTCTGCGCGACACGCCCTCCGAGCTGACGGAGGCGTCCAGCGCCGAGGACTACGCGAGCTGCCGCGCCTCGGAGAAGACCGGCCTCTGCGTGGCCCGTCTGCGGCCGAGCGCGCTGTGCAGCCCGGTGCCGGTCAGCGGGGTCGACCTCCTCAAGATCGCCGCCCCCAACGTGGCCGTCCGTGACGCGATCACCGTCGCCGATCCCGAGGCCGACGACCCGGGCACGTCCCTGCTCGTCGACCACCTCTGCGACGTGCTCGAGCGCTCCGAGGAGCAGACCGTGCGCGAGGCCGACCAGGACCGGCTCGGTCTCGACGAGTCGACCGTCGACGAGTTCGGCGACGACCTCGACCAGCGGGTCGCCCGCCTCAACGACCGTCTCGAGGCCGGGGAGGATCTGACTCCGCTGCAGAAGGCGGTCCTCCGCCAGCATCTGGCCGGCTACCGGACCTCCAGCGACCCGGCTGTGCGCTCGATGTTGACGCACGTCTGCCGTGGCCCGCTGCATCTGCGCTTCTTCTGCTGAGCGCCATCTCCGAGCTGGGCCGCAACGTCACCTGCGGCCCCTGCCAGCGGCGGCGCAGCCAGCGGTCATGGGTGGCGACGACGACCGTGCCCGGACTGCGCTGGAGTGCCTCCTCCAGCTCGTCGGCCAGCGCCAGGGAGAGGTGGTTGGTCGGCTCGTCGAGCAGCAGCAGCTCCGGGCTGCGCGCCACGGCCAGCGCCAGGCCGAGGCGGCGCCGCTGGCCCACCGAGAGACGACCGACGGGCCGGCGCAGGTCCCGCGGGTGCAGCAGCCCGAGGGTGCGCAGCGGCCTGGTCAGCGCCGCCTCCTCCCCCAGCGCGGCGGCATAGACCTGCTCCGGCGTCCGGTCCGGGTCGGCGAACCGCACGTCCTGCGGGAGCTCGGCGACGTCGCGCGCGACGACGTACGCCGTCCCGCGGGTGGGTGCGACCCGGCCGGCGAGCACGCCGAGCAGCGTGGACTTGCCGGCACCGTTGGCGCCGGAGACCAGCAGGTGCTCCCCCGCGGCCAGGTCGAGTCGCGGCAGCCGGAGCCGACCGTCCACCTCGAGCCCGCGCACGACGACAGCGCGGCCGGAGGACGTCGACGCCGGAGGCGGCGCGAAGACCAGCGGCGCCGGGGGCTTGCGCACCTGGTCGCGCTCGGCCTCCGCCAGCCGCCGCGCGGCGTCCTTCCTGCGGCGGGCGACGGTGCTCTGGACCCGGGCCCCCTTGAAGGAGTAGATGAAGCGGTCGTTGTCCTTCGGCGGGCGGTTGTGGGCGACCGCCGAGGCGTCGACCCGGGCGGCCGCGCGCAGGTCGGCGAGCTCCTCCTGCTGACGCTCGTAGGTCTCCTCCCAGCGGCGCCGGGCGGCCTCACGGTGCTCGC
>JAUILS010000182.1 GCA_030432975.1 Actinomycetes bacterium
ACCTCTCCGTGCACGCCCAGACCGGCAAGCCGTGTCCGGTGTGCGGAGACACCGTCCGCGAGGTCTCCTTCGCCGACTCCAGCCTGCAGTACTGCCCGACCTGCCAGACCGGCGGCAAGCCGCTCGCCGACCGGCGGATGAGCCGCCTCCTCAAGTAGCCCGGAGACCCATGCGACGCCTGCTCACCACCCTGCTGCTCACCCTCGCCCTGCTCGGTCTCGCCGGTTGCGGCGGGGACGACGCCGAGCCCGACGCCGCCGCGACCCGCGAGGCACCGTCGGACACCGAGCACAACGACGCCGACGTGGCGTTCGCGACCGACATGATCCCCCACCACGCCCAGGCGCTGGTGATGGTCGACCTGAGCCGCGGCCGCCCGCTCGACCCGGAGGTCGAGGCGCTGATGGAGCAGATCCAGGCCGCGCAGACCCCCGAGATCCAGACCATGACGGGCTGGCTGACCAGCTGGGGCGAGGACATCCCGGCCACCAGCCGCGACCACGTGCACGGCGGCGACCACGGGTCGGACGGGGGCGCGGAGGGTGCCGACACCGCCCCGATGGACGACATGCCGGGCATGATGTCGGCCGAGGAGATGGCGGCCCTGGAGGCTGCGGACGACGCCGACTTCCAGCAGCAGCTGCTGGAGATGATGGTCGCCCACCACGAGGGGGCCGTCGAGATGGCGAAGGACGAGCTGGAGGAGGGCCGCTACCAGCCGGCGCTCGACCTGGCCCAGACGATCATCGACGGGCAGACCGCCGAGATCGAGACGATGCAACAGCTGCTCGGCGGCTGAGCGACGCCCGACCGTCGCCGCCGTCACGCACCCGCGCCCGCGGTCTGCGTCCGACCTCACATCCCGCGCGTGACCTGCGCGCTGGCGCGGCGCCGGGACCGGCGGGACGCTGGTGAGGTCTCCGAGGAGTCCCGCATGAACCACCCCTTCACCCCAGCACCCCGCGCCCTCGACGGGCTGCTCACCGTCCTCGGCGTCGGCGCGATGACGGTCGCCCTGCTCGGGCCGCTCGGCCTCGGCTGGCTGCGCTACCACGTGTCGCAGGGAGCGACCGACCAGGTGCGCGGCGGCGACCTCGCGGGACTGCTCATGGTCGGCCCTGTCGCGCTGACGGCGGCGGCCCTGCTGCGTCGCGGGTGGACCGAGCTCGGGCTCGCGCTGGGCGCCGCCCCGGCGGCGTACGGCGTCTACACCTACGCGCAGCTGACGATGGGCGGCGAGCCGTTCCGCTACCCCGGCACCAGCGAGCGCTTCTTCCCGCTGCTGGCCGGCCTGGTCACCGTCGCCGGCGCCGCCCTCGTCCTCAGCGTCCGCGGGCTGTCCGGCAGCCGGCCGCCGGAGCCGTCCCGCCTCGACCGGGTGACGGGGTGGTACCTCCTCGGCGCCGGCACCTTCCTCGCCCTCGGCCTGCACCTGCCCGGCCTGGTCGACGCCTGGCGCACCACCCCCACCAGCGAGGAGTACGCCGCCGACCCCGGGCTGTTCTGGATCGTCAAGCTGATGGACCTCGCCCTCGTGCTGCCGGTCCTGGTGACGCTGGGAGTCGGCCTGCTGCGTGACCGCGGCTGGGCGCGGCTCGCGATGGCGCCCGCGCTGGGCTGGTGCGCCCTCCTCGCCTCGAGCGTCGCCGGCATGGCCGTGTCGATGTGGGTCACCGGGGCCCCGGGCGCCTCGCTGCCGCTCGCCCTCGGCTTCCTCGTCGTCGCCGCCGGTGCGGTGGCGCTGGCCCTCGCGGGCTACCACCGGCTCGCCGTCGCCGACGACTCCCCGGACGGCCGGGCCTTCGCCACGCAGGGCGTCCAGTCGGGGTCGTGACCCTGCAGCCAGGCGATCAGGTCCGGGTCGTCGGCGACCGAGAAACAGTTGTCACCGGGAGGACCCTCGGTCAGCCTCAGCCGCTCGAGGTGGTCGGCCTCGAAGAGCGGCCGCGCCCAGCCGGTGAGGTCACCGGTCATGTGGTTGACCTCCATGCGCAAGATCCTCAGGCCGACCAGCTGACCCAGCTCGTCGGGGACCGACGTGAGCTCGTTGTACTCCAGATAGAGCGTGTGCAGCTGCTGCAGCCGGCCGATCTCCGGCGGCACCGGGCCGCCGATCCCGTTGAAGGAGAGCTCGAGGTAGCGGAGCCGGGTGAGGTCCCCGATCTCCGGAGGCAGCTGACCCGACATCTCGTTGTGGTCCAGGTAGAGGTGGCTGACGTGCCCGTTCCGGCACTGGACGACCCACCACCGGCACACGTCGAGAGACGTCGTCCAGCCCGAGCTGCTCTCCCACGAGGGCCCGTTGGTGCTCGCATAGAGCGCCTCCAGGGCGTCGCACTCGGCGACGGGCACGTCGCGCTGGGCGACGCAGAGCCGGGCGAACCGGACGGACCCGGCGACCACGTGGCCGGCGGCCCCCCGGTGCCGGCGGGTGGTCGCGCGGTAGTCGACCCTGCCGGCCTCGGTGGGCGCGACGAGCTCGACCCGAGCCGCGCCCCGGTCGTCCTGCACCGTGTCGGCGACGGTGGTCCAGCCTCCGGCCGACCGCTGCTGGATCCGCACGGGGCGTCCCGGACGCACCGGCCAGAAGCGGGCCTTGAGCTCGAACGGCAGCGCGGTCGCCCGGGGCCGGACCGGGCGCAGCACCGCCCCCTGCGCGACGGTGACGACGGCGCGCACCGGGGTGTGCACCCTCGCCCGCCCGGCCACCACCACGCGGTAGCGGCGCGTCTCCCCGACGCGGCGGGTTGCGGGCAGCGAGATCCGGAACCGACCGCCGCCCCGCGTCTGCGCGACGGCCCGGGCCCGCCAGCCCGCGGGCGCGCTCACCTGGAGCACGACCGTGCGCCCGGCGGCCACGGGGAGCCGGCCGCGGAAGACCAGGCGCTCCCCGGCGATCGCCCGCCGTGGGTCGACCTGGAGCCGGCCGACGGCAGCGGCGGCAGCAGCCGGGGCAGCGGACGCCGACGCGGGCGCAGCGGCCCCGGCAGGCCCGCCGGTGGCGACCAGCAGACCCACCGCCAGCACGCCCGCGACCGCACCGGCCGACCAGGCGCGACGGAGGGCGCCAGCCTCTCCTCGCCGTCGACAGAGCCCGGGCGGTCGCCGGTCGGCGCCCCTCCCGAGATGGTGGCGCTCGGTCTCCATGAGCACGTCCAAGGCCGGGGACAGCTGTCTCCCGCGAGGCTAGCCCAGCCGGCCCTCCGCGTCACGGGTCACGTGGCGGCCCGCACCGCCGGCCCGGCTCACTGGCCGGCGAAGACCTCGGGCAGCGGGACGTCCAGCAGCGCCGGCAGCCCCGCGAGGTAGTCGCCCCGGGCCACCTCGGTGACGCCCAGCGACGTCAGGTGCGGGGTCGCCCACTGCACGTCGACCAGCCGCCGGTCGGCGTGCTCGTCGCGGAGCAGGTCGACCAGCGCCACCAGCGCCACCTTCGACGCGTCCCGCTCGCGGTGGAACATCGACTCCCCTGCAAAGAGACCGCCGATCGCGACGCCGTACAGCCCGCCGACGAGCTCGCCGTTGACCCACGTCTCGACGGAGTGCGCCCAGCCCAGGTGATAGAGCCGGCGGTACGCCGCCCGGATGTCGTCGTCGATCCAGCCCCCGGGTCGGCCGGGGTCGCCGCACGCCTCCAGCACCTGGTCGAAGGCGGTGTCGACCCGCACCTGGAACCGCCCCACCGACCGCCGCAACGACCGGCTGACCCGGAGGTCGGCGACGCGCAGGACGCCGCGTCGCACCGGGCAGAACCAGTACGGCGCGTCCCCGGGGTCGCCCGCGGGCATGGGGAACAGCCCCTGCCGGTAGGCCGCCAGCAGCGTTCCCGGCTCCAGGTCGGCGCCGATCGCGACCAGGTCGTCGGACTCGTCCCACCGGGTGGGCGAGCCGAAGTCCCACGGGGTCGGCGACGGGAGCACGGGCACGGTCGTCAACCTAGCCGCCGGCCTGGGAGCGCGACCGTAGGATTCGACGCATGAGTGTGAAGAGCTCGGTCGCGAAGACCCTGGCGCCGTGGGCCACCGTGGCCGCGCCGCAGCTCACCCACACCTTCGTCCGCGAGGCGCTGCACCGCGCGATCCACGGGGTCGGTCCACTGCCTCCGGCCGCCGCGGCCGCCGAGGAGCAGCTCGCCGAGCAGCGCGGCGACGTCGACCGCGGCATCCACGAGGTCATCGAGAACCACGTGCGCTACGCCGGCGCGCAGGGCTTCGTCACCAACATGGGCGGCCTGATCACCGCCACCGTGGCGATCCCCACCAACATCACCGGGTTGGCGCTGATCCAGTGCCGGATGGTCGCGGGCATCGCGCACCTGCGCGGCTACGACCTCGCCGACCCCCGGGTCCACGACGCCGTGCTGGTCTGCATCCTCGGCGAGGACCGGGTCGACGAGCTGGTGCGGGCCGCGAAGCTGCCGGCCCCGCCGATGGCGCTGGCGACCGCCCCGGCCCACGACCCCGACCTCGGACGGCTGGTCTCCGCCGAGGTCGCCTCCGAGCTGATCACCAAGATCGCGGGCAAGCGCCTGGCCACCACGGTGGCCCGGCGGGTGCCGTTCGTCGGCGGCTTCGTCGGGCTCGGCGCCGACGGCTTCGCGACCTGGCGGATCGGCCGCTACGCCGACCGCGAGCTCCTGCCCCGCGCCCGCCGATAGAGCACGAGGGCGCGCCGGCCGGCGCCGCTGGCCTCCAGCCGCCCGACGACCTTGCCCCGCCAGCCGACGGCGCTGCGGGCCGCGTGGAGCTCGCCCTCGAGACGCGCCTGGTCACGGCGCAGCCGGGCGTTCTCGACCAGCAGCGCGCGGATCGCGTCGACGGCGGCGGCGGAAACCTGGCGTTCGCGCGGCCGGTCTGGGTCGGCGTACGCCGCCTGCGGGCCGACGAGCAGCTCGTCGAGGTCGCCGACGACGTGGTAGCCGCGCTCCCGCAGCTCGGTGACCCAGGCCTGCGCCAGGTCGTCGGCCCAGTCGTGCACGTCGGGGGGCAGCGCAAGGCGCGGGGAGGAGGTGCGCTGAGCGAGGGTCTGGTGGACCAACAGCTCGCGCACCAGCGGCCGGTAGTCGGCCGGTGGGACGACCTGGTTGGCGGCGCGGTTGATCCGCCGGATCAGCGCGGTCTCCGGCACGCCGAGCGAGGGGTTGACCCGCTCGGTGCCGATCTCGAGGTCCAGACCGTCCAGCCCGAACGTCTCGGCGAAGCGACGCCACAGCAGGTCGGGGTCGGAGCCTGCGGGCGGGACGGTCACCAGGTGCACCCGCTCGGGCGGCAGGTCGGAAGCCCAGCGGGCGATGATGTCGGGGATCTCCTGGACGCTCCAGAACCAGCTGGCGATCCGGCCCTTGCGGTGCGGGTCGCGGATCATCTCCAGGAACCGGGCGTAGGAGACGACGCTGCGATGCTTGACGTTCTCCTGCCACTCGGCCGGGATCTGCCGGGCCAGGTCGCGCACCGACAGCACCAGGTGGAGCTCGGCGTCGCCGAAGGACTCGACGGCCCGCGCGGCCTGGGCGCGGGACGCCGCGGCCAGGATCTCGTGGCTGACGACGGCGGTGCCGGAGGTGCGGCTGACCCGGGCTGCGAGCGCGTCCCAGGCGCCGACCGCCTCGTGCTCCAGGCCGCCCCAGGGCAGCCGCATCAGGTCGAGGGCCGCCAGGAAGTGGGCGTCGAACCGGTGGGCCGGGTAGTGGATGCCGTGCAGCGCCAGCCGCCGCCGGTTGCGGAAGAGCACGTCCTGCAGGTGCGAGGTGCCGGTCTTGGGGGTGCCGACGTGGAGCAGCACGCGCTTCCTCATCGGTCCGCCTTCCCTGTCCGCCCCGGTGTTGCCGCGCCGACCCGGCCCAACGTGCGCACCGCCAGGTCCAGCGCCCCGGCTCCGGTCGGGGCCGCACCGGGGACCGTCTCCGGCAGCACCTCCCGAGCGTCTCCGGCGACAGCGTAGTCACCGCGGCTCAGGGCCTGGGCCATCCGGCGGGCGCGGCGCGCGACCCACTCCGCCCGCTCCTCGGGTACGCCGGGGCGCGCGGCGTCGGCTCCGCCGCCGGGCAGCGCCGCCAGCGTCGGCCACAGCACCTCGCCGAGCAGGCGGGCGCGGCGGCCGGGGGGCACCAGCAGCCCGAGCACCGGCGCCACCCGGCGGGCCAGCTCGGAGGCGTCGGCGGAGGGGCCGTGTGCCTCGCGGGCGGCCCGCACGTCGACGGTGACCCGGGCCGCGCCGACCCGGCGTGACCACGTCTCCGCCACCCGCGGCAGGTCGGCCCGCGGCGGCACCCGCCGCCGCTGCTCCAGCCCGGCGAGCCAGTGGCCCCACTTCGGGGCGCTGCCCTCGAAGCAGCGGACCGACCAGACGTCGGCGAGGAGCAGGGCCAGCGGGCCGCCGGCGACCACCACCGTCGGCCGCCCCGTGAGCGCGCGGCGAGCCGGCCGCGACGCCGCCGCCGCGACCCACGGGTCGCCGACGACGCGGGGGCCGTGCCGCCAGGCGAGCCGACCGGGGGCGGGCGGGTCCGCGAGCGCGACGACGGCCAGCTCCTCGGCCAGCAGCGCGGTGGCGACCCGCAGCAGCTCGCCCGTCGGGAGGGCCCCCGGGTCGACGGGACGCGGCCCGAAGGGCGTGTCGGCGGCGGCGCCGACCAGCTCCAGGTCGGGGCTCCCCCGACCCGCGGCGCTGGCCTCGAGCACCCGGGCGACCAGATCGGCGGACGGCCGGTCGGCCAGGTTGAGCCGGCGGAGCAGCTCCAGCTGCTGGGCGCC
>JAUILS010000183.1 GCA_030432975.1 Actinomycetes bacterium
CTCCTCGGCCCCGTCGACGCTGTCCTCGGCGGAAGCCTGCACGACGGCACCGACATCGAGCAGCCGCTGGACCTCGGCGTCGTCGTAGCCGAGCTCGCCGAGCACCGCGGTGGTGTCGGCGCCGATGGCGCGGGGTGGGGTCGGCTCGAGCCCCGGGGTGCGGGAGAAGCGCGGCGCCACCCGCGGCTCGACGCCGCCCGGCACCTCGGCGAAGACGCCACGAGCCCGCAGGTGTGGGTGCTGCGGCGCCTCGGCCAGGGAGAGGACGGGCGTCACGCAGGCGTCGGTGCCCTCGAAGACCGCCACCCACTCGTCGCGGGTGCGCTCGGCGAAACGGCCAGCGATGGCGGCGCGGTGCTGCGGCCAGGCCGCGACGGCGTACTGCCCTTCGGGGAGGTCGAGCCCGAGCCCGGCCAGCAGCGCGGCGTAGAACTGCGGCTCCAGCGCCCCGACCGCGACGAAGGCACCGTCCGCGCAGGCGTACGTGTCATAGAACGGGGCCCCGCCGTCGAGCAGGTTGGCCTCGCGGCGGTCCTGCCACAGGCCGGCGGCGTGCAGGCTGTAGACCATCGTCATCAGGCTCGCCGCGCCGTCGACCATCGCGGCGTCGACGACCTGGCCGCGGCCGCTGCGCTCGCGCTCGAGCAGCGCCGCGAGGACGCCGGTGACGAGATAGAGCGTGCCGCCGCCGAAGTCTGCGACCAGGTTGACCGCCGGGCGCGGCTTGCCCGCCTCACCGGTGGCATGCAGGGCCCCGGAGAGCGCGGCGTAGTTGAGGTCGTGCCCGGCGGTCTGCGCCAGGGGCCCCTCCTGGCCCCAGCCGGTGATCCGGCCGTAGACCAGGCGCGGGTTGCGGGCCAGGCAGTCGTCGGGGCCGAGACCGACCCGCTCGGCGGTGCCGGGGCGCATCCCCTCGATGACGACGTCGGCCCGCTCGACCAGCCGCAGCACGACCTCGACGCCCTCGGGACGCTTCAGGTCGACGGCCACGTTGGCGCGGCTGCGGCGCAGCCCGGCGACCGGCACCAGCCCGGCCTCGGCACCGCCGGGGCGCTCCACGCGGACCACCCGGGCGCCCAGCTCTGCGAGGAGCGTCGCCGCGAACGGGCCGGGACCGATGCCGGCGAGCTCGATGACGGTGAGGCCCGCGAGCGGGCCGCCGCCCGCTCCGGTCACCGGCGACCCTTCAGGCGCACGTGCGGCAGGTCGGGCGCGGGGATCGGCGGCAACGGGTGGCCGGTGTTGCCGAACCGACCCGTGGCGACCTCGCGGCCGTCACCGACCACCTCTCCGTCGCGGGTGATCTGCTCCTGCCAGGCCTCGCGGAACTCCACGATCTCCTCGTGGCTGCGCCCGACGAAGTTCCACCACATGACGATCTCCTCGTCAAACGGTTCGCCCCCGAGCAGCACCACCCGGGTGCGCTCGGGACCCGCGACGAGGTGCAGGGTGAGCCGCCCGGGGTCGGCGTACCCCAGCGTGTGCTGGCCGACCTCCTGGCCCTCGAAGGTCGCCGACCCGGTGTCGACGAGCAGCGCGTGCTCGTGACTCTCCTCGACGTCGAGCTCCAGCGACGTGCCCGGCTCCAGCAGCAGCTCGGCGCCGAGCAGTGGCGTGGCGGTCTGCACGGGCGAGGTGTGTCCCAGCAGCGAGCCGAGGAAGACCCGAGCGGTCACGCCGGCCCGGCTGACCTTGCGCGGCACGTAGTGCTCCAGGCCGGGGCGGCCGAAGCGCGCCCGCTCGGGCAGCGCCACCCAGAGCTGGACGCCGTGCAGCAGCCGGGTGCGCGGTGTCGACACCTCGGTGTGGCTGATGCCGCGGCCCGCGGTCATCAGGTTGAGCTCGCCGGGCAGCACCATGGCGGTGTTGCCCGCGCTGTCGCGGTGCTCGATCTCGCCGGCGAACAGCCAGCTCACGGTCTGCAGGCCGGTGTGCGGGTGCGGCGCCACCTCCATGCCACCGGTCTCTCCCACGTCGTCGGGGCCGTAGTGGTCGAGGAAGCACCAGGCGCCGACCAGCGCGCGCCCGCGCGCGGGGAGGGTACGCCGCACGCGCATCGCCCGCAGCCCGCCCAGCGGCACCTCGCGCGGCTCGATCAGCTCCGGGGCGGTCGTCATGTCCCCATCATGGTGGGTCGGTCCAGCCCGGCGCGCGAGATTGGGCCCGCGTCTCCCACCCGCGCACCGGCAGTTCGGGTCAGCCACCTTCACGACCAGCCACCTCGGGACCTACGCCGCGTCGGCACGATCGCAGGGAGGAAGGGGATCCCCACCTCTCCTCGGCACCGGGTCGACAAGAGAGGGGAGCCGGTGTGACGTGGCCGCTTCGCGGCGGATGGCCGCAATCCAAGTGACGCTGTGGGCTAGCCCGTCGCCAATCAGGTCGACGTTCACGGGTTACGTCTCTACGGTTGGTCGTCTCGCCTCACCCCTGGGGCGGACGGGCCACCCGGCACAGGCCGGACGGCGACCGTGATCCGTAAACAGTGGTACGACCACGTCGGCAGGGGTTGACCGGTGGCCGATCCGAGCGATCGGCCGCCGGAACCTCACGTTGGCGAGGCGCAAGATCTGCCCCTCGCAAGCTATGGGGCGGACTCGCACGCCCTGGCACGAAGGCGTGGACACCTCGGCGTCGCACCAACGGACCTTCGACAATCGCCGACGCCGGCCCCCCATCGCTGCTTCCATTGCCCCATGAACCTCTGCCCTATCTGCTCCGGCCCGTTGCCGAGGGGGTGGCCCGTGGCGCCCAACGATGAGTGCTTGAGTTGCGGCTATCACCCCCACAGCGGCTGGGAGGCGATGCTCGAAGACCCCGACGCTGAGTAGCCCGCCTCAGCCACCCACTAGAGGCGTGGCCGCCTTCGCGGCGGATGGACACGGCCGCCTTCGCGGCGATGTGGGTCACCGCAGACTCCTCACAGACGAACGTACATATTGCCATCGGTAGCCGTGGCCCCACGCTTCACGGCCGGCGGCGAACTGCCATTGCGTACGTCCGTGTATGAGAGGCGAGACGGCAGGGCGGCGCCCACAGTGGGCGGTGTGGAGCACCTCGGACGGGGGCCGAGCCACCGAGGGGCGGCGATCGCCCCGTGTCACGTGCTACTCGCCCACGACCCGCAGAGCGACCTCGCACGTGTCGCCGTCGGCGAGGTCCTCGGCAAGCCGCACCGCCTTCTTGACCGGCAGCACGAAGCCGCCGCTGGAGGCGTCGGGGAAGACCGAGGTCGCGAACGTCGTCGCGCCGATCGTCGCCTCGACGGGCACCGAGCCGAAGCCGCGCGGCTCACCGGCGACCAGCCGGATCTCGTCGGCCACGTCGACCGGCACGGTCACGAAGTGCCAGGCCGCGGGGCCGTCGTACTCCCACAACGGGGCGGTGAAGCGGAGGTCCACCCCCTCATCATCGCGCCCAGCGGGGACATCGCCACTCACACGCCCTCGCGGTCGGAGAAGCCGGGGTGCACGAACGGCTCCCCGCGCTTCATCGTCTCGATCGCGCCGGGGTGCACGCGCCGCAGGTGGTCGAGCGCGCGCCGGCGATAGCGCACGATCTGCACGCCGCCGACGACCCAGAAGACGTACTGCGTGGAGAGGGCGACCTTGAAGTCGGCCAGGTCGTACGCCGCCACGCCGCCCGGCTCGCGCAGGTCGAGCACGAGACCCACCAGCGCCATGGTGAGCAGCGACGCCACGAACCCGCCGATGTTGACCACCCCGTTGGCCCGTCCCCCCACCTCGGCCGGGGTGAAGGTCCGGGCCAGGTCGAAGCCCACCATCGAGGCCGGGCCACCGACCGCCATGGTGCAGACCAGCACCATCAGCAGCCAGATCGGAGCCGGTCCGGGCCAGGCGAGCACGGCCGTCCAGGCCAGGGCGATGGCCACGACCACACCGAGCACGATCCGGGAGCGATAGAACGGGAAGCGGGAGACCACCGACCCCATCACCAGCCCCGAGAGCACCACCCAGCCGGTCATCAGCATCAGCAGGAGCCCCGCCGCGCGCGGGCTGAGCCCCTCGCCGCGCACCAGGAACGGGTAGCCCCACAGCATCCCGAACACGGTCACCGAGAACTGCGAGGTGAAGTGCGACCACATCCCGAGGCGAGTGCCCGGGTTGCCCCACACGCTGCGCAGCGACCGGGCCAGCGCGCGCATCTTGACCTTGACCACCTCGGTGGCGCGGTAGGGCGAGTCCTTCACCAGCAGGGCCACCGCCACCATCAGCACGAGGCCGACCGACGACGCGAGGGCGAACGTGCGCGTCCAGCCGAGGGTGTGCAACGCCCACGCGAGGGGCCCGGCGGCGAGGATCGCGCCGAGCTGCCCGGCCTGGCCGGTCAGCTGGGTCACCATCGGCGCCTGCCGCACCAGGAACCACGCGGTCACCAGGCGGAGCACGCTGACGAAGATCATCGCGTCACCCCCGCCCAGCACGGCCCGTGCCGCCACCGCCGCGGGGAACGACGTCGAGACGGCGAAGGCCAGCTGGCCGACCGTCATCAGCACCAGGCCGGTCAGCAGCATCCGCTTGGCGCCGTAGCGGTCGAGCAGCAGGCCGACCGGGATCTGCATGCCGGCATAGACGGCGAGCTGCAGCACGGTGAAGAACGCCAGCTCGGTCGCCGACACGTGGAACCGCTCGGCCGCCATCAGGCCGGCGACGCCGAGCGAGCTGCGGTGGAAGACGGCGAGGATGTAGACGCTCAGCGCGACCAGCCAGATCGCCCAGGCGCGGCGTCGGCCGATGTCGTGGATCTGCTCGGCCGTCACCGGCCCAGCCTAGGCGTGCCGGTGGGCAGGGCGGCTTCGGCCCAGTAGCGTCGGCGCATGCGCCCTCGGCTCGCCCTGCCCCTCGTGCTCGCTGCCGCCCTGCTCGCGCCGACCGCGTGGGCGGCGCCCGCGGCTCCGGCCCCCGCGACAGCTCAGCCGGCCGCGGCAGCGCTGGCGCCCACTGTCACCGCCGAGCCGGTCGCCACCGGCCTGAGCATGCCGACCGACGTGGCGGGCCCGCCGGGGTCGTCGGACCTCTACATCGTCCAGAAGTGCGGCGGGATCCGGGTGTCGACCGGCGGTCAGCTGCGGCGGGTCGGCAGCCTCGCCAGCCGCGTCGACTGCAACGGCGAGCGAGGCATGCTGTCGATCGTCTTCCACCCCGACTTCCGAGACAACCACTGGGCGTTCGTCTACTACACCCGCAAGGACACCGGAGACATCCAGCTGGCGCGCGTCACGATCCGCCGCAAGCAGCTGGTCTCCGGCAGCTATCGCAAGATCCTGCGCATCCGGCACCGCCAGGCGACCAACCACAACGGCGGCGACCTCGCGTTCGACCACCGCGGGCGGCTGTTCGTCGCGACCGGTGACGGCGGGGGCAGCGGCAACGAGTACGGCCACGCGCAGGACCGCCGCTCGCTGCTCGGCAAGATCCTGCGGATCAACGTGAGCCGCGGGCTCCCCTACAAGATCCCGGCCGGCAACCCGCTGCTGAAGAAGAAGGGCCGCCCCGAGATCTGGGCGATCGGGCTGCGCAACCCCTGGCGGATGGCGTTCGACCGCCCGACCAAGGCAATGTGGATCGGCGACGTCGGCCAGCAGCTGGTCGAGGAGATCGACAAGATGACCGTCACCGGCACGCGGCTGCTCAACGGCGGCTGGTCGCGCTACGAAGGCCGGCGCGTCTACGACGCCTCCGAGCGGCTGCGCGGCGGCACGCTGGTCAAGCCGGTCAAGACCTACCGCCACGACACCGGCATCAGCATCATCGGCGGCGCGGTCTACCGCGGGTCGCAGTCGCCCTCGCTGCAGGGCTACTACGTCTACGGCGACCTCAACGGCTGGATCGCCGGGTTCGACGTCGCCGACCGGACCCAGACGTTCGCGCTCACCCCGGGCTCGACGCTGCTCACCATCTCGGCCTCGGGCACGGGCGAGCTGTACGCCGGCTACGCCGACGGCACGCTCTACCACCTGCTGGTCGCGACGGCCACCTGACGGATGCCGGCCACTCCCCGCGGAGCGCCGCTGGACGACCTGGGGACCGCAGTGCCGCTGCCCCGGCCGCCCGCGCGGGTCGTCTCGCTGGTGCCGTCGCTGACCGAGGCGTTGGCGGCGACCTGCCCGGAGCGGCTGATCGGAGCGACCGACTGGTGCACGCACCCGGCCGGCCTCGACGTCGCGCGGGTGCGCGGCACCAAGAACCCCGACCGGGCCGCCGTCGCCGCGCTCCGCCCCGACCTGGTGGTGGCCAACCAGGAGGAGAACCGCGAGCTCGACGTGCGCCGGCTCCGGGAGGCGGGCGTCCCCGTCTGGGTGACGCGGATCGAGTCGGTGCCCGAGGCGCTCGAGTCGATGCGGCGGCTCCTCGAGGAGGCCCTCGGACTCGCGGCGCCGGCCTGGCTGGTGGAGGCGGAGCGGCGGTGGGCCGGCCCGGTGCCGGCGGCCGTCGCGCGCGTCGCCGTACCGATCTGGCGGGAGCCGTGGATGGTCGTCGGCCGCGACACCTTCACCGGCGACCTGCTGGCCCGGCTCGGCCTCGCCAACGCGTACGCCGACCATGCCGAGCGCTACCCGACCGTCGACGTGGCCGAGCTGGACGCGGCGGGCTTCGACCTGGTGCTGCTGCCCGACGAGCCCTACGTCTTCACCGCCGACGACGGCCCGGAGGCCTTCGCGCGCACCCCGACGCGGCTGGTCAGCGGGCGGCTGCTGACGTGGTACGGCCCGTCGCTGG
>JAUILS010000184.1 GCA_030432975.1 Actinomycetes bacterium
CGTCGATCGGCGGCTCGCGCCGCAGGTAGAGGTCGCGCACGACCTCGCCGACGGCCGGCCCCTGGAGGAACCCGTGCCCGGAGAAGCCGGTGGCGTAGAGGAAGCGCGAGACGTCGGCCGCCTCGCCGATCAGCGCGTTGTGGTCGGGCGTCACCTCGTAGTAGCCCGCCCAGCGGTGGGCGATCCCGACTTCGAGCAGGCTCGGCGCGCGGCGCTCCATGGCGGCCAGCAGGTCGGGCAGCCAGGCGTCGGAGTAGCCCGCGTGCAGGCCCGGCGTCTCGGCGGCGTGGGACATGCCGACGAGCAGGGCCGGCCCCTCGCGGTGGTGATAGAGGGTGGTGGCGGCGTCGATGGTCATCGGGGTGTGCTCGGGGAAGACCTCCGCCAGCGCGGGCGGCAGCGGCTCGGTGACCAGGATCTGGCGCCGCAGCGGCTCGACCGGGAGGTCGACACCGGCCGACGCCGCCAGCTCGCGGGACCACGGCCCGGCGGCGCAGATCACCGTGCCGGTCGCGACGGCGCCTCGGTCGGTGACGACCCCGGCCACCTCGCCGCCCCCGACGGTCACCCCGGTGACGGCCACGCCGGTCATCACGGCGGCGCCGTGCGCGCGGGCGCCGCGGGCGTAGCCCTGCACCACGCTCTCGGGGCTGCAGTAGCCGTCGCGGGCGTGGTACGTCGCCCCGACCACGTCGTCGACCACGACACCCCGGTGGAGGCCCGCCACCTCCGACGGTGTGAGCAGCCGCGTGTCGACGCCCAGCGACCGCTGCAGCGCCACCGCCTCCTGGGCCTCCGCCCACGAGGCCTCGTCGGTGTGCAGGAAGAGGTAGCCGACCTGGCGCAGGTCGATGCCGCCGCCGGGCCGGTCGGCGTACTGCTCGAAGGCCGTGAGGCTGCGCGCGCCGAGCCGGATGTTGACCTCGTCGGTGAACTGCGCCCGGACGCCGCCCGCGGACCGCGACGTCGAGCCCGCGGCGAGGGAGTCGCGCTCGAGCAGCAGCACGTCGGGTACGCCGGCCTCGGCGAGGTGGAACGCGATCGAGGCGCCCATCACCCCGCCGCCGACGACCACCACCTCGGCGCGGTCGGGGAGCGCGGCCCCCGGGGTCATCCGAAGTTCACGCCCTGCGCGAGCGGCAGCTGGTCGGAGTAGTTGACGGTGTTGGTGGCGCGGCGCATGTAGCCGCGCCAGGCGTCCGAGCCCGACTCGCGGCCGCCGCCGGTGTTCTTCTCCCCGCCGAAGGCTCCGCCGATCTCCGCGCCGGAGGTGCCGATGTTGACGTTGACGATCCCGCAGTCGGACCCGGCGGCCGACAGGAACGTCTCCGCCTCGCGCTGGTCGAGCGTGAAGATCGACGACGACAGCCCCTGCGGCACGTCGTTCTGCAGCGCGATCGCCTCGTCGAGCTCGTCGTAGGTCATCACATAGAGCAGCGGCGCGAACGTCTCCTGCCGGACGATGTCCGCCTGGGCCGGCATCCGGACCAGTGCGGGCCGGACGTAGTAGGAGTCCGGGCCCGCGACGTCGACCCGGTCGCCGCCGGCCACGAGCTCGCCGCCGGCGCCGGTCGCGGCGGCGATGGCGGCCTGCATCTTGTCGTACGCCGCCTCGTTGACCAGCGGGCCGACCAGCGTCCCGTCGTCGAACGGGTCGCCGACCGGCAGCGCGGCGTACGCCGCCGCGATCCGCTCGACCAGGCCGTCGACGACGCTGCGGTGCGCGATGACCCGGCGCATCGAGGTGCAGCGCTGGCCGGCGGTGCCCGCGGCGGAGAACACGATGCCGCGCAGCGCGAGGTCGAGGTCGGCCGACGGCGCGACCACGGCGGCGTTGTTGCCGCCCAGCTCGAGGATGGCCTTCCCGAAGCGGGCCGCGACCCGCGGCGCCACCTCGGCGCCCATCCGCTCCGAGCCGGTCGCCGACACCACCGCGACGCGGCGGTCGTCGAGCAGGGCGGCGGCGTCGTCGCGGTCGACGAGCAGCAGCTGGTGGAGGTGCTCGGGAGCGCCGCCCTCGGCGATCGCGCGGTCGAGCAGTGCGGCGCAGGCCAGCGAGGTGAGCGGGGTCAGCTCCGACGGCTTCCAGATGACGCTGTCCCCGCAGACCAGGGCGAGTGCGGTGTTCCACGACCAGACGGCCGCGGGGAAGTTGAACGCCGAGATCACCGCGACGACGCCGGCCGGGTGCCAGGTCTCCATCAGCCGGTGGCCGGGCCGCTCGCTCGGCATCGTGCGGCCCTCGAGCTGGCGGGACAGGCCGACGGCGTACTCGCAGATGTCGACCATCTCCTGCACCTCGCCCCAGGCCTCGGAGCGGATCTTGCCGACCTCGATGGTCACCAGGTCGGCGAGGTGCTCGTGGTGCTCCTCGAGCAGCCGGCCGAGGCGCTTGACCAGCTGGCCGCGGACCGGGGCGGGGGTGGTGCGCCAGGAGAGGTACGCCGTGTGCGCGGCGCCGATGGCCTGCTCGACGTCGGCCGCGCTGCCGGCTCCGACGGGCATCATGTCGTCGCCGTGGATCGGCGAGCGCGCCGTCCAGCCGTCACCCTCGGGGATCGTGGCCCCACAGGCGGTCAGCGCGGCGTGGGCACGGGCAAGCAGGTCTTCATGGCGCGTCATGGCGCCCAGTCTCGACCGCGCAGGCGTCGGGTCGCCAGCGGGGTGGCAGGTGGGTCTGCTCCTCCGAGGAGCGAACCTCGGCATTTCGGCCGCGGAAAGGCCAGGTTGGCTCCTCGGAGGAGCAAATCCCCGCTCAGGCGGCGGCGCGCTCCTCGGCCACAGGAGCAGCGGCGGCCTTGGCCTCGCGGGCCTTGCGGGCCTGCTGGACCATCCGGGCCTGGGCGGCGCGGCGGACGCGGGGGCCGCCCTTGACCATGCCGTAGAGCAGCTTGAGCTGCGACGGGAGGTTCTTGACCGACGTGGTCTCGAGCCAGCCGTTGGGCAGCGACAGCCGCACCACCTTGTGCCACGCGGAGTAGACCTGCGGCACCAGCGGGCGGGCGCAGTAGGTCAGGCCGTACTTCTCGAACAGCGCCTGCACCTGCGGGGCGATCTCGGCGTAGCGATTGGACGGCAGGTCGGGGAAGAGGTGGTGCTCGATCTGGTGCGAGAGGTTGCCGGTCATGATGTGCATCAGCTTGGAGCCGGAGATGTTGGCCGAGCCGAGCATCTGGCGGACGTACCACTCGCCCTTGGTCTCGCCGTCGATCGAGCGCTTCTCGAAGGTCTCGACGCCCTCGGGGAAGTGGCCGCACATGATCACGGAGTGCGACCAGACGTTGCGGATCACGTTGGCGACGGCGTTGGCAGCCAGGGTGGGCAGGAACGACCCGGTCGGCAGCGCGAGCAGCGGGTGGACGACGTAGTCCTTGGTGGCCTGGCGGCGGATCTTGCGGACGACCTTGCGGGCGTTCTCCTTGAACTTCGGGTCCTTGGTGCCGCCGCGGGCGAGGTTGCCGCGCAGCTCGAGGTCGTAGGCCGCGATGCCGTACTCGAAGAACATCATGTTGACGAAGTTGTAGCCCACCTGGCCGAGCGCGGCCGGCGTCCACGGCTGGTCCTCGTCGACGCGCATGATGCCGTAGCCGAGGTCGTTGTCCTTGCCGATGACGTTGGTGTAGGTGTGGTGCAGCTCGTTGTGGCTGTGCTTCCACTGCTCGGCCGGCGTGGCGTTGTCCCACTCCCAGGTGGTCGAGTGGATCTTGGGGTCGCGCATCCAGTCCCACTGGCCGTGCAGGACGTTGTGGCCGATCTCCATGTTCTCGAGGATCTTCGCGACGCCGAGGCCGGCGGTGCCGACCAGCCAGGCCGGCGGGAAGATCGAGAACAGCAGCACCGCGCGCGAGCCCAGCTCGAGGTAGCGCTGGGTGGCGATCACCTTGCGGATGTACGCCGCGTCGTCGGCGCCGCGGGTGTCGAGGATCGACTGCCGGATGGCGTCGAGCTCGCGGCCGAGCTGCTCGATGTCCGCACTAGTGAGGTGGGCGATCGGGTTGTCGGCCTTCTTCTGCATGACGGTCATGGGGGGGCTCCTCGCTGGTGGCGGGGTCGTCGTGGTCGGTCGTCGGGGGTGGTGACGGTCGGGGACTAGTGGTCGAACTCGCACGGCCCGGCGGCCGCGTTGATGCAGGTCTGGACGATCACGTTGTCGCCGGGGGTGGCGACGGTGACCTCGCCGTTGCGCAGGTCGCGCACGGCGCCCTCGGTGAGCGGCAGGACACAGCCGAAGCAGACGCCCATCCGGCATCCGCTCGGCATCAGGACGCCGGCCTCCTCGGCGGCGTCCAGGATCGGGGTGCCGCCGTCGGCGTCGACGGTGGTCCCGGACTGGGCGAAGCTCACGCTGCCGCCCTCGCCTACGGCGACGCGGGAGACGCGGAACTTCTCGGTCTGCAGCGCCAGGCCGGCCTCGTCGTGGTGGGCCTCCAACGCGTCGAGGAGCCCAGCCGGCCCACAGGCGAAGGTGACCCGCTCGGCCAGGTCGGGGACCAGGTCGGTGAGCGAGTCGACGTCGAGGACGCCGTGGGTGTCGTCGTAGCGCGCGACGAGGCGGATCGCGCCGGCGGCGTCGAGCGCCTGCAGGTCGCGCAGGAAGATCGAGTCGGGCTCGCTGGGCGCGACGTGCAGCACGACGATGTCGTAGGCCGACGAGCGCGCCGGCCGCAGCACCCCCTGCGCGGTGGAGGGGAAGAGGTTGCGCAGCATGCCGATCACCGGCGTGATGCCCGACCCGGCGGTCACCATCAGGAACTTGCCGCCCTCGCCGGGCAGCACGAAGTCGCCGGCCGCCTGCTCGAGGTGGACCAGCGTGCCGGGCTTGGCCTCGCGCACGAGGTAGGTGCTGACGACCCCGTCGGGCACGGCCTTGACCGTGATCGAGAGGTGGCCGTCGCGGCGGGCGCCGTGGGTCAGGGAGTAGGCGCGCCACTGGCGGACGCCGTCGACGTCGACGCCCACCCGGACGTACTGTCCGGGCAGGTGGCCGGCCCAGTCGCTGCCCGGCTTGATCACCAGGGTCGCGGCGTCGGCGGTCTCGGGGACGACCTCGACGATCCGGCCGCGCAGCGCGGCGCCGGGGCGCAGCGGGGCGAACAGGTCGAGGTAGTCGGCCGGAAGCAGGGGGGTGGTCGCCGCCTCGGCCAGCCGGACCGCGCGCCGGCTCCAGGCGCGCTCGGACCGCGGCAGGGAGGGCGTCGCCGTGGGAGCGCTCATGGCCTCTATGGTCGCTGACTGCGAGGGGTCAAGACATGACCGTGCCATGTGAATCTCACCGGCTTGATTTGTTCTCTCCGAACAAAGATGATGCTGGATGTGACCCTCGCCGCTCCCGATCCCTCCCTGACGCTCGATCCCGCCGTCATCGCCGACCTGCAGGCCCGGCTGCCGGAGGTGGCCACCCACACGATCGCGGCGGTGATGGACGAGGTCCCGGCGTACGCCGGCCCGTTCGGCGGCCCGATGGGCAAGACCATCCAGGGCGCCGTCCAGGTGGCCCTCGCGGGCTTCCTCAAGCTGGCCTCGAGCGGCCGGATGGGCCGCGGCGGCACCCCGCTGACCCCCGCCCTGGAGGGGGCCTACGCCCTCGGCCGCGGCGAGGCCCGCCAGGGCCGCAGCGCCGACGCGCTGCTCGCGGCCTACCGCGTGGGCGCCCGCGTCTCGTGGCGCGAGCTGTCCGCGTCGCTGGTCGCCCACGCCGTGCCGGCCGCCACGGTCGCGGCGTTCGCCGAGCTGGTCTTCGCCTACATCGACGAGCTGTCGGCCGCCAGCGTGGCCGGCCATGCCGACCAGATGGAGTCGACCGGGCGCCGTCGCGAGCGGGCGCTGGAGCTGCTGGCCCTGGCGCTGCTGCGCGGCGAGAGCGCCGAGTCGCTCGCCGGCGCGGCCGAGCGCGCCGAGTGGTCGCCGCCGCGGACGCTCACCGCCGTGCTGCTGCCCGAGGCACAGGTGCGCCCGGCGCTGTCGGTGACGCCTCCCGCGACGCTGGTCGTCGGCGAGGCGCCCGACCTCGACGACTCCGGCACCGCCGTGCTGCTGGTGCCCGACGCCGCCGGCCGCCGCCGCACCAAGCTCGTCACGGACCTCGGCGACCGGCATGCGGTGGTCGGCCCGGCCACCGCCTGGGCCGACGTACGCCGGTCCTACCGCCGCGCCCTGCGCGCCGCCTCGCTGGCCGCCGGCCCAGCCGCCGTCGACACCGACGAGCACCTCGCCTCGCTGGTGCTCACCGCCGACCCCGAGGCACTGGCCGACCTGCGCGAGCGGGCGCTGGCCCCGCTGGCCGACCTGCGCCCCGCGGCCCGCGAAAAGCTCGAGTCGACGCTCCGCTCCTGGCTGCTCCACCAGGGGCGCCGCGACGACGTGGCGGCCGAGCTGTTCGTGCACCCGCAGACCGTGCGCTACCGCATGGGCCAGCTCCGCGAGCTCTACGGCGAGCGCCTCGAGGACCCCGCCACCGTGCTCGACCTCACCGTCGCCCTGGCCGCGCGCACACCCGCGTAGCCTTCGGGCCATGACCGCCACCGACTCGCTCGTCTGCGTCACGGGAGGCACCGGCTTCGTCGGCTCCCACTGCGTCGCCGCCCTGCTGCGCGAGGGCCATCGGGTCCGCACCACGGTCCGCTCGCTCGACCGCGAGGGAGCGGTGCGGGCAATGATGGACGCCGCGGGCGTCGAGGCCGGCGACCGGCTGTCCTTCGTCGCCGCCGACCTCACCGGCGACGACGGCTGGGACG
>JAUILS010000185.1 GCA_030432975.1 Actinomycetes bacterium
CGAGACGCGCGGGGCGTGGGACGCCCGGCTGGAGGCGCTGGTGCTGGACGCGGTGCTGCGCGCCGAGCCCGACGAGACGGTGCTGTCGCGGGCGAGTGCGCTCGGCTGGTCCGAGCACGAGAGCGTGCTGGTGGTGCTCGGCTCCGCCCCGACGCCGCGCGGCGCCGACCTCTTCGACGCCGTACGCCGGGTGGCGGCGGACGCCGGGCTCGACGCCCTCGGCGCGATCCAGGGCGACCGGCTGGTGCTGCTGCTCGGCGGCGCGGACGACGCGCTGACCGCCGCCGAGACGGTCGTCGACGTCTTCGGCCCCGGGCCGGTCGTCGTCGGCCCACTGGTCTCCGACCTCACCCGCGCCCAGCTCTCGGCGCGGGCCGCCCAGGCGGCCTACCGCGCCGCATCGGGCTGGCCCGGGGCGCCGCGACCGGTGCGCAGCGGCGACCTGCTCCCGGAGCGGGCGCTGGCCGGCGACGGGCACGCGCGCCGGTTCCTGGTCGACGAGGTCTTCCTGCCCCTGCAGCGGGCGCGGGGCGAGCTGCTGGAGACCGTCGCCGCCTTCCTCGAGCAGGGCGCCGGCATCGAGGGCACCGCGCGTGCGCTGTTCGTGCACCCCAACACCGTGCGCTACCGCCTGCGCCAGGCGGCCGACCTGACCGGGCTCACCCCCTCCGTCCCGCGCGACGCGTTCACGCTCCAGGTGGCGCTGGTGCTCGGTCGGCAGTCGGGGCGGGCGTAGCCGCCGACGCCGCGACATCTACGACGCGTCGCCGCGACATCTACGACGCGTCAGCGCGACAAACGCGACGCGTCGGTGGGCCGCCCCTTGACGTGTGACGCAGGTCTCGCAAGGGTTTGGAGGGTTCCTACAAAGAACGTGGCCCCAGATTCGTGCGAGCCGCAGGTGCGCGCGGGCCGGGCCACCGGGCAAGGTGGATCTCGTGCTGGTCATCGTCGCTCCCGGACAAGGGGCCCAGAGCCCCGGGTTCCTCCTGCCCTGGCTGGAGGACGCCACGTTCTCCGCCCGCTTCCGCCACCTGGCCGAGGTGGCCGAGCTCGACCTGGTCCACTACGGCACCGAGGCCGATGCCGAGACCATCCGCGACACCCAGGTGGCGCAGCCGCTGCTCGTCGCCACCGCGCTGGCGACGCTCGACGTGCTGTGCCCCGACGGGCTCGACGGCGTCGGCGCCGTGAGCGGCCACAGCGTCGGCGAGCTCGCCGCCGCCGCAGCGTCCGGGGCGGTCTCCGCCGACGACGCGATGGTGCTGGTGCGCGAGCGCGGCCGGGCGATGGCCGAGGCGGCCGCCGTCACGCCGACCGGCATGACCGCGGTGCTCGGCGGCGACCGCGACCAGGTGCTCGCCACCCTGGAGCGCCACGGGCTCACCCCCGCCAACGACAACGGCGCCGGCCAGGTCGTGGCCGCCGGCACGATGGAGCAGCTGGCGGCGCTGGCCGAGGACCCGCCCGAGAAGGCCCGCCTGGCCCCGCTCAGCGTCGCCGGCGCCTTCCACACCCACCACATGTCCCCCGCCGTCGGCCACCTCGGCGAGATCGCCACCGGCGTCGACACGCAGCCCCCGGCGACCGCCTGCCTCTCCAACAAGGACGGCCGGCTGGTCCGCGACGGGCGCGAGGTGCTCGACCGGATCGTCGGCCAGATCGCCTCGCCGGTCCGCTGGGACCTCTGCATGCAGGCCATGCTCGACCTCGGCGTCACCGGGATGCTCGAGCTGCCGCCCGCCGGCACCCTCACCGGCATCGCCCGGCGCGGCATGAAGGGCGTCGAGACGTTCGCCCTGAAGACCCCCGACCAGCTCGCCGAGGCGCGGGAGTTCTGCTCCCGCCACGGCGCGACGGAAGGCAGCAGCTGATGGCCGCCCTGTCCGACACCACCGGTGCCCCGCACGCCCGCGTGCTGGGCGTCGGCGCCTACCGACCCTCCCGGGTGATCCCCAACTCCGAGGTGATCGCCGCGATCGACTCCAGCGACGAGTGGATCCAGCAGCGCTCCGGCATCAAGCAGCGCCGGTGGGCGACCCCCGAGGAGACCATCCAGCTGATGAGCGTCGAGGCGTCCAAGCAGGCGCTGGAGCGCGCTGGACTGACCGGCGAGCAGGTCGACTGCGTGCTGGTCGCGACGGTCAGCCACCTGCTCCAGACGCCCGCGATCGCCACCGCCGTCGCCCACGAGCTCGGCACCAACCAGGCTCCCGCCTTCGACATCTCGGCCGCCTGTGCCGGGTTCTGCTACGGCATGTCGATGGCCGCCGACATGGTGCGCGCCGGCAGCGCCAAGCACGTGCTGGTGATCGGTGTCGAGCGGCTGTCCGACCTCACCGACGTCTACGACCGCGGCACGGCGTTCATCTTCGCCGACGGCGCGGGTGCCGTCGTGGTCGGCCCGAGCGACACCCCCGGGGTCAGCCCGGTCGTGTGGGGCTCCGACGGCGAGCACTTCGACCTGATCCGGCAGCGCGAGGACTGGCGCGACGTCGTGGGCGGCCCCGACAAGCCCGGCAGCGGCCTGATGCCGCACCTCGTGATGCAGGGCAACCCGGTCTTCCGGTGGGCGGTCTACGCCATGGCCAAGGTCGCCGCCGAGGCGCTCGAGCGGGCCGGCATCACCGCCGACGACCTCGACCTGTTCGTGCCCCACCAGGCCAACATGCGCATCATCGACGCCATGGCCAAGGCCATGAAGCTGCCCGACAGCGTGCGAGTCGCACGCGACATCGCCGACCAGGGGAACACCTCGGCGGCCTCGATCCCCCTTGCCCTCGACCGGATGATCGCCGAGGGTGAGGCACGCAGTGGGGACACCGCGCTCCTCATCGCGTTCGGTGCCGGCCTGGCGTACGCCGCCCAGGTCATCACCGTGCCCTGACCGACCACCACCTGTTGTCACCACCCGTGTCACCCACCTCGAAAGGGACCCACATGGCCACCACCGAAGAGATCCGCGCCGAGCTCGCCGAGATCGTCAACGAGGTCGCCGGCGTCGACGCCGACGACGTCCAGCTCGACAAGTCGTTCGTCGACGACCTCGACGTCGACTCGCTCTCCATGGTCGAGGTGGTCGTCGCCGCCGAGGAGAAGTTCGGCGTCTCCATCCCCGACGACGAGGTCAAGAACCTCAAGACCGTCGGCGACGCGGTGGCGTTCATCGAGAACGCCCAGAGCTGACGACGTAGCGTCGACCACCCGGGGGCTGACCGCGTCGGCCTGCGGGCCGACACCACCACCCGTTCGGGGTCGCCGGCGGCACCGTCGCCGGCGCCCCCTTGGATCCCGGCCGACCCGGCCGGAGCACGTGAGGATGAGCAATGAGCCGCACCAGAGTCTTCGTGACCGGCATGGGCACCACCAACCCCGTCGGGGGTGACATCGCCAGCACCTGGGAGTCGATGGTGGCCGGCCGTTCCGGCGTACGCCGGCTCGACGACCCGTGGGTCGAGGAGATGCCGGTCAAGATCGCCGGCCGGGTGGCCGTCGAGCCGACCGAGGTCCTCGAGCGGGTCAAGGCCCGCCGGCTCGACCGCTCCTCGCAGTTCGCGATGGTCGCCGCGATGGAGGCCTGGGCCGACTCCGGCCTGGCCGACGCGGAGGTCGACGGCGACCGGCTGGGCGTCGCCGTCGCCTCCGGCATCGGCGGCGTGACCACGCTTCTCGACAACTACGACGTGCTGAAGGAGAAGGGCCCGCGGCGGGTCTCTCCGCTCGCCGTCCCGATGCTGATGCCCAACGCCCCGGCGGCCAACATCAGCCTGCTCGTCGGCGCCCGCGCCGCCGTCAACACCCCGGTGTCCGCCTGTGCCTCCGGCAACGAGGGCATCGCCCTCGCCGTCGACCAGATCCGGCTCGGCCGCGCCGACATCGTGCTGGCCGGCGGCACCGAGGCGGCGGTCCACCCGCTGCCGATGGCGGCGTTCGCCAACATGATGGCGCTGTCGAAGAACGACGGCGACCCGACGACGGTCTCCCGGCCCTGGGACACCGGCCGCGACGGCTTCGTGCTCGGCGAGGGTGCCGGGGTGCTGGTCCTGGAGTCCGAGGAGCACGCGCGGGCCCGGGGCGCGAAGGTCTACGCCGAGGTGCTCGGCGCCGGCATCACCGCCGACAGCCACGACATCGCCCAGCCGGACCCCGGGGGCCGCGGCGGGGCCCGCGCCATCGTGCGCGCCCTCGAGGAGTCGGAGATCTCGCCGTCCGACATCGCCCACATCAACGCCCACGCCACCTCCACGCCGCTGGGCGACATCGCGGAGGGGCTGATGATCCACGCCACGCTCGGCGCTCAGGCCGACCGCGTGGTCGTCACCAGCACCAAGTCGATGACGGGCCACCTGCTGGGTGGCGCGGGGGCGCTGGAGTCCATCGCCACGATCCTGGCGCTGCACCACCGCACGGTGCCGCCCACGATCAACCTCGACCACCAGGACCCCGAGGTCGAGCTCGACATCGCCACCAAGCCGCGCGACCTGCCCGAGGGCCAGATCGCCGCGCTCAACAACTCCTTCGGCTTCGGCGGCGCCAACGTCGCCGTCGCGTTCGGCACCGTCTGAGCGAGGTCAGACCACCTGGTGCAGCCAGCGCACCGGGGCGCCCTCGCCCGCGTGGCGGAAGGTCTCGAGCTCGTCGTCCCACGGCTTGCCGAGCAGCTTGTCGATCTCGCCCACCAGCGTGGTCTCGCCCAGGGATGCCTTGACCACGGCGGCCTTGAGCCGGTCCTCGGGGATCATCAGGTCGCCGTGCAGGCCCGTCACGGCGTGGAAGACGCCGAGGTCGGGGGTGTAGGAGTAGCGGGCGCCCTCGGTGCCCGTCGTCGGCTCCTCGGTGACCTCGAAGCGCAGGTGGTTCCAGCCACGCAGCGCCGACGCGATCGCGGCGGCCGAGCCGGCCTCGCCGGCCCACGAGAGCTCCGCGCGATAGCTGTGCGCCTGTGCCGGCTGCGGCGTCCAGTGCATGCTCGAGGCAACGCCGAGGACACCGCCGACGGCCCACTCGATGTGGGGGCAGAGCGCCGAGGGGGCGGAGTGCACGTAGAGCACACCCCGCGTCTGGGCACGCGTGGCAGTGGATGCGGTCACTGGACCTCCTTCATCACCGGCGCGGAGATGCGCCTTCCCCAGCGTTCTCGCCTCGGTGTGAGGGGGTCGTCGATGTGACGGGTCTGAACTTGTGAGCCCTATTGTGACTGATGGGGCGTCCGAATGCCAACCATGTGAGACAAGAGAGCCCCGGCGTGGCGCTGGCGCCAGGCCGGGGCTCTCTGCATCCCCCGATGGGTCGTCGGTGGCGGGAGGGGGTCCGCCCCGACGAATGGGTCAGGCCTTCTTGCCCTTGGCGGGCTTGTCGGGCTTGCCGCCCTTGCCCGGGTTGTCGTCCTTCTTCCCCGGGTTGTCGTCCTTCTTCCCCGGGTTGTCGTCCTTGTTGCCCGGGTTGTCATCCTTCTTGCCGGCGTTGTCGTCCTTCTTGCCCGGGTTGTCGTCCTTCTTGCCCTTGTCCTTGGCCGGCTCCTCGGAGTCGTCGGCCTTCGGGCCGTTGCCCGGGTGCTCGATGGTCGCGCAGTAGGCCTCGATCCCCTCCTCGCTGCCGGCCGCCTCGACCAGGTTGGCGTAGGCGGTGGAGGTGTCCGAGAGGCCGCCCTTGCTCCAGGCGTTGCAGAGGCCGTACGCCGCCGGGCCGGTGGCGTCGGGGCCCTTCTTCGCGCCGTCGGCGTCCTCGCTGCCGTCCTCGCCCGGCTCCTCGCTGGGCTCGTCGGTCGGCTCGTCGGTCGGGTCGGTGGTGGGCTCCTCCGTCGGCTCGTCGCTCGGTTCCGCGGTGGGCTCGTCGGTCGGCTCGTCGAGCGCCTCCGCGGCGGGCTTGCCCTGGCTGACGCCGGGCAGCGAGCCGGTGAGTGCGGCGGCTCCGACGCCGGCGAACGACAGGGCGCCGACCGCGACAGCGGCGGCGAGCTTGGTGGACAGGCGGGTGGATCGCATCGAGCTTCCTTCTCCGTCGGCAGCAGTCACGCCGGACGCGGCACCTCCGGGTCCGTGCTCCGCGAAGGCGGCGCGCAGCGCCGCCTCACCGGCCAGCTCGTCCGCCGAGGCCGGGGCCTGGGCGGCGGCCACGAGGTCCGCGAGGGCGTCGGGGACGTCCGCGTCGGACCCGGAGGCGAGCCGGTCGGCCAGCCACGGGTCGAGTGGCTGGTCGTCGGAGGGGAACGGTGTCGTGTCAGGCATCGTGCTCAGAGAACGACGACGGGGGCTCGGGCGTTACATCGACGGCGTCGGGTGGTCTGGACATCCGCTCCTCGAGGGTGCGCAGCGCCCGGTGCACGGCGACCCGGACCGCGCCGGGGCGCTTGCCGACGACCGCCGCCACGTCCGCCACCTCCATGCCGAGGACGACCCGCAGCATCACCATCTCCGCCTGGGCCGGTGGCAGGCTCGCGATCGTCCGCAGCGCCTGCTCGGTGGACATCCGCTCCTCCACCGTGAGCGCGGCGTCGGGATGCGACCCGGTCTCCAGCTCGGTGAGGTCGTCGACGACGGCCTCCGGTCGCCGCGACTGCCGGCGCACGAGGTCGAGGTGCAGGTTGCGGGCGATGGTGACGACCCAGCGCCGGAACTGAGGTTCGCTGCCGGCGAAGGTCTCCAGGGCCTCCATCACCCGCAGCCAGGTCTGGGAGGCGAGGTCGTCGGCGTCGCC
>JAUILS010000186.1 GCA_030432975.1 Actinomycetes bacterium
GCGTGATCACGTTCTCGGTGACCGTGTCGCCATCGGCGGGGGTCAGCGGCTCGACCTTCTTCGAGGTCTTGGAGAACGCGTTGGTCGCGCCCGACACCGGGGTGCAGTCGCTGGAGCTGCGGCAGGCCTGCACGGCCCAGTAGTAGGCGCTGCTGCCGAAGGTCTCGGCGAGCGCCGCGGTCGGGGCGTGCCGGGTGGTCTCCACGACCTTCGGGTAGCCGCTCACCGGGTTGGTCAGCGCGACGTCCTTGGCGAGGTGGACCTGGTAGTAGACGGCGTCCGCGTCGGCGTTCCAGGTCAGCACCGGCGTCTGCCGCAGGTCGGGGCAGTCGTTCGGCAGCGACCGGCCGCAGGAGGTGCTGCTGGAGCCGGCGGCCTCGCCGGTCATCGCCACGCGGAGGCCCGACGGGCTGCCGCTCAGGGGCGTGATGGTGAACGAGCCGAGCTCCGTGGAAGTGGCCAGCAGCGCGCTGTCGACGTCGTACGCCGACACCCGCCACTGGTAGCCGCCCGGCGTCCACGCGGAGGCCGCGTCGTCACCGGCGGGGTAGGTGTAGGTGTCCGGGAGCGTGGTCCAGGACGAGCCGCCCGACGGCCGCACCTGGACGCGGTAGGTCGCGGCGTTCTCCACCGGCGTCCACGAAAGGGCCGGGAAGCGCGGACCGGTCTGGGACCCGACGGTCGGGTTGGGGGTCGACGCCGTGGCGGCGGGCTGCGCGGCCACCGAGAACGTCGGCTGCTCGCCGCTGGAGTACGACGCGCCGAGCTGGCCGCTGCGACCCACGGCCTGCACCTGCCAGCGGTAGCTGCCGGTGGCCAGCGCGGTCCGCGGCGTGTAGGACAGGGCGCGGGTCTGCGCGGTCGTGGTCCCCTGGCCGCTGAGGCCGGTGATGGTCACCTTGTACTGCGCGGCGCCGGGCACCTGCTCCCACCGGAAGGTCGGCACCGTCTCCGAGCCGGAGAGCGGCGAGGTCATCGCCGGCCGGGTCGGCCGATAGCTGAAGGAGCGCACGGTGGGGCCGGTGGACGACTGGGCGCTGCCGCTGCCCAGCGGCGCGGGCCCGTCACTGCCGAGGACCCGCCAGTAGTAGGTGCCGCTCGCGTTGGGCCAGCAGTCCCCGGCGGCCGCGGGGACGTAGGTCGTGTGCGCGGTCGTGCAGCTGTCGTAGATCGAGGAGAAGCCCGCGCTCGTGCTGAGCTGAAGGGTGTAGGACTGCGCCTGGCGGGCCGGCGACCACTGGAAGAACAGCGGCTCGCTCACGGTCGCGCCGTCGGCGGGGTACTGCTGACCGGCCTTGGCGGAGAAGCTGCGGGTGAAGCGCCACACCGCCATCGACTGCCAGGTGGGCGTCTGCCCGGTGACGTCGATGGGGCGGACGCGCCAGTAGTAGGTGCCGCGGGCGAAGCTGGTCGGGGGCGCGTAGGTGCTCGCGGTGAGGCCCTTCACCGACACCAGGGTCGTGGTGAAGGTGTTGGAGGTCGACACCTGCAGCTCGTACGTCGCCGCGCCGCCGACGGGCTCCCAGGCCAGCACGGGCTCGTCGACCGAGGAGTTGTCGGCCGGCGCCACCAGGGCGGGCTGGGCGAGCTTGCCGTAGAAGAAGGCGCGGCCGTTGGTCCAGTCGGAGTAGATCGAGGAGGTGTGCTGGGCGCGCACCCGCCAGTAGTAGGTCCGGTAGAGGAGGTTGCGGGCGATCACGGCGTTGTTGCGGGTGGTGATCGTGCGCACGACCTGGGTGAAGCCCGTGTCGTTGGCGATCTGCACCTGGTAGGCCTTCGCTCCGTCGGCGGAGTCCCAGGACAGCGTGGCTGCCTCGGTCGGCTGCGGGAACACGTGGTTGTTCGCCGGCTTCAGGCCGCTCGGGACCGCGAGGGCGGCCCGGGTGAAGCTGCCCTGCGCCCACGGGCCGACATCGGTCGAGTCCTTGGCCTGCACCCGCCAGTACAGCGGGCCGGCCGGCAGCGTCGCCTTCGGGACGGCCGCGTTGTTGACCGTCGTCCACGACCAGAGCACGCTGCCGAAGTCGGAGGCGCCCGACACCTGCACGGAGTACTTCGTCGCGCCGGGGACCTTGTCCCACGAGAGCGTCGGGTTGCTGGCGAACGACCCGGAGGTGGGGGCGAGGTTGGTCGGGGCGGTCAGCGTGGCCGCCGACGCGGGGGCACCGAGCCCCGCGACGGTGAGCACCACCGTGAGCACGGCGGCGACGAGGCCACCGAGACGGGCGGACCGAGAGGCGACAGACACAGCTTCCTCCATCAGGAGACGAGACGTATGCCGTCACCGTAGGAGCGGGCTCGGGGTCCGCGTGGGGGAACTAGTCCCGAACCCCCCGTTCGGGCCATCAGGTCGGTCCGGTCGGGACCGATCGGTGTGGACCGGACGGGCGGGACGCGTCGACGCGCCGGCCGGGCGGGCGCCCGGAGGCCGCCGTCAGCGCTTGCGGGCGCCCTTGCGCTTGATCGGCACGTGCTCCACCGTCGAGGGCTCCTCGGCTGCCTCGTCCACGCCCGCCAGCGCACCCTCGACCTCGGCCGTGCCGGGCTCCACGGCCCCGTCGGCCGCAGGGGCGCCGACGTCGCCGGACGGCGACAGCGGCGGCGGACCGGCCGGGCGGCTCGCGCTGCGACGGCGGGACCGGGTCACCACCACCGGGGCGGCCGGCTCCTCGGCCGGCTGCTCGTCGGCGGCGGGCTGCTCGTCGGCGATGGGCTCGTCGGGCGCGTCCTGGGCCACGTCGGCCGCCGGGGCGTCTCCCGCTTCGTGCTCGGGCCCGCTGGCCTCGTGCTGGCTGGTCTCCGGCTCGCTGGCCTGCGGCTCCGCGGTCTCGGGCTCCGCGGTCTCGGGCTCCGCAGCCTCGAGATCGGCAGCCTCGAGCTGGGCGGTGCCGGGCTCGGTGGTCTCGGGCTCGGTGAGCTCAGGCGCGGTGGCCTCGGGCTCGGCCGCCGACTCGTCCGCGTCCGCGGCAGACTCCTCCGCCTCGGCGGGCCGGGCGTGGGCGGCGACGTCCTTGGGCGACGGCACCGGCTTGGCCGGGGTCTCGGCGGACCGGTTGCGGTTGCGGCCGCGCCGGCCGCGTCGCGGCTCGTCGTCGTTGCGCTTCGGCTCGACCGGGAGCTCGTGCACCGTCAGGCCGCGGCCGTGGCAGTGCTCGCAGGTCTGGCTGAACGCCTCGAGGAGCCCGGTGCCGATCCGCTTGCGGGTCATCTGGACCAGACCCAGCGAGGTGACCTCCGCGACCTGGTGGCGCGTCCGGTCCCGGCCCAGGCACTCCACCAGACGGCGCAGCACCAGGTCGCGGTTGGACTCCAGGACCATGTCGATGAAGTCGATGACGATGATCCCGCCGATGTCGCGCAGCCGGAGCTGGCGGACCATCTCCTCGGCGGCCTCGAGGTTGTTCTTGGTGACGGTCTCCTCGAGGTTGCCGCCCGAGCCGGTGAACTTGCCGGTGTTGACGTCGACGACCGTCATCGCCTCGGTGCGGTCGATGATCAGCGACCCGCCCGACGGCAGCCAGACCTTGCGGTCGAGTCCCTTGGCGATCTGCTCGTCGATGCGATAGGTCGCGAAGACGTCGGGGCCGGAGTCGCGGCGCTCGTAGCGCTCCAGCCGCGCCTCGAGGTCGGGCGCCACGTGGGCGACGTACCCCTGGACGGTGTCCCACGCGTCGTCACCCTCGATGACGAGCCTGGTGAAGTCCTCGGTGAACAGGTCGCGGACGACCTTGAGCGTCAGGTCGGGCTCGCCATAGAGGAGCGTCGCCCCGGCGCCCTTGGTGGCGGCCTTCTTCTCGATGTCCTCCCAGCGCGCCTTGAGCCGCTCGACATCGCGGGTGAGCTCCTCCTCGGAGGCGCCCTCGGCCGCGGTCCGGACGATCACCCCGGCAGTGTCGGGGACGATCTCCTTCAGCAGTGTCTTGAGGCGGTTGCGCTCGGTGTCGGGGAGCTTGCGCGAGATGCCGCTGGTGGTGCCGTCGGGCACGTAGACCAGGAACCGCCCGGCGAGGCTGATCTGGCTGGTCAGCCGGGCGCCCTTGTGGCCGACGGGGTCCTTGGTCACCTGCACCAGCACCGTCTGCCCGGAGGACAGCACCGACTCGATCTTGCGGGGCTGGCCCTCGGGGTGGCCCAGGGCGCTCCAGTTGACCTCGCCGGCGTAGAGCACGGCGTTGCGGCCCTTGCCGATGTCGATGAAGGCGGCCTCCATGGACGGCAGGACGTTCTGCACGCGACCGAGGTAGACGTTGCCGATCAGCGAGGTCTGCGACTCGCGGGCGACGTAGTGCTCGACCAGCACCTTGTCCTCGAGCACCGCGATCTGGGTGAGGTCCTCGCGCTGACGGATGACCATGACCCGCTCGACCGACTCGCGGCGCGCCAGGAACTCCGCCTCGCTCACGATCGGGGCGCGGCGGCGACCCGCCTCTCGGCCCTCACGGCGGCGCTGCTTCTTGGCCTCGAGCCGCGTGGACCCGCTGACCGCGGTGATCTGGTCCTCCGCGCTGCGAGACTTCCGGACCCGGGTGACGGTCTTGGCGGGGTCGTCGGCGCCGTCGCCGGCGTCCTCGCCCGCCCGACGGCGGCGGCGCCGACGCCGGGTGGTCCCGTCGCCTTCGCCCTCGCCCTCGTCGGCGGCGGGCTCGGCGGTCGCCGTCTCCTGGCTCTCCGCGCCCTCGGCGGACTCCCCGCTCTTGCGGCGGCGGCGGCCGCCACGGCGGCGTCGGCGGCGCTGCCCGCCCTCGTCGGACTCGCTCCCGCCGGAGCCGGCGTCGTCGCTCGGTGTGCCGGCGTCGGACGAGGTGTCCTCGGGAGACTCGTCGGCGGCCTTGGCGCGGCTCCTGCCGGAGGTACGCCGACCGGAACCGCCCTCGGGAGCCTGGAAGACCGGCAGCACCGCGGCTCCCCCGTCGGCCTGGCCGTCGCCGGAGTCGGCAGCACCGCCGCCCGGCGCGGTCGCGGAGCCCTGGGCGCCGGACTCCTGGGCGCCGGTCTTCTGGGGACCGGACGCCCTGCCGCCGGACTTCTTGCCGGACTTCTTCTCGCCGGACTTCTTCTCGCCCGCCTTCGCGTCGCCCGCCTTGTCGTCGCCCGCCTTCGTGGTGGCGGACTTCTTGCCGGCCGTCTTCTTGGTGGGTTTCTTGGCAGTCTTCTGACCGGCCTGGGTGCTCGTCGCGGCAGCGGCGTCGGCCGTGCCCGCGTCGGCATCGGCTGCGGCGGACGCGGCCTTCTTGCTCGTGGTCTTCTTGCCGGCCCTGGTGCCGGACTTCTTGGCGGGCTTGTCGGCGGCCTGCTCCGCCGACGCGTCGGCCGGCTGCTCCGCAGACGACGCCGTCGCCTTGGCCGCCCGCTTGCGGACGGGCTTGGCCTCGGCCTCCGCGCCTGCGGTGTCGGCCGACTCCGACGTCGCCTTCCTCGCGCGCGAGCTGCGGCGCCGCGGGGCGCTCGGCTGCTCGTCCGGGCCGGATGACCCGGCCGCGTCGCCCGCCGTCTGGCCGGACGTCTGAGTGGTGTCGTTGACCTGGTCGTCGACCATGGTGCTCCTCTGACCCTGACGTCACCCGTCGGGTCGTGTCGGCGTGCGCCGCTCGGGCGACACGCAAAGCCTTCGGTGGCGGCGACACCCTCCGCTGTGCGTCACCGAGCGCAGAGCCCTCACCTGCCGCGGTCGCTGGGCCCGGCGTTCCGGGGAACGCCAGCCGGGGTCGCTGTCACCGACACCGGGCGGGGCCGCGTCGCGGTCTGGTGACGACCTGTGCCCGCCGTGCCCACCCGTGCGGACACGGATGTGGCGAGAACGTCGTCGGGCTGGCCCCCTTGCGAGGAAGGTGTGACCGGGGCCGCACACCAGCCGTGGTGAGTATGGCACAGCCCGGTGGTGACCCTCCCATCGGCGCGCGAGGCAGGCGGCTCCTTCGACGTCAGGCCAGCGGGTCGCCGACCTGCTGCCCGGCCTCGTCCCAGGGACCCTGGGCGAGGCGGGTCACCCGCGGCGCCGGCCCCTCCGGCAGCCCTCCGACACCGCGCAGGCCGCTGAGCACGTCGTCGGGGCGCACGGCCGGCTCCTGGTGGCGGAGCCACACCTCGAGCACGACCCGGCCCTCCGGCCCACCGGCCGCGCCACCCGGCTCGGCCTCCTCGAGCCGGAGCACCGCCGCGCGGGCGTCGAAGTCGCGCAGGCCCTTCTTCGTCATCCGCTGCACGGGCACCTCCGCGGCGGCGAGGAAGGCGGTGACCGCGGAGCGGCAGGCGGCGGGATCGGCGTCGAGCTCGATCCGCCAGCGGCTGGCCTGGAGCCGGTCGGCCAGAGCCCCCCCGGGTGACTCGACGACCTCCAGCACGTCGAAACCCTCAGGCAGCGCGTCACGCAGCAGCGCGTGGGCGGCCGCGGGGTCGAGTCGCGCGGCGAGGCCGATCTCGAGGTACTCCGCCTCGCTGGCAGCCCCCGTCGGCGCCGCGCCGGCGTAGGAGATGCGGGGGTGCGGGTTGAACCCCGAGGAGTAGGCCATCGGCAGCCGGGCCCGCACCAGCGCCCGCTCGAAGGCCCGCGAGAAGTCGCGGTGGCTGGCGAAGCGCAGCCGGCCGCGCTTGGCATAGCGGACCCGCAGCCGCTGCACGGGAGGGGCCTGCTGCTCGGGGGGCTGTCGGCTCATCGGTCGCCCTCCAGGCGCTCGCGGGCGTTCT
>JAUILS010000187.1 GCA_030432975.1 Actinomycetes bacterium
GGGCGGCTCCTGGCTGGCATCCACCCGCCCGACGCCGGGTCGGTGACCGTGGGCGGCGTACCGCTGGTGGCGCTGCCGCTGGACGACCTGCGCGGCCACGTCGCCCTGGTCACCCAGGAGCACCACGTCTTCGTCGGCACCGTGCGCGAGAACCTCGCGCTGGCCGCCCGCCCCGGAGCGGACGACGACGACATCCGGCAGGCGCTCGACGCCGTCGACGCGCTGCCCTGGGTCGACGCCCTCCCCGACGGCCTCGACACCGTGGTGGGCTCCGGCGGGCACCCGGTCACGGCCGCGCAGGCGCAGCAGGTCGCGCTGGCGAGGCTGGTGCTCGCCGACCCGCACACGCTGGTGCTCGACGAGGCGACGTCGCTGCTCGACCCGCGCGCGGCACGCCATCTCGAGCGCTCGCTGGCAGCCGTGCTGGAGGGTCGCACGGTGATCGCGATCGCGCACCGGCTCTTCTCCGCCCACGACGCCGACAGGGTCGCCGTGGTCGAGCACGGCCGGATCACCGAGCTCGGGTCGCACGACGAGCTGGTCGCCGCCGGCGGCGCCTACGCCGCGCTCTGGGACTCCTGGAACGGCCACCAGCGGCCGGCTCCGGGAGATGGTCCGGAAAGCGGTGGATCGCCCACCGGTCGGCTATCGTGAGGTCACGGCCCGGCGGTCACCGACGACCGCCCGAGGCCGATTCTGCTGTCCGCCACCGATCCACCATGGGGAGCCTCGCATGCGTCTGGGGACGTTCGCCCGCATGGGCGCCGGCCTCCTCGCCGCGGCGTGCCTGATGGCCCTCGCGGCGCCGCAGACGCAGACCCAGGCCCGCGAGGAGCTCCCCGACGAGCGGCCCAACATCATCCTGATCAGCACCGACGACCAGGCGACGTACGACATGCAGTGGATGCCGATCACCCAGCGGTTGGTCGGCGGCCACGGCATCGACTTCACCGACGGCCTCTCGCCCCACTCGCTGTGCTGCCCCGCTCGGGCGGAGATGGTCACCGGTCAGTACGGCCAGAACAACGGCGTCCACCACAACACTGGAGCCAACGGCGGCTACCACGCGCTGATCGACCGCAACAACACCATCGGCCGGTGGCTGCACGACGCGGGCTACCAGACCGGCATGGCCGGCAAGTACATGAACGGCTTCAACGAGAAGTACGCCGCTCCGCAGGGCTGGGACCACTGGAACCCCTACATCGGCGGCACCGACTTCATGACGACGCGGTTCTACAACGACGGCGACCCGGTGGTGCGCCGCGGCTACGTCGACGACATCAGCAACGAGTACGTCCGGTCCTACATCGACGGCTTCGACCGCGACCGGCCGTTCTTCGTCTGGATCTCCAACTACGCCCCCCACCGGGCCAAGAAGCGCACCGGCGAGACGGAGTACGCCGTCGCGGCGCCGCGCTTCCGCGGCACGCTCGCCGACGCCCGGCTGCCGGTCCTCGACAAGGCCTCCTTCAACGAGGAGGACGTCTCCGACCAGCCCCTCGGGGCGCGGGGCCCGAAGGTGTCGGCCGAGGAGATGCAGAAGCGGTTCACCTCGCGCATCGAGTCGCTGCAGGCCGCCGACGAGAACGTCCAGGAGCTGGTCGACCAGCTCGACGCGCTCGGCGAGCTGGACAACACCTACATCTTCTTCGTGTCCGACAACGGCTACCTCCTCGGCGAGCACCGCCTGTCGCACAAGAACTACATCTTCCGCGAGTCGATGGCGATCCCCTACCAGGTGCGCATCCCCGACGCCGACGGCGGTGCCGAGTCGCGGATGCCGGTCGCGCTGGTCGACCTCGCCCCGACGATCAGCGAGCTCGCCGAGGCGACGCCGGAGCGGCTCGTCGACGGCGTGTCCTTCGCCCCGCTGCTGCGCGGCGAGGCGATGACCTGGCGCGACACCCAGCTGATCCAGACCGGCATGTCGCGGCCGGCGTTCGAGAGCTGGCGGATCCGGGGCGCCCGGACCGACCGCTACACCTACGGGCGCGACGTCACCAACGGCTTCGAGCAGCTCTACGACCGGGCGCTCGACCCCGACGAGGTCACCAACGTCGCCACCGACCCGAGCTATCTGCCGGTGCTCGAGGAGATGCGCCGCCGGATGGAGGCCCTGCGCGACTGCGAGGGCGCCTCCTGCTCCCGCAGCTTCGGCTCGATGCCCGACCCACGCTGAGCCGGGTGCCCCGACGCCGGTGCTAGCGTCGCCGCCGTGAAGCTGTTCCACCCGCTGATGTACGCCGGCAACCCGCGCGAGGCCGCCGACCAGGTGTCCGCCCTGGAGCAGGCCGGCCTCGACGGCGTCTGGGTGGCCGAGGCCTACGGCTTCGACGGCCCGACCCTGATGGGCTACCTCGCCGCCAAGACCGAGCGCGTCGAGATCGGCTCGGGGATCCTCAACATCTACTCCCGCACCCCGGCGGCGCTGCTGCAGACCGTCGCCGGGCTAGACAACGTCTCGGAGGGCCGCGCGATCCTCGGGCTGGGCGCGTCGGGGCCGCAGGTCATCGAGGGCTTCCACGGGGTGCCCTACGACAAGCCGCTGGCCCGCACCCGCGAGATCGTCGACCTGGTGCGGCGCGGCCTGCGTCGCGAGAGGCTGACCAACGAGGGCCTCTACCCCCTGCCGCTCACCCGCGAGCAGGGCGCCGCCACCGGGCTGGGCAAGCCGCTGAAGATCCTGACCCGGCCCGAGCGCGACCGGGTGCCGATCTTCATCGCCGCGCTCACCCCCAAGAGCGTCGAGCAGACCGCCGAGATCGCCGACGGCTGGATGCCGCACCTCTTCCATCCCGAGCGCGCGGGGCAGGTGTGGGGCGAGGCCCTCGCGGCCGGTCGCGCGAAGCGGCTGCCCGGGCTGGCCCCGCTGCAGGTGAGCGCCGGCGGCATGCTGGCGATCGGAGAGGGTCCCGAGACGAAGGAGCTGCTCGACCTGGTGCGCCCGCTGTTCGCGCTCTACGTCGGCGGGATGGGCGCCCGCGGCAAGAACTTCTACAACGACGTCGCGAAGGCCTTCGGCTACGAGCGGGAGGCGCGGGAGATCCAGGACCTCTACCTCGACGGCAAGCACCGCGACGCCGCCGCCGCGGTGCCCGCCGACTGGCTGGAGGCCGCCAACCTCGTCGGCCCCGCGTCGTACGTCGCCGAGCGGGTGGATGCCTTCCGCGAGGCCGGCGTCACCCACCTCTCGGTCAGCCCCGTCGGGGAGGACCCCGCCGCCCTCGTCGCCCAGGTCAAGGAGATGGTGTCGTGACCGCCCCCCGCCCGCCCCGGACGGTGTTCGAGCCCGAGCACGAGGCGTTCCGCGCCAGCGTCGGCGCCTTCCTCGACCGCGAGGTCGTGCCGCACCACGACCGCTGGGAGGAGGCGGGCGTGGTGGACCGTGAGGTCTGGGCCAAGGCCGGGGACCACGGGCTGCTCGGCCTCCAGCTGCCCGAGAAGTTCGGCGGCGGCGGGGTCGACGACTTCCGTTTCAACGCCGTGATCGCCGAGGAGATGGTGCCGCGGGGCATCCACGGCTGCGCGTTCCCGCTGTTCAACGACATGATCGCGCCGTACTTCCTGCAGAGCGCGACGGACGAGCAGGCCGACCGGTGGTTCCCGGGCCTCTGCTCCGGCGAGCTGATCGCGGCGATCGCGATGACCGAGCCGGGCGCCGGCTCCGACCTCCAGGGCATTCGCACCACCGCCGTCGACCAGGGCGACCACTACCTCCTCAACGGGCAGAAGACGTTCATCTCCAACGGCATCCTGGCCGACCTGGTCGTCGTGGTGGCCCGCACCGACCCCGACGCCGGCCACGCGGGCATCTCGCTGCTGGTCGTCGAGCGCGGGATGGAGGGCTTCGAGCGCGGCCGCAACCTCGACAAGATCGGCCAGCACGCGCAGGACACCGCCGAGCTGTCGTTCACCGACGTCCGCGTGCCCAAGGAGAACCTCCTCGGCCAGGCGGGCACCGGCTTCGCGCAGCTGATGACCAACCTCTCCCAGGAGCGGCTGTCGATGGCCGTCTCCGCCGCCACGGCCTGCGAGTGGGTGCTCGACGAGTCGGTCTCCTACGCGCGCGACCGGCAGGCCTTCGGCCGCCCGATCGGCCGCTTCCAGCACAACCGGTTCCTGCTCGCCGAGATGGCGACCGAGGCGCGGATCGCCCGCGTCTTCGTCGACGACTGCCTCGCCAAGCACGTGCGCGGCGAGCTCGACGCCGCGACCGCGTCGATGGCGAAGTGGTGGACCACCGAGCTCCAGGTCAAGCTCGTCGACCGCGGGCTGCAGCTGCACGGCGGCTACGGCTACATGACCGAGTACCCCATCGCGCGGGCCTACCTCGACTCCCGGGTGCAGACGATCTACGGCGGCACCACGGAGATCCAGAAGGAGATCATCGGCCGCTCCCTCGGGCTGTGACGGAGAGCCGGGGGGCGGAGCCCGGGCCGGGCGTGCGCCGGCGTACCACCTTCGACCTGCAGGCGCACCGGGGCGGTGCGGGGCTGTGGCCGGAGAACACGCTCGAGGCGTTCGCGGGAGCGCTGGCGCTCGGCGTGACGACGCTCGAGCTCGACGTGCACGTCAGCCTCGACGGCGTGCCGGTGGTGGTGCACGACCGCCGGCTCGGGCCCGAGAAGTACGCCGACACGCGGCCCGCCGCCGAGCCCGACCCGTTCTACCCCTACGTCGGCGGCCTGGTGACCGACCTCAGCCTGGCCCAGCTGGAGACGCTGGACGCGGGCTCGCTCGTGCTCCCGGCGTACGCCGACCGCCCACCCGTGCCGGGCGCGCGGATCCCCACCCTCGACGAGGTGTTCGCGCTGGTCGCCGACCGCGGTGCCGACGGCGTGCGGTTCAACATCGAGACCAAGTTCGACGCGCTGGCCCCACACGAGAGCGCACCGCGCGAGCGGTTCGCCGAGGTGGTCGTCGACCACGTCCGTGCGGCCGGGCTGGTCGACCGGGTCTCGGTGCAGAGCTTCGACTGGACCTGCCTGCGGCTGGTGCGCGCTGCCGAGCCGGCGCTGCGGCTGACCGTGCTGGCCGCGCCGAAGTACCTCGGCGCCGGCAAGCCGGACCCCTCTCCGTGGCTCGGCGGCCCGCACATCGACGACTTCCCCGATCTGGCCGCCGCGGTCGCCGCCGAGGGGTTCCACGCGATCTCGCCGTCGCACGGCTACCCGTTCGCGTCGGGGGTGACCGACCCGGCGTACCGACCCTTCACCACGCCGGAGCTGGTGGCCTCCGCCCACGCGGCCGGCCTCGACGTCGTGCCCTACACCGTCGACGACCCCGCCACGATGGACGCCCTGGTCGCGCTGGGCGTCGACGGGCTGATCACCAACTACCCCGACCGGCTCCGTGCCGTGCTCGCCGCGCGGGGCGAGGTGCTGCCGCCGGCCCACCCCCGCTGAGGCGGGTCCGGGTCGCGCGGCTCAGCGCAGGCCGACCTCCTCGCAGCGGCGCAGCACCGGGCCGGAGCAGAGCTCCTCGGGGTCGACGACGCCGTCGCGGATCACGGTGTCGGCGAGGTTGTCGAGGGTGACGACCTGGGGCCGGAAGATGTAGGCGGGCACGCCCTCGACCGGGGTGGTCTCGGTCGGCGTGCCCCCGGTGACCAGGGCGACCGCGATGTCGGCGGCCTGCTCCGCCTCGCGCGGGAACGACTTGTAGACCGTCAGGGTCTGCCGACCCGTGACGAGCCGGCGGAGCGCGTCGAGGTTGGCGTCCTGGCCGGTGACCAGGGGCCACCCCGCCACCGGCACCTCGGCGTCGGTCAGCGCCTTCGCCACCCCGGTCGCCTGGGTGTCGTTGCCGACCACGATCGCGTCGAGTGTCCGGGGCGGGTGGCGCCGGAGCTGCGCCGTCACCCAGGTCTGCGCCTCCTCGGCCGACCAGGTCGTCGGGTCCTTCTCGGCGACGATGTCGACCCCGGCCGCGTCGAACACCTCGTGGACGGCCGTCTTCATCGCCACGCCGTTGGCGTCGGTCTGGGCCCCGTTGAGGAGGAGCACCGAGGCGTCCTTGCCCACCCGTCGTACGACGGCGCGCGCGACGAGGGTGCCGGTCGCGGAGGCGTTGAAGGACACGAAGTAGTCGGCGCCCGCGACGAAGCGGTCGTAGGCGACGACCGGCACGCTGCCGGCACGCACCACCAGCTCCTCGCCGGACTCGGCGGTGACGGCATTGAGCACGACCACGTCCGCGCCCTGCTCGAGCACCTCGTCGAGCTGGCGCCGCTGCATCTCCGGGTCGCCGGCGGCGTTGCGGGTGACGTACTCACAGTCGGGGCAGGTCAGGTCGACCCGGTCGCGGAAGGACGGCTCGTCGGCCGTGGTCCATCGGGGAGAGCTGTTGCTGCCCAGCAGGAACGCGATCAGCGTCGGGTCGGGCGGCGAGGAGCACGCCCCCAGCCCCCCGAGCGCCAGGGCTGCGGCCACGAGTGTCCCGAGCAACCGCCGCATGCTCCCACCCTAGGCGACGCCCGTCAGCGGAAGGCGGCGTGGCCGGTGAGGGCCTGACCCAGCACCAGGGTGTGCATCTCGACGGTGCCTTCGTAGGTCAGCACCGACTCGAGGTTGTTGGCGTGGCGGATCACGGGGTACTCCAGCGAGATGCCGTTGGCGCCGAGGATGGTGCGGGCGGTGCGGCAGATCTCCAGCGCCTCGCGCACGTTGT
>JAUILS010000188.1 GCA_030432975.1 Actinomycetes bacterium
ATGCCGGCGTCCTTGGCGACCCCGGCCTTGTCGACCAGACCCAACGAGAGCTCGGGCACCGACTGCCACCAGGAGACGCCGTCGACGTCCTTGCCGGTGTGGACGTTCTCCCAGTAGTCCTTGCGCGCGGCCGCGTCCTCGGGCCGCGCCACGCTGTCCGTCATGCTGCGAACCTACACCTGTCCGGACAATTCAGCCTGATCGTCCCTGCGCGATCGCTGACCCACGGCCCTGAGCGCCGGGCGGACCAGTTGGCGAGCCCTGGCGGCTATCGCGGAGCCGGCCCGGGTCACCGCGCTTGCGTCATGCGAACCGCGCGCCCCAGCGACCGGGGCGGATGACGTCCCGCGCGGCGGCCGCCGGTGAGGATGTCTACTGGTGCGTACGACGCATCCGGCGCTCCGTACGCACCAGTAGACGTCCCCACGCCGCCGCGACAACCGCGACGCCTCGGCGAGAACCCGTCAGCCGGCGGCGCCGGCGGCGCGCTGTTCGCCCTCGCCGTCCTGGCTGCCGTCGGCGCGCGAGCCGGTGGTGCGCGAGCCGGCGGCGCGGGCGGCGGCGGCCTCGGCGTCGGCACGCCGGGCCAGCGCGGTGTCGGCCTGGGTGTGACCGGAGGTCCAGACGCCGTCGCTGCCCAGGTCGATACCGCGCACGGTGCGGGCGGCGGCCGGCTGGTCGACGTAGGTCGGCAGGGTGACGGGGACCGGGTCCCACATGCCTGGCTCGGTGGTCGCGACGCGGGCGATCTCGGTGGTCTCGTCCATGTCGAGCACGGCCTCGGCGGGCGCGGCCTCCGCGTCGGACGCCGGGACGGCCCGCGGCGGACGCCGTCGAGCGGCGCGCTCACCCTTGACCATCACCCGGCAGGCGACCAGCCAGGCGACCAGCAGGCCGCCGGGGATCGCGGCGTACCACCAGCTGACCACGCCGCCCGCGGCGACGCCGGCGACCGCGGCCAGGGCGAGCAGCAGCAGGCCCAGGACCCGCCGCCGGCGCCGGGTCGCCCGCTGGGCGGCCTGACGCTGACGGCGCGCCTGCGCCGCACGGATCTCGACAGGAGAAGAGCCGGGAGCCGTCGGGGTGGGCGCCCCGCTGACGGTCTGCACGGTGACGGTCGCCCGGGTCGCCGACGGGGAGACCTCGGCGGCCGGCGACGCGGCCACCCGGGTCGGGGTCGTCGTCGCGACCGGGCTGCTGCCCGACACGACGAGGGAGGCCTGTCGGGCGCTGGTCGGCTCGCGCCGGGCCAGCACGCGCAGCCGGTCGGAGAAGCGGTCGACCGCGCGGTCGCGCGTCGCCTGCTCGTGGTGCTGGATCGCCTTGGGGATCAGGTAGATCGCCCAGGCGACGGCGACGCCGACGAAGAGGAGTACGTCCACATGCGGAATGCCCACGCAGCGCAGCCTAGGTTCGCTTGCGCATGCTGAGGCGGATGTCAAGTGGTGTGTCGGCAAATCACTCCTGTGACTCGAGGGACCGCAGGTAGCGGACCAGCATCCCCTCCGGACACTCCTCGACGGTCACGGCGTAGAGCCGGTGGTCGCGCCAGGCCCCGTCGATGTGCAGGAAGCGCGGCGCGTAGCCGATCTCGCGCAGCCCGAGCTTCTCCACGACCCGCAGCGAGTTGGAGTTCTCCGGGCGGATCGCCACCTCGATCCGGTGCAGCTCGCCGGCGCCGAAGCAGTGGTCGATCGCCATCGCCAGGGCGCGCGGCATCACCCCGCGGCCGGCGTACACCCGGTCGAGCCAGTAGCCGACCGACGCGAACTGCGCCGACCCCCGCACGATGTTGTTGACGCTCAGCTGCCCGGCGAAGGCGCCGCCCACCTCCACCACGAACGGGTACGCCGTCCCGGCACGCGCGTGGCCGCGCAGGGTGCGCACCACCGCCCGGAAGCCGGCCGGCCGCGCGGCGTTGCCGGGCGGGACGGTCGCATCCCAGGGGCGGAGCCACTCGGCGCTGCGCTCCCGCGCGGCCCGCCAGGCCGCCGCGTCGCGCATCTCGATCGGCCGTAGCCGGACGTCACCGCTGGTGAGCACCACCGGCCAGCCGAGGGTCAATGGTCGCTCCCCGGGATCTGCTCGACGGCGTGCACCAGCCAGGGCTCGAGCACGGCCAGGCCGTCCTTCACGCCGCCCTTCGAGCCGGGCAGGTTGACCACCAGGCAGCCGGCGGCGACGCCGGCGAGGCCCCGGGAGAGCACCGCGGACGGCACCCCCTGGGCGACGCCGTGGGCGCGGATGGCCTCGGCGATCCCGGGGATCTCGCGGTCGAGCAGCGGGCGGGTCGCCTCGGGCGTGAGGTCGGTCGGCGTGAGGCCGGTGCCGCCGGTGGTGAGCACCACCCGGGCGCCTCCGGCCACGGCCTCGGCGATGGCCGCCCCGACGGGGTCGCCGTCGGGCACCACGGCCGGGGCCGTGCAGTCGAACCCGAGCCGGGTGAGGAACGCCTGGATCAGCGGCCCCGTCTCGTCGGCGTAGACCCCCGCGGCCGCCCGGTTGGACGCCACCACGACGGCCCCCGTCAGCGCGGCCGCCGGCTCCGCTGAGTCAGCCACGGGTCCAGTCCCCCGACTTGCCGCCGGTCTTGGACTCCACGCAGATGTCGGTGATCACCGCGCCCTTGTCGACCGCCTTCACCATGTCGACGACGGTGAGCGCGGCCACGGAGACGGCGGTGAGCGCCTCCATCTCCACGCCGGTGCGGTCGGCCGTCGAGACGGTCGCGACGATGTCGACGCCGTCGTCGGCGACGGTGAGGTCGACGGTCACGGCGGAGATCGCGAGGGGGTGGCAGAGCGGGACGAGCGACGGCGTCTGCTTGGCGGCCATGATGCCGGCGATCCGCGCGACCGCGAGGGCGTCGCCCTTGGGCACGCCCTCCCCGCGCAGCAGCTCGACCACGCGCGGCGCGACCAGCACCCGGCCGGACGCGACCGCGGTGCGGGCGGTGACGGCCTTGCCGGAGACGTCGACCATCCGCGCGGCGCCCGTCTCGTCGACGTGGGTGAGCCGGTCCATCAGAACTCCTCGTCGAGCCGCAGCACCTGCACCTGGTCGCCGGCGAGCACCGACGTCTGGTCCTCGGGGACGACGATCAGGCAGTCGGCGGTGGCCAGGTCGCCGATCAGGTGCGAGCCGGGTCCACCCGCCGGGGTGACGGTGCGGTTGGCGTAGGTGCCGCGCATGAACTGCCGCCGGCCGGGCGGCGAGGAGAACGCCTTGGTGAGCCGCGCCTCGGTCGTGGGCCGGACGTAGGGCCGCAGCCCCATCATCTTGCGCAGCGCGGGCAGGACGAACATCTGAAAGGAGATGTACGACGACACGGGGTTGCCCGGCAGCGTGAAGATCGGGGTGTCGTCCTCACCCACGGTGCCGAAGCCCTGCGGCTTCCCGGGCTGCATCTTCACCGGCCCGAACCACACGGTGCCGAGCGGCGAGAGCGCCTCCTTGACGACGTCGAAGTCGCCCTGCGAGACGCCGCCGGAGGTCACGACCAGGTCGGCCCGCACCAGCTGGTCGGACAGCGCGTCCATGAAGGCGCGCGGGTCGTCGGGCACGATGCCGACCCGGTAGGCGATGGCGCCGGCCTCCCGCGCCGCCGCCGCCAGCAGGTAGGAGTTGCCGTCGTAGATCGCGTCGTGGGTGAGCGGGGTGCCGGCGTCGCGCAGCTCCGAGCCGGTGGAGAGCACCACCACGCGGGGCCGCGGCCGGACCCGGACGGTGCCGATGCCGACGGCGGCGAGCAGCCCGAGGTGACGCGGGCCGAGCACGGTGCCGGCCTCGACCAGCAGGTCGCCGGGCTTCACGTCCTCACCGGCGGGCCGGATGTGGGCGCCCACCGCCGGGGCCTGGGTGATCTCCACCTGCGCCACGCCGCGGTCGGTCCACTCGTAGGGCACCACCGCGTCGCAGCCCTCCGGCACCGGGGCGCCGGTCATGATCTTGGCGACCGTGCCGGGAGACAGCGCCAGCAGCGAGGCCTGGCCGGCGCCGATCTCGCCCACGACCGGGAGCCGCACCGGCTCGTCGGCGGACGCACCCTCGACGTCGGCCGCGACCACGGCGTAGCCGTCCATCGCGGAGTTGTCGAAGGTGGGCAGCGCGATGGGGGCGACGATGTCCTCGGCGACCGGCAGGCCGAGCGCGTCCATCAGCGGCTGCGGGAAGTGCGGCAGCTCCTCGATGGTGCCGAGGACGCGGTCGAGGAGCTCCTCGACCGCGATCGGCTCAGCCATCGACGGCCTCGTCGACCAGGTCGGTCGAGCTGAGGACGGTGCCGGGCTCGACGCGCTGGGCGCCGTCGGGCCGCTCCAGGCTCACGTCGCCGACGACCCGGACGTCGCGGCCGAAGGTCCAGTCGCCGTCGACGCGGAACGCATCGGCGTTGCGCAGCGACGGGGCGCCCTCGGGGAAGCGCCGGTCGAACTCCTCCACCAGCTTGTAGATCTCGCCGTCGAGCTCGATGTAGGGGAGCTGGTCGGAGAGCCGGTCCATCACGAAGTCGCTGCCGAGGTCGTAGACGTCGGAGCGGAGCAGCAGCAGGTCGTTGGTGGTCTTGACGGGGACGAAGCGGTCGCGGCCCACCTCGATCGTCTGCGCACCCTCGAAGATCTCGATCGCGGCGCCCATCGCCGTCTCGATCTGGATCACCTTCGGCGTGGACGGGTCGCTCGGGTCGACGTTCTTGACGTTGCGGATCAGCGGCAGGCCGAGCACCCCGCGACGCTCCTCCATGGTCGCCTTCATCGCCTCCAGGTCGAACCACAGGTTGTTGGTCGAGCAGTAGCGGTGGCGGTCGAGGTCGGCGAGCGCCTCGAGGTCCTCCGGCAGCGTCTGAGCGGTCTCGCGCAGCACGATCCGGCCGTCGACCTTGCGGCGGGCGAAGTGGCCGCCCTTCTTGTCCGACGCGGTGCGGCGCACCGCCTCGATGGCGAACGGCGCCCCTGACGACACGAACCAGCCCGCGACCCGGGCGTCGGGCACCGCACCGAGGTTGTCGGAGTTGGAGACGAACACGTGGCGGTAGCCGGCCGCGACCAGCTGGTCGAGCAGCCCGCTGCCGACCAGCGCGGTGTAGAGGTCGCCGTGGCCGGGCGGGCACCACTCGAGGTCGGGCTCCTGCGGCCACGAGACCGGCGAGAGGTCCTTCTCGAGCAGCTTGGGCTCCTTGTTCTGCAGGAACTCCAGCGGCAGCCCCTCGACCGGCAGGTCCTCGTAGCGGGCCAGGGCCGCCATCGTGTCCTCGCTGGTGCGGAAGGAGTTCATGAAGACCAGCGGCAGCGTGGCGTCGTACTGCTGCCGCAGGTGCAGGATCTGGCGGGCGATGATGTCGAGGAAGGACAGCCCGCGGCGGACGCACAGCAGCGACTTGGCGCGGTCCATGCCCATCGACGTGCCGAGCCCGCCGTTGAGCTTGATCACCGCCGTCTGCCGCATCGCCTCCGCGGCCACCTCCGGGTCGACCTCCGCGTCCGCCAGGAGCGGCATGTCGACGGGCTCGATCGACGACTCGGGGATCATCCCGGTCTCGCCGTGCTCGAGCAGCCGGTAGTAGTGCGCGAAGACCTCCACCGCGGCGGGATCGACCCCGGCCGCCAGCATCTTGTCGCGCGCTTGGTTCAAACCTGCACTACCCATGACTCGATCGTAGGCTGGCTTCGTGGACACGTCACAACCCGCCGTGGCAAAGACTGCGGTCCGTGACCGTCTCGAGACCTCGCGGAGGCGCCTCGGGCTCGCCGAGGTGGGGCTCGCGGCGGAGCGGATCGCCGAGGTGCTGCTCGCCCAGCCGGAGGTACGCCGGGCGGCCACGGTGGCGGCGTACGTGTCGATCGGGCACGAGCCCGGCACCGGCGTGCTGCTCGACCGGCTGCTCGACGCCGGCAAGCGGGTGCTGCTCCCCGTCACCGTCGGCAGCCTCGCGCGCGGCGGTCTCGACCTGGACTGGGCGCCCTACCACGGGCCCGGGTCGCTGGCCCCGGCGCGGTTCGGCCTGCTCGAGCCGGTGGCGCCGCCGCTGGGCGCCGACGCCGTCGCCACCCCCGACGCGGTGCTGGTGCCCGGGCTCGCCGTCTCCCCCGGAGGCGTCCGGCTCGGCAAGGGCGGCGGCTGCTACGACAAGGCCCTGGCCCGGGTGCCGGTCGGCACCTTCACCTGTGTGCTCCTCTATGCCGACGAGGTGGGCGTCGACCTGCCCGTCGAGCCGCACGACCGTCCGGTGACGCACGCCGCCACCCCCGAGGGGGTCATCCGCCTGCCGCTGGCTCCCCCGGCGGCTGGAGGGTGAGGGTGTCCTCCCCCGCGCTCGCGACGGCCTCCGCGGTCCACGCCCAGGGCAGCGTCGCGCCCTCGACGAAGAGGTCCGTCTGGTCGACGTAGTGGCTGCTCCCCGGGTGACCCGAGACGCCGGTGAGGTTGACCCACCGTGAGTCGTCGAAGTCGGCCAGCGAGACCACCATCCGCATCGAGGGCGCGGCGGTGACGGTGTAGTCCTCGGCGGCGTCCCACGAGGTGGCGTTGACGATGCTCCCGCCGCCGGACGCGCGGTAGCCGGTGCGGTTGACCAGCTCCTCGACCAGCCCGACGCCGGACTCGCCGAGGGTGCCCTCGACCAGGTCGAGCCGGTGCACCTGGCCCCACGTCCAGTCGTCGGGGTGAAGCGACTG
>JAUILS010000189.1 GCA_030432975.1 Actinomycetes bacterium
GGCGCCGCCCCCCGTCGGCCTGCCCCCCGGCGGCCCGCCCGCCGGCGGCGGATGGGGCCAGCCACCGCCCGTCCCCGGTCCCCCGCCGGGATGGGGCGCCGCCCACAAGCCGGGCGCCGTACCCCTGCGACCGCTGACGCTGGGCGACATCTACGGCGCGGCGTTCAAGATCATCCGGGTCAACCCGACGGCCACCGTGGGCTCCGCTGTCCTGGTCGCGGCCTTCAGCATGCTGCTGCCGGTGCTGGTCACCGCGGCACTCGCCCTGCTGACCGACGTCACGTTACTCGACCCGAGCACCTTCGGCGCCGCCGATACCTCAGGCATGACCACGCCGAGGGAGTTCCTCCTCGCGGCGGCGCCGATGGTGTCACTCATCACGGCCTCGCTGCTGTCGGGGTTCGGGCTGATCTTCGTGACGGGCATGGTCACCCAGGTGACCGCCGCGGCCGCGGTCGGCCGGCGGATGACCCTCGGCGAGGCCTGGGCCGCCACCCACGGCCGCCGCTGGCGCCTGGTGGGGCTCTCGCTGGCGCTGGGCGTGATGTGGCTCGCGCTGTTCGGGGCGTATGCCCTCTTGGTCGTCCTGCCGATCATCAACGGCGGTGACGTCGGGACGATCCTCGGCCTGTTCTTCGGCCTGCTGCTCGTCTTCGTGCCGCTGTGGGTCTTCGTGTGGGTGCGGGTCAGCTATCTGGCCGTGCCGCCGCTGATGCTCGAGGACGTCGGCGTGTTCGGCGCGATCGGCCGCGGCTGGACGCTCACCCGCCGCCAGTTCTGGCGCACGTTCGGCATCGCCCTGCTCACCGTGCTGGTCACGGGCGTCGCGAGCAACGTGCTGAGCCTGCCGCTCGGCCTGGTCGGCGCCGTCGCCTCGGCGGCCGTGCCCGACCCGCAGACGGCCGTGCTGGTCTCGGTCGCGGCCCAGGCGCTGGCCTCGGTGCTCGCCTCGGCGTTCACCGCGCCGTTCAGTGCCGCGGTCACCTGCCTGCAGTACGTCGACCAGCGCATCCGCAAGGAGGCCTACGACATGGAGCTGCTCGCCCAGGCGGGGGTCCTGGCTCGGTGACCCTGCGGTTCGCGGAACCACCGCTCACGCCGTCGCCGGACGAGGCGCGCGGCTGGCTGCGCCGTGAGCTGCTCGACCCGGAGTACCAACGCGAGGGCGTCCTCTCGCGCCTCTGGGCCTGGATCGAGGAGACCCTGAGCCGCGCGGTCGAGGGCGCGGCCTCGATGGGACCGCTGGTCACGCTCCTCTCCCTGCTGGTCTTCGCGCTGCTGGCCTTGGCGCTGGTCCTGCTGATCACCCGCGCGCGCACCAACCGCCGGGCGGTGCGCGCCGCGCGTCCGGTGCTCGACGACCCCGCTGTCAGCGCCGACGAGCTGCGGCGCCGGGCCCGGGCGGCGTTCGCCGAGGAGCGCTGGGACGACGCCGTCGTCGACGGCTACCGCGCGGTGGCGGCGGGCCAGGTGGAGCGCGGCCGGCTCGACGACCTGCCGGCGGCCACCGCCCACGAGGTCGCCACCGCGCTGGAGGCCGCCTTCCCGGACCGCCGCGAGGAGGTCGCGCGGGCGGCGCTGCTCTTCGACCTCGTGCTGTACGGCGACCGGCCGGCCGAGCGGGACCAGGCCGCGGCCGTGCTGGCCCTCGACGAGAGCCTGGCGGGTGCCCGATGAGCACCGCGACCGCCACCGCACGCCGCTACCGCACGCCCGTGCTGGTCTCCCTGGTGGTGCTTCTCAGCGTGGCGGCGTTCACGCTGCTGAGCGGTCGCGCGGTGACCAGTGCCTCGCTCGACCCCGACAACCCCGACCGGACCGGTGCCCAGGCGCTGCGCCGCGTGCTCGAGCAGCAGGGCGTCGACGTGGTCGTGGTCCGCTCCGCGGCGGCCTTCGACGAGCAGCCTCTCGACGCCGACACCACGGTCCTGGTCACCTCGGCCGGCCAGCTCGGCGGCACCACGACCGAGCGGCTGCGCATCCACCTGGACGGCGCGACGCTCGTGGTCGCCGAGCCGGGGCCGTCGGTGGCCCGCGCCCTCGCCAACGTGGAGGGCACGCCGAGCTACCTCGGCGACGGCCTGCCCGCGGGCTGCGACGACCCGCTGTTCGCCGGCCTGCGCATCGAGGGGCTCCAGGGGACGGCGTACCCCTCCCCGCAGGGCTGCTTCCCCGGCGACGGCGGCTTCCTCCTCGCCCAGCCCGACCGGCGGCTGACGCTGCTGGGCGCCCCGGTGATCCTCACCAACGGCGCGATCACCGACGCCGACAACGCGGCCGTCGCGCTGCGGCTGCTCGGCGGCCACGACCGGCTGGTGTGGTACGTCCCCGACCCGGCCGACGTCGCCGCCGGCGACGCGCTCGGCGTCGGCGAGCTGGTGCCCGACTGGGTCGAGCCGGCGCTGTGGCTGCTGGCGCTCGTGGTGGTCGGCACGATGTTCTGGCGCGGTCGCCGGCTCGGTCCGCTCGTCTCCGAGCCGCTGCCGGTGACCGTCACGGCGATCGAGTCGACCCAGAGCCATGGCCGGCTCTACCGCAAGAGCCGTGACCGGCCGCATGCCGCGGCGGTGCTGCGCGACGCCACGCGCGGCCGGCTCGCCGAGCAGCTGGCCCTCCCCCACGACACCGACCCCGCCGCGCTGGCCCAGGTGCTGGCCGCCCGGCTGGACCGGCCGCGCCCCGAGCTCGACGCCCTGCTGTCCCCCCTGTCCCCGCCCCCCACCACCGACCGCGACCTGGTCGAGCTGGCCACCCGGCTCACCGCGCTCGAGAGAGAGGTACGCCGCCCATGAGCGACCCCACCCCCCAGCCCGCCCCCACCCCGGCCGCCGACCCGGCACGCGAGCGGCTGGCCGCCGTCCGCGCCGAGGTGGCCAAGGTCGTGGTCGGCCAGGACGCCGCGGTCTCCGGGCTGCTCGTCGCCCTGCTCTGCGGCGGCCACGTGCTGCTGGAGGGCGTGCCCGGAGTGGCCAAGACCCTCCTCGTGCGCACCCTCGCGGCCTCGCTGTCGGTCGAGTCGACCCGAGTGCAGTTCACCCCCGACCTGATGCCCGGCGACATCACCGGCTCGATGGTCATCGACTCCCACCGCGGCGAGCTCTCCTTCCGGGAGGGGCCGCTGTTCACCAACCTGCTGCTGGCCGACGAGGTCAACCGCACCCCGCCCAAGACCCAGTCGGCGCTGCTGGAGGCGATGGAGGAGGGCCGGGTCTCCGTCGACGGCGTGACCCGCGACCTGCCCCGGCCGTTCCTGGTCGCCGCGACCCAGAACCCGGTGGAGTACGAAGGCACCTACCCCCTCCCGGAGGCGCAGCTCGACCGGTTCCTGCTCAAGCTGACGCTGCCGGTGCCACCACGCGAGCAGGAGATGGAGATCCTCCGGCGGCACGCCGACGGGTTCGACCCCCGCGACGTGACGGCGGCCGGCGTCCGGGCGGTCGCGGGGCCGGCCGACATCGCCGCCGGGCAGGCCGCCGCACGAGCAGTCCAGGTCTCGCCCGAGGTGACGGCGTACGTCGTCGACCTGGCGCGCGCGACCCGCGAGTCGCCGTCGCTCAGCCTGGGGGTCAGCCCGCGCGGGGCGACCGCGCTGCTGCGGGCGAGCCAGGCGTGGGCGTGGCTGGTCGGTCGCGACTTCGTCACGCCCGACGACGTGAAGGCGCTCGCCCAGGCGACCCTGGCCCACCGGCTCGGGCTGCGGCCGGAGGCGGAGCTGGAGGGGGTCGAGGTGGGCCAGGTGCTGTCGTCGGCGCTGGCGGCGGTGCCGGTGCCGCGATGACCACACCGAGGCCCCGACGACGAGCGGGCGGGTGGCGCTGATGGCGATCACCGGCCGCGTCCCGCTGCTGCTCCTGCTCGGGCTGGTCCCGGTCGTGCTCCGACCCGGCCTCGGCACGGTGTGGATGTGGCTGCTCGTCGTCACCCTGCTGGTGCTGATCGACCTGGCGCTCGCGCCCCGGCCGGCCACGCTCGCGCTCACCCGACGGCCCCCGGCGGCCGTCCGGCTGGGCGAGCCGTCCCGCAGCGACCTGCTGGTGGAGAACACCGGCCGGCGCCGGGTCGCCGCGCTGCTGCGCGACGCCTGGCAGCCGACCGCCGGCGCCACGGACAACCGGCACCGGCTGCGGCTGAGCCCGGGCGACCGCGTCGTGGTGTCCACCGCGCTGCTCCCCCGCCGCCGCGGCGACCTGCGGGCGGCGGGCGTCACGGTGCGCTGTCGCGGGCCGCTCGGCCTGGCCGCCCGCCTGGCGACCCTCGACCTCCCCGGCCGGGTGCGCGCCCTGCCGGCGTTCGAGTCGCGCAAGCACCTGCCCTCGCGCCTGGCCCGGCTGCGCGAGCTCGACGGCCGCGCGGCCGTCCGGGTGCGCGGCCAGGGGACCGAGTTCGACTCGCTGCGGGAGTACGTCCGTGGCGACGACGTCCGCTCGATCGACTGGCGCGCGTCGGCCCGCAGCCGGTCGGTGGTGGTCCGCACCTGGCAGCCCGAGCGGGACCGCCGCGTCGTGCTGGTGCTCGACACCTCCCGCGTCTCCGCCGGCCGCGTGGCCGGTGTCCCGCGGCTCGACTCGGCGATGGACGCCGCCCTGCTGCTGGCGGCCCTCGCCGCACGAGCCGGTGACCGCGTCGACTTCCTGGCGGGCGACCGCACTGTGCGCGCCCGGCTGCGGTCGGCCGGTGCCCGCGACGTCGCCGCCCGGCTGCAGGACGTGATGGCCGACCTCGAGCCGGTCATCGCTGAGGCCGACTGGAGCGGCCTGGCCGGCGCGGTGGCCGGGCTCGGGAGGCAGCGCGCGCTGCTGGTGCTGCTCACCCCGCTCGAGCCGGCCGCGATCGAGGAGAGTCTGCTCCCGGTGCTGCCTGCACTCACCCGGCACCACCAGGTGGTGCTCGCCTCGGTGCGCGACCCCGCGCTCACCGAGCTGGCCGAGACCCGTGACACCGTCAGCGACGTCTACGCCGCTGCCGCCGCCGAGCGTGGCCTCGCCCGGCGACGGCACACCCTCGACCTGCTGGCGGCGCTGGGGGTGGCGGTGGTCGACGCCGACGCCGAGCAGCTCCCCCCGGCGCTGGCCGACCACTACCTCGCCCTCAAGGCCGCCGGCCGCCTCTAGCCGGCCGCTGCTGGTCAGGCGGCGGTGGCGACCCGGTCCTCGAGCAGCGAGGCGTCGAGGTCACCCGTCTCCCCGCGGTGGTACGCCGACCGGCCGAGGACGAACACGTAGGCCAGGAACGCCGCCTCGGCCAGGATGCCGATGCCGACCCGCGCCCAGGTCGGCAGCGGGGAGGGGGTCACGAAACCCTCGATCATGCCGCTCACGAAGAGCACGAGCACCAGCCCGAGGGCCACGGTGCCGGCGGTGCGCCCCTCGTGGGCGATCGCGCGCACCCGGGGCACGTCGCCCGGCGCGACCCACGACCAGAACAGCCGGAGGCCGACCCCGGCCGCGACGAAGACGGCGGTCAGCTCCAGCAGCCCGTGCGGCAGGATCAGCCCCCAGAAGTGCCCGCCGTGGCCGTGCCGGGTCATGATCGAGCCAATGATCGCCAGGTTCAGGATGTTCTGGAACAGCACATAGACCACCGGCAGCCCGAACACGCCGAGAGCCAGGCAGAGCCCGGCCACCCAGGCGTTGTTGACCCACACCGACAGCGCGAAGTGGGACGCGGCGAACTCGCTGTAGTAGCCCTCGACGTCCTCGTTGACCAGCTGGTCGACCTGCTCGGGCGTGAGCAGCGACTGCTCGACGGCCGGGTGCTGCAGCAGCCAGACGATCAGCACCGCCGTCACGACGACGTTGGCGGCGAGGGTGCCGAGCCACCACCAGCGGAGCCGGTAGAGCGCCGCCGGGAAGCGGGCGACCAGGAATCGGCGTACCTCCGACCAGGCGGTGGTCCGGGTGCCCGCGGCGCGGTTGCGGGTGCGCGCGAGCAGGGCGGAGAGGTAGGCGATGACGGCCCCGTCGGGCGCCTGGGCGCGCACCACCGACAGCTGGGTGGCCACCGCCTGGTAGCGGTCGACGAGCTCGTCGGCCTCCGGGCCCGTGAGGGATCCGCGCGCGGCCAGCTCCTCGAGGCGCCGCCACTCGGGCAGGTGCGCCTGCACATACGCGTCCAGATCCACGCCCAGAAGCCTATGCTGGCCGGCGATGGCTGCCAGCGTTTCGGGCCCACCGGCCGGCCCTGCGGGGATGTCCGGCTACGCCTCGCTCACCGACGACGACCTCGTGACCGGCGAGGCCGTCGCCCTCGACCTGCCCGCCGCCAGCTTCGGCCACCGGATCGTGTCGGCGCTGATCGACGTCGTCATCACCGTGACCCTGCTGCTGCTGACGATGTGGGTGGCACTCACGATCACCCTCCCCGTCGACGAGGCGGTGCTGCGGATCGGCCTGATCGGCAGCCTGATGGCGGTGCTGATCGGCTTCCCGACGGCGATGGAGACGCTGAGCCGCGGGCGCTCGCTGGGCAAGATGGCGATGGGGCTGCGCACGGTGCGCGACGACGGCGGGCCGACCAGCTTCCAGCACTCCTTCGTGCGCGCGCTGGTCGGCGTCGTGGAGATCTACGGCCTGAGCGGCTCGGTCGCGCTGCTCTCATCGATGCTCAACACCCGCGGCAAGCGGCTGGGCGA
>JAUILS010000190.1 GCA_030432975.1 Actinomycetes bacterium
GTGCTCACCGTCGACCACCACCGCGGTTCGGAGGAGAACCAGGCCGGCTGGGAGCACCACGACCCCACCCTGGTCGACCCCGCGACCGGGCTGATGGACACCCTCCCCCGCTTCCGGGAGACGATCCGGCGCGCCGGCCTCGAGCGGCACGTCGTCGCCGTCGTCGGGCACTCCACGACCGTCTCCGCGCTGTGGCGCACCCCGCTGTCGCTGGTGTTCGTCGACGGCGGCCACGCGGAGGTGCACGCCCACGCGGACTACGACGGCTGGGCCCGCTGGCTGATGGCCGACGGGCTGCTGGTCATCCACGACGTGTTCCCCGACCCCGCCGACGGCGGGCGGCCGCCGTACGACGTCTACCGGAGGGCGCTCGACAGCGGGGACTTCGCCGAGGTCGAGGCGCTGGGGTCGATGCGGGTGCTACGCCGGGTCGGTGGGGACGCCGGCGACACCGTGACCTGACCAGCGGTCGACGCCGGCGTCGCAGCCGCACTCGAGCCCGAGCTCGGGGAGCACGGTGAGCGGCTCGCCGCGCATGATCCCGGCGCCGGGCGTGGTGTCCGACAGCGCGTCGACCGCCAGCACCATCGCGGCGGCGGTGTAGGTCGTGTGCTCGACCGGCCAGTGCACGTCGTCGCCGAAGACCCAGCCGGTCCAGTAGCGACCGTCGTCCTCGCGCAGGTGCTGGACGTCGGCCAGCAGGCGCAGCGCCCGCTGGTGGTCACCGAGCGCCTCCAGCGCCATCACCAGCTCGGCGGTCTCGGCTCCGGTCACCCACGGGTTGGTGTCGACGCAGCGGATGCCCAGCCCCGGCACCACGAAGTCGTCCCAGCGGGAGGCGAGCAGCGCCTCGGCCGCGGCGCCGCGCACCGGCCCACCGAGCACCGGGTAGTACCAGTCCATCGAGAACGTCGACTTGTCCAGGAACCGGTCGGGGTGGTGCCGGACCGCGTGGGCCAGCCGGCCGGCGGCGATCTCCCACTCCGGCTGCGGGTCGCCCACCAGCGTCGCGAGCGCCAGGCCCGCGCCCAGGGCGTGGTGGATGCTCGAGGAGCCGGCCAGCAGCGCCTCCTGGTTGACCTGGGCGGGGTGCCCGTCGGCCCACTCCTGCGACCAGGCGACACCGCCGAACGGCAGCTGCCGGGACACCACCCAGTCCAGCCCGCGGCGGACGTGCGGCCAGGCGCGCTGCACGAAGCCGCGGTCGCCCCGGACCAGCCAGTGGTGCCACACCCCCACGGCGACGTACGCCGTCGCGTTGCTGTCGCCGCTGGCGTCGGTGACGACACCCTGCTCGACCTTGAGCGGCCAGGAGCCGTCGGCGCGCTGCAGGGCGAAGGCCCAGTCGAAGGCGCGGTCGGCGGCCTCGTGCCGGCCCGTCGCGACCAGCGCCATCGCGGCCTCGACGTGGTTCCACACGTCGGTGTGGCCGCCCGGCGTCCACGGCACCGCGCCGGAGGCCTCCTGCATGGTGACGATCGAGTCCGCCGTCCGCGCGACCTGCGCGGCCGTCAGCACCCCGTCGAGCGCCGGGACCGTCGGGTCAGCGGCCATCGGGCTTGTCGAAGTAGAGCACCAGCGACTTGCCGATCGCCGGGTCGAGCACCTTCTCGGCCGTGCGGGTGAGCCAGGGGCGCTGCATGATGTCCCACACCAGCAGCCGGTGGTAGGCCTTCACGGCGGGGTGGTCGTCGTTGGTCACACCGACGGCGCACTTGAGCCACCAGTAGGGCGAGTGAAGCCCGTGGGCGTAGCCGCGGCCGGTGTGCCGCAGCCCCGCGTTCTCGGCCTTGGTCACCAGCTCCTTGTCGGTGTAGATCCGGATGTGGCCGCCCGGCGTGTTGTGGTAGTCGTCGGACAGCCGCCAGCAGATCGCCTCGGGCAGCCAGCGCGGGACGGTGAGCGCGATCGTGCCGCCGGGGCGCAGCACCCGCGCCAGCTCCTCGATCGCCTGGATGTCGGCCGGGATGTGCTCGAGCACCTCGGCCGCCACGACCCGGTCGAACTCCCCGTCGGCGAAGGGCAGCGCGAGCGCGTCGCCCTCCTTGGTGTCGGCCTCGGCGCCCTCGGGCACCTCGCCGGCCTCCCGCATCGCGGTGAAGAGGTCGCGCACGCCGGCCAGCTCGTCGGCGTCCTGGTCGAAGGCGACCACGTCGGCGCCACGGCGGTACATCTCGAAGGCGTGCCGACCGGCCCCGCAGCCCATGTCGAGCACCCGCTCGCCGGGGCGCAGGCCGAGCCGGTCGAAGTCAACGGTCAGCATCGGTGCTCTCCCGGCCGGCGCTCCCCTGAGCGGCGGCCGCGCGCTCGGCGTGGAACGCGCGCGCCGTGTCGTCGTACGCCTCCGCCACAGCGCGGGCGACCGCCTGCCAGCTGTAGCGCTCCTCCGCCCGGCGGCGGGCCGCCTCGCCCATCCGCCCACGGCGCTCGGGATCGTCGAGCAGCGCCTCGATCGCACGCTCCAGCTCGCCCACGTCGCCGGGGGTCACCAGGTCGGCACACTCGCCGTCCGGCCCGACGACCTCGGGGATCGCGCCGGCCCGGGAGGCCACCAGCGGGGTGCCGCACGCCATCAGCTCGGCGGTCGGCAGCGAGAACCCCTCGTAGAGCGACGGCACGCAGGCGACCTCGGCCGAGCCCATCAGCGCGACCAGCTCGGCGTCGGAGATGCCGTGCACGAAGTGGACGTGGTCGGTGATGCCGAGGTCCTCGACCATCCGCTCCGTGCGGCCGCCGGCGACCGGCTTGGTGACGAGGTAGAGCTCGACGTCGCGCTCGACGCGGAGCTTGGCGAACGCCTCCAGCAGCGTGGCGATGCCCTTCATCGGCGCGTCCGCGCTGGCCATCGCGAGCAGCCGGCCGGGCGCCCGCGGCACCGACGGCGGCACGAACACGTCGTCCACGCCGAGCTGGATCACCCGGATCCGGTCGTCGGCGACGCCGAAGTCGGCCACGATGTCGCGCCGGGAGGCCTCCGACGGGGTGAGCACGGTCCGCGCCTGACGGGCGACCTTCTTCTGCATCCGCAGGAAGCCGTACCAGCGGCGCAGCGTGAGGCGCTTGCGCCAGGTCGGCGCGGCGGCGAGGTCGATCCGCCGGTCGAAGGTGATCGGGTGGTGGATCGTCGTCACCAGCGGCAGCCCCAGCCGCTCGATGTCGAGCATGCCGTAGCCGAGCACCTGGTTGTCGTGGACGATGTCGAACTCGTCGCGGCGCTCGGCCAGCAGCCGGGCCACCCGCGTGCTGAACGTCTTGGGCTCGGGGAAGCCGGCCGCGCACATCGTCAGGAACTCCTCGATGTCGACGCGGTCGCGGAACTCCCGCCAGTGCGGGATCCGGAACGGGTCGGGCTCGCGGTAGAGGTCGAGGCTCTCGACCTGCGTCAGCCGGACGCCCTCGTCGAGGATCGGGTAGGGCGGGCCGGAGAACACCTCGACCTCGTGGCCGAGCGCCACCAGCTCACGGCTGAGGTGGCGGATGTAGACGCCCTGACCGCCGCAGTGCGGCTTGCTGCGGTAGGACAGCAGCGCGACCCGCATTCGTGCCTCTTCTCCTGCCGCGGAACACCTGTCGAGGAGGAATTATCACCCGCGGACCCTGAGCCGGGCGCGCGCGGGGTCAGCCGCCCTCGCTGGAGTGGCCCGGGAAGACGTGGGCGCTGGGGTCGATGACGACGGCGGCGTTGTTGACGGCGGTCGCCGCCTCGCCGAACCCGACGGCGATCAGCCGCACCTTGCCGGCGTACTCCGTGATGTCGCCGGCGGCGAAGACCCGCGCCAGGTTGGTGCGCATCGAGGAGTCCACCACGACGTGGCGCTTGTCGGTCTCGAGTCCCCAGGTCTGCAGGGCCCCGAGGTCGGCGACGAACCCCAGCGCCGCGACGATCGCCTGGGCCGGCAGCTCGCGGGGCTGCTCCTCGCCGTCGACGGTGAGCTCCACGCCGGTCACCTGCCCGGCGACCTGGTCGCCGACGATCCGGGTGACCTGCGCCTTGGTGACGATCTCGACGGTGCTCGCGCGCACCTCGTCGACGGTCCGCTGGTGGGCCCTGAACGCGTCGCGGCGGTGCACCAGCGTCACGCTGGTCGCCACCGGCTCGAGGTGCTTGGCCCAGTCGAACGCGCTGTCGCCGCCGCCGACGATGACGACGTCGCGGCCGACGTACGGCTCGAAGGACGGCACGAAGTACTCCACCCCGCGGCCGACCCAGCCGTCGCCGGAGGGCAGCGGCCGGGGCGAGAACTTGCCGATGCCGGCGGTGATGATGATCGCCTTGGCGCGCACCTCGGTGTCGTCGTCGAGCCCGACGGTGACCCCGTCCTCGTGCTCGGTGAGGGTCAGCGCCGTCCGGTCGAGGAGGTACGTCGGCTTCGCGGTGGCCGCCTGCTCCACCAGGCCGGTCACCAGGTCGCGGCCCTTGACGTTGGGGAAGCCCGCGACGTCGAGGATCGCCTTCTCGGGATACATCGCCGTGATCTGGCCGCCGAGCTCGGGGAGGGAGTCGACCACGGTGACGTCGAGACCCCGGAAGCCGGCGTAGTAGGTGGCGTAGAGGCCCGTCGGCCCGGCGCCGATCACGAGCAGGTCGGTGTCGATCGACGAGGCGGCCACGGTGGGTCCTTCCGCTCGAGGCTCCCCCGGAGCGCCGCAGCGGCCCCCGTCGGGGTTCACTCCCGGTTCTACCAGAACCGACGGCGCCGTCGGCGGCGCCCCCGGCCGCGGCGCGCGTCCTGGCTCCACCTGCTTTGCCTAGGATGCCTCTCATGGCCGGCGACCGACTCCCCGCGAGCAGCGGGCCGGGCGACCCACGGGACACCGCCGCGCTCTGGCGGTCGTTCCCCCACGACCCGCGCGACCCGGCCCACGCCCCGCTCCGCGCCTCCGACGACGACCGCGACCGGATCCACCGGGTGCTGGCGGCCGCCTTCGGCGACGGTCGGCTCGACCAGGTCGAGTTCGAGGAGCGGACCGACATCGTCGTCCGGGCACGCACGCTCGGGGAGCTGCCCGCGGTCGTCGGCGACCTGCTGCCCGACCCCGGCCCGGCCCTGACGCCGGCCGCCCGCCGCGTCGGCGGCGGGCTCGCCGAGGACGCCTACGCGGCGTACCTCTCCCAGCGGCGGCAGGCCGTCTGGGGATTCCTGTCCGCGTCGCTGGTCTGCTGGGTGATCTGGCTGGTCACGTCGGGCATCGGCAGCTTCCCGTGGCCGGTGTTCGTGATGCTCGGCACCGGCATCAACGCGCTCCGCGTCGTGTTCATGCGCCACGACATGATCGCGCAGGAGACCCGCCGGCTCGAGAAGAAGCAGCGCAGGCAGCTGCCCGGCGGTGACGCGTGAGGCGGTGGTGGCGGCTCGCGCAGAAGAACCCGTCCGGTGTGCTGCTGCTGGCCCAGCTGGCCGCGATCCTGGCCTACCCGTTCATCGGCGTGACCACCGCCGGGCGGATGGCGATCGGCGTGCTGGGGATGCTCATCGTGCTGATCGCCGTCTGGGCGGTGCGGTCGACCCCCGCGCTGACCTGGGTGGCGCTGCTGCTCGGCCTGCCGGCACTCGTCTTCACCGTCTGGGAGGCGCTGGCGCCCGACAACGCCACGGTGATCGTGGTGTCGGCGGTCTTCCACGTGCCGTTCTACCTCTACGTCTCCTACGCGATGATCCGCTATCTCTTCGAGGACCGGCAGGTCACCAGCGACGAGCTGCTCGCCACCGGGGCGGCGTTCACGGTCGTCGCCTGGGCGTTCGCCTACGTGTTCGCCGCCGTCCAGGCGGTCTGGCCGGGGTCGTTCGCGGGCACCTCGGGCGGCGACGTACGCACGTGGTTCGAGCTGCTCTTCGCCTCCTTCGCCAACCTGACCGGCGTCGGGCTCTCCGACGTCGTGCCGGTGCTGCCGCACGCGCGGTCGGTGGTGATGGTCGAGCAGGTCACCGGCGTGCTCTACATCGCCCTGGTGATCTCGCGGCTGGTCGGGCTCACCGTCACCGCCGGCACCCGGCGCAGCCGCGTCGGAGAGTGAGGCGGAGCGCTGGTCGCCGCTGGGACGGCGGGCCGGTTCAGGCGTCCCAGCCGTCGGGGCGGTGCTTGCGCGGGAGCCTGGAGACGACGAGCCGGTAGGACTCGTCGACGGCCTCCCGCAGCTCGTCGTCGGGGATGCCGGCGTAGTCGAGCTCGTTCCACCCGGAGCGGCCGATGTAGGCCATCACCCGCGCCCCCTCGGGGTAGCGGTCCAGCCACTCGTCGGCCACCTCGCGCGTCGCGCCGGCCTTGATGCCGAGGCTGGTCTGGTTGGGGAACGCGAAGATCTTCTCGTGGACCTTGACCACCGGGTGCTCATGGCCCCAGGGGTTGTCCGCCCAGGCGCCCGGCTTGGCCAGGCAGTAGTCCCGCAGGGTCGCGACGTCCATGGGGTGACCGTACGCCGCTGCCTGCGGTATCCGCGCCTCCACAGACTCGAACTGGTGCTTGAATAGTAGGTTCAGTTCCGGTAGAGTCGCTGTCACGCATCGAGCGTGCCGGGCCAGACAACGATTCAGTCTGCGCCTTCCCGGGCGTGGTGGTGCGGAGTCGTGAGGGTTACGTGATAGTCCGCGGTGCGGGCCTCCAGGATCGACGACCAGCCGGTCAG
>JAUILS010000191.1 GCA_030432975.1 Actinomycetes bacterium
CGCCCGAGGCGCGCTCGCGAGCAAGCCGATGGTCTGCCGACTCGGCAGCGGGCTCGCTCATCGGACTCCTTCTCACGGGTGGGCGCGACGCCACAGTAGTCCAGCGTCGGAGGCATGCCGAGGGGCCACGCGCCACCTGTCGAAATCTGTGGAGAGCCCTGCCGCGACATCCCCAGATTCCACAGGCGCCGGCCCTCCTGTGGAGGAAGGGACCGGCGCCGACCGTCACATCGAGGCGAGCACGTCGCGCATCAGCTGGGCGGTCTCGGAGGGGGTCTTGCCGACCTTGACGCCGACGGCCTCGAGGGCCTCCTTCTTGGCCTGGGCGGTGCCCGAGGAGCCGGAGACGATGGCGCCGGCGTGGCCCATGGTCTTGCCCTCCGGGGCGGTGAACCCGGCGACGTAGCCGACCACCGGCTTGGTGACGTGGTCCTTGATGTAGGCCGCTGCCCGCTCCTCGGCGTCGCCGCCGATCTCGCCGATCATCACGATCGCCACCGTGTCGGGGTCGTTCTCGAACGCCTCGAGGCAGTCGATGTGGGTGGTGCCGATGATCGGGTCGCCGCCGATGCCGACCGCGGAGGAGAAGCCGTACTCCGACAGCTCGTACATCATCTGGTAGGTCAGCGTGCCGGACTTCGACACCAGCCCGACCGGCCCGGAGCCAGCGATCGTGGCCGGGATGATGCCGGCGTTGGACTGGCCGGGGCTGATCAGCCCGGGGCAGTTGGGCCCGATGATCCGGGTGCCCTTCGCCGCGGCGTACGCGCGGAACTCGGCGGTGTCGTGCACCGGGACGCCCTCGGTGATCACCACCACCAGCGGCATGCCGGCGTCGACGGCCTCGACGACCGCGGCCTTCGTGAACGCCGGCGGCACGAACACCACCGACACGTCGGCGCCGGTCTGGGCGATGGAGTCCGCGACGCTGCCGAACACCGGCAGGTCGTGCCCCTCGATCGACACAGTCTCGCCGGCCTTGCGCGGGTTGACGCCGCCGACGATGGTGGTGCCCGAGGCGAGCATCCGGGTGGTGTGCTTCATGCCCTCCGAGCCGGTCATGCCCTGGACGACGACCTTGCTGTTCTCGGTCAGGAAGATGGCCATGTCAGTTGTCTCTTCTCGTCTCTGTCGGTCTGCTCGACACGTCGGGGGCTCAGGCGCCGGCGGCGTGGGCCAGCTCGGCGGCCTTGTCGGCCGCGCCGTCCATGGTGTCCACGATCGTCACCAGCGGGTGACCCGCCTCGGCGAGGATCCGGTGGCCCTCCTCGACGTTGTTGCCGTCGAGCCGGACCACCAGCGGCTTGTCGGCCTCCTCGCCCAGCATCTCCAGCGCGTGCACGATGCCGTTGGCCACCGCGTCACACGCGGTGATGCCGCCGAAGACGTTGACGAAGACCGCCCGCACCTGCGGGTCGCCCAGGATGATGTGCAGGCCGTTGGCCATCACCTCCGCGGACGCGCCGCCGCCGATGTCGAGGAAGTTGGCGGGCTTGACGCCGCCGTGCCGCTCCCCGGCGTAGGCCACCACGTCGAGGGTCGACATGACCAGCCCGGCGCCGTTGCCGATGATCCCCACCGCACCGTCGAGCTTGACGTAGTTGAGGTCCTTCTCCTTCGCCATCAGCTCCAGCGGGTCCTCCTCGTCGCGGAGCTCGAAGCCGGCGTGGTCCTCGTGACGGAAGTCGGCGTTGGCGTCGAGGGTCACCTTGCCGTCGAGCGCCTCCAGCGACCCGTCGCCGAGGCGGACCAGCGGGTTGACCTCCACCAGCGAGGCGTCCTCCTTGATGAAGACGTCCCACAGCCGCTGGATGACCTGCTTGGCCTCGGCGGCCACGTCGGCAGCGAACCCGGTCGCCGCCACGATCTCGTCGGCCTTGGCGTCGTCGACACCGACCAGCGGGTCGATCGAGACCTTCGCGACCGCGTCGGGGTTCTCCACCGCCGTCACCTCGATCTCCACCCCGCCCTCGGTCGAGGCGATGCAGAGGTAGTCGCGGTTGGCCCGGTCCACCAAGAACGAGAAGTAGTACTCCTCCGCGATGTCGGCCGCCGGCGCCACCAACACCCGGTGCACCGTGTGGCCCTTGATGTCCATCCCGAGGATCTCGCCGGCCTTGGCCACCGCGTCCTGGGCGTCCTGGGCCAGCTTCACGCCGCCGGCCTTGCCGCGGCCGCCGGTCTTGACCTGAGCCTTCACGACCACCTTGCCGCCGCTCGCGGCGCCCTCGGTCTCGGCCGCCGACGCCGCCTCGCTCGCGTCGGTGATGACGGTGCCGACCGTCACCGGCACTCCATGCCTCGCGAAGAGCTCCTTCGCCTGGTACTCCATCAGATCCACGGGCCACGTCCTTGGTTCGGGGGCGGGAAGGTCGGATCCGGCCGGCTGACTGCGGCCGAGATCGAGCGGTCGCCGACCCCGGGGCGGTCCGGCCGCCGGTGCATCTTCCGGCACCCTAGCCGCGTCGGCACCGGCCCGACCATGGCGGGGCCGACCGCTCACCGCACATGACGACCGTTTGTGAGGCAGAACACCCTCGGCCCGCTCCGAAGCCGCGCTGCCGCGGGCCGTAGGCGTCGAAATCGCGCGATTCTGCCATTCGCCAGCGAGAAGCGCAGGCGTTTTGCACACTGGACGGGACGCCGAGTTTCGGGTGTCGTGACCTTTCCGTTACAGTCTGGGGTCGTTGTCCCGTCCCCCCGAGCTAGGAACAACACCTATGGGTAGCCATCGTGCTGACCGCCGCGCTCCGCGCCGTCGGTCCACCGGCTCCCCGACCCCTGCTCCGGGCCTCTCCCCTGACGTCGTACCCACCCCGTCGGCGGGCAAACGTCGCGCCGCGTCGCACGCCGGCTCGCGTGGCCCACTCTTCCCGCTGCTGCCCTCGGCGCCCGTGCTGGCCGGCGTCGCCGTGCTGGCGGCCTCGGTGGGCGGCGCCGTCGTCTCGACCGGCCACCAGCCCGGCGTCGACACCGTGGTCTCCACCGCCGCCTCGTCGTCGCTGAGCGGCCCGGGTGCCTTGGCCGGCACCAGCAAGGCGGCCGACGCCAACCTCGTCGACGGCCGCAGCACGGTGGTGAGCCGCAGCGGCGGCTCCCGTGAGGCGACCGCCGAGGGCACCAGCACCAAGCTGGTCGAGAAGGCCGAGGACGCCGCCAAGGCGCGCAACCAGGCCCTCGCCGCGCTCGGCAAGGCCGCCGAGAAGCAGTCGGCCCGGATCAAGGCCAACCTGTGGGTCTCACCCCTCGCGAGCTACCGGCTCTCGGCCGGCTTCGGCCAGACGAGCTACCTCTGGTCCACCGTCCACACCGGTCTGGACATGTCGGCCCCGTCCGGCACCCCGATCCTGAGCGCCGCGCGCGGCGTCGTCACCGAGGTCGGCTACGACGGGTCCTACGGCAACAAGACCGTGGTCACCCTCGAGGACGGCACCGAGCTGTGGTACTGCCACCAGACGTCGTACGCCGTCACGGTCGGCGAGACCGTGACCCCGGGCGAGGTCATCGGCTACGTCGGTTCCACCGGCAACTCCACCGGCCCGCACCTGCACATCGAGGTGCGCCCCGGCGCGGGCGACCCGGTCGACCCCGTCGCCGCGTTCCAGGCCCACGGCATCACCCTCTGACACCCGTCAGCGCGGCCTCGTCGGGCCCCACCGTTCCGGCTCAGAGCTTCTCGACCGGCGCATAGCGCAGCAGCAGCCGCCGCACGCCCTCGGAGCCGAAGTCGATCGCGGCCACCGTCTTGTCGCCGCTGCCCTCCAGGGTGACGACCGTGCCCATCCCCATCGACGGGTGCAGCACCCGGTCGCCGGGCTCCAGCGACGGGATCTCGCGGCTGGCCTTGGCCTTGGTCTGCGCGTCGAGCCGCAGCGCGGCCGAGGAGAAGTTGCGGCGTCCGGCGGCGGTGGGCGCGCCCAGACCCGTGGCGGCCCGGGAGCCCGAGGCGACGTCGGGGCGCCCCCAGCGGGTCTGCGCGGACTCCTCGCGCCGCCAGTCGACCAGGTCGGTGGGCAGCTCGGAGAGGAACCGGGAGGCGGGGTTGTGCATCGGCGCACCCCACGCCGAGCGGAGCAGCGCGCGGGAGACGTAGAGCCGCTGCTGGGCCCGCGTCACCCCGACGTAGGCGAGTCGGCGCTCCTCCTCCAGCTCGGGCTGGTCGCCCAGCGAGCGCGAGTGGGGGAAGACGCCGTCCTCGAGTCCGGTGAGGAAGACGACGGGGAACTCCAGCCCCTTCGCGGTGTGCAGCGTCATCAGGGTGACCACGCCGCTGTCGTCGCCGTCGGGGGTGTCGGGGATCTGGTCGGAGTCGGCGACCAGGGCCACCCGCTCCAGGAAGTCACCCAGATCGGGCCCGGCTGCGCCGGGGCCGTCCGCCGTTCCGTCGAGGTCAGGCGACTCCGTCGCGACCTCGGCGGCGTCAGAGAACTCCCGGGCCACGGCGACGAGCTCGGCGAGGTTCTCGACCCGGGTGGCGTCCTGGGGGTCGTCGGAAGCCTCCAGCTCGGCGAGGTAGCCGGACCGCTCGAGGACGCTCTCGACGATCACGTCGGGGCGCTCGTCGGCCTCGACCATCGACTGCAGCTCCTCGACCATCGCCACGAAGCCGGCGATCTGGCGCAGCGAGCGGGTCGCGATGCCGGGCGCCTCCTCGGCGCGCCGCAGCGCCTCCCAGAAGGTCAGCCCCTCGCGGTCGGCGTACGCCGCGACGGCGGCCTCGGCGCGGTCGCCGATGCCGCGGCGCGGAGTGTTGAGGATGCGGCGCAGCGAGATCTCGTCGGCGGGGTTGGCGAGCATCCGGAGGTAGGCGAGGACGTCGCGCACCTCGCGGCGTTCGTAGAAGCGGACCCCGCCGACCACCTTGTAGGGGAGGCCGACCCGGATGAACACCTCCTCGAACACACGGGACTGCGCGTTGGTGCGGTAGAAGACCGCCACGTCGGCGGCCTTCGTGGCGCCGGCGTCGGTGAGCCGGTCGATCTCCTCGGCGACGAACCGCGCCTCGTCGTGCTCGTCGTCGGCGACGTAGCCGACGATCGGCTCGCCGGTGCCGGCGTCGGACCACAGCCGCTTGGGCTTGCGGCCGGTGTTGCGCTCGATGACGGCGTTGGCGGCGTTGAGGATGGTCTGGGTGGAGCGGTAGTTCTGCTCCAGCAGGATGGACGTCGCGTCGGGGAAGTCCTGCTCGAAGTCGAGGATGTTGCGGATGTTGGCGCCCCGGAAGGCGTAGATCGACTGGTCGGCGTCGCCGACCACCATCAGCTCGCTCGGCCCGACCCGGTCGGCCGGCTCCTCCGCCGTGTCCTCGGGGTCGGCGCCGTCGAGGATGGTCTCCTCGAAGGAGTCGGCGCAGAGCTGGTGGATCAGGGCGTACTGCGCGTGGTTGGTGTCTTGGTATTCGTCGACGAGCACGTGCCGGAACCGGCGGCGGTAGGTCTCGCGGACCTCGGGGTAGAGCTGGAACAGGTGGACCGTCGACATGATCAGGTCGTCGAAGTCGAGGGCGTTGGCCTCGCGCAGCCGGCGCTGGTAGAGCGCGTAGGCCGCCGCGCAGGTCTCCTCGAAGTGGTTGCGGGCGTCCGACGCGGCGTCCTCGTGGTCGCGCAGCTCGTTCTTCTGGTCCGACACCCAGTGGAGGACGGCGGCCGGCTGGTAGCGCCGAGGGTCGACGTCGAGGTCGCGCAGCACCAGGGTCATCAGCCGCTTGGAGTCGGCGGCGTCGTAGATCGAGAAGCTCGACTTGAGCCCCAGCTTGTCGATCTCCTTGCGCAGGATGCGCACGCAGGCCGAGTGGAACGTCGACACCCACATCAGCCGGGCGCGGCGGCCGACGAGCTCTTCGACGCGCTCCTTCATCTCGTTGGCGGCCTTGTTGGTGAACGTGATCGCCAGGATCGAGCCGGGGTGGGCATTCCGCTCCGCGATCAGCCAGGCGATCCGGCGGGTCAGCACCCGGGTCTTGCCGGAGCCGGCGCCGGCCACCACCAGGAGCGGCGTGCCGGCGTGGCGGACCGCCGCCCGCTGGGGCTCGTTGAGCCCCTCGAGCAGCTCCTCCGCGGTCGGCGTGGTGCGCGCCGGGGTGGGGTCGTCGACGACCAGGCCGGGGATCGGAAAGGCGTCGCTCATGTCGGAGCCAGCCTACGGGGAGGCGGCGACACGGCGGAGGGTCAGGAGCCGGTCCAGAAGATGGCGACCGCCATGTTGCCCAGGGTGAGGGCCATCAGCCCCCAGAAGAGACCGTCGGGGATCTTCTCCTTGCGCATGTTGGCCATCACCAGGATCAGCACCACCAGCCCGACGCCGAACTTCACCGCGACCTTCGCGTGGTTGACGTCCTCGTCGCCGCCCTCGAGCACCCCCACCACGAAGAGGCCGGCCAGGAAGGCCAGGCCGATGCCGTCGCGCATCGCGGCGTTGACCGACTTCGTGGGCTCGCGCATCTGCACGACCATGCCGCCGAGCAGGGCCGCCCAGCCGACGAAGTGGAGGAAGACCAGCAAGTGCTCCAGAAGCTCCATGGCGGTCAGGCTAACCCTCGGGCGTCAGGGGATCCGCGGCGGCGTGC
>JAUILS010000192.1 GCA_030432975.1 Actinomycetes bacterium
ACCGCCCTGGCGCTGGCGCTCGACGTCCAGGCCTGGGCCCCGGAGTCGAGCCCGACCATCGACGGGGCGGCCGCGCTGGCCCTGCACGGTTGGCGCGCGGTCCCGCTGCGCCCGGGCAGCCGGCTCGACGCCGTGTGGGAGGACCTCGGCCGGCTCGGCTCCCGCCAGGTCTCCGGCGGCGCCTCGTCCGCCGGCGAGCCCCGGGCCGACGAGCCCGAGCCCGAGGAGCTGGTCCGGTGAGCGCCGGCACCCCTCCCGGCAGCCTCCGCCACGGACTCCTGATGTCCCTCGCGGCGGCCGGCACCACCTGGCTGGCGATGCTCTCGTGGCGCGGGTTCGGCGAGACCCCGTTCCGCTACCTCGGCCCGCTGCTCGGCGCGGGCGCGGTGATCGCCGTGCTCGGAGCGCTGCTGCGCTGGTGGCGGGTGCCGGGGCCGGTCGTGCTGCTGGTCCAGCTGATCGCCGTCGGCGCCTACGTCAGCCGGATGCTGAGCGGCTCGGTGCTGCCGATCGGGGAGCACCGGGTCGAGCTGGTGGCCCGCTGGGAGGCGGCGGTCGAGGCCGCCCAGAGCTACACCTCCCCCGTCCCCGCGGACGTGGCCACGCTGGAGCCGCTGCTGCTGCCGCTCGGAGCGCTCTGCCTGCTCCTGGTCGACGTGGTCGCCTGCACCCTGCGCCGGGTGCCCCTCGCCGGGCTGGCGCTGCTCACCATCTATGCCGTCGGCGTGAGCGTGCTCGCCGGCGCCGTCCCCTGGGTCTGGTTCGCGCTGCCCGCCGCCGGGTTCCTGGCGATGCTCTACCTCTACGAGGACGACTACGTCGCCCGCTGGGGTCGCGGGGTCGGCGGCCGCGACGACGACGGCGAGAGCTTCGGCGTCCGCACCGGCGCCGTCCGCGCGACGGCGATCGGGGTCGGCGGCGCGGCCACCGCGCTGGCCGTGGTCCTGCCCGCCTTCGTCCCCACGCTGCAGCTCGGCGTCTTCGGCGGCGGCATCGGCAGCGGCGGGGGCGGCAGCGTCGACATCGAGAACCCCATCGTCGACCTGCGCCGCGACCTGCGCCGCGGCGACGACGTCCCGCTGGTCCGCCTGGAGACCGACGACCCGGCGCCGGCGTACCTCCGGATCTCGGTGCTCACCCGGTTCAACGGCTCCGAGTGGACCTCCGGCGACCGCGACATCCCCTCCGACCAGCGGGCCAACGGCACCCTGCCTCCGCTGACCGGGGTGACCGGCGGCGTGCCGCGCACGGAGTACTCCTACCAGGTCTCGGCGCTCGGCACCTTCCGCTCGACCTGGCTGCCGACCATGGCCACGTCGACCTACGTCGACGCTGCCGGCAACTGGCGCTTCGACCGCGACACGATGGACTTCCTCGCCGCCGACGACGACACCGACACCCGCGGCCTCGACTACACCATGCGGGCCGACGACCTCGACCTCAGCGCCGAGCAGCTGGCGACCGCCCCCGCGGCGGCCGGCCAGCTGGCCGCCCGCTACACCGGCCTGCCGCTCTCGGTGCCGCGCGAGGTGCGGGCGCAGGCAGAGCTGGTCGCCGGCGGCGCCGCCACCAGCTATGAGCAGGCCGTCGCCCTGCAGGACTGGTTCCGCCGCGACGGCGGCTTCGAGTACAGCCTCGATCGGGCGCCCGAGGGCAACGGCAGCGACGAGCTGTCGGCGTTCCTCGACGACCGGGTCGGCTACTGCGAGCAGTTCGCGTCGGCGATGGCGGTGATGGCCCGGTCCCTCGACATCCCGGCGCGGGTGGCGGTCGGCTTCCTCACCCCGACGGCGGTGTCCGCCTCGACCTACGAGTACTCCGCGCACGACCTGCACGCCTGGCCCGAGCTCTACTTCCCCACCGCCGGCTGGGTGCGGTTCGAGCCGACGCCCGGCACCCGCGCCCCGTCGGTCCCGACCTACACCCGCGAGCAGGTGCCGACGCCCGAGGAGGCCGAGCCGACCGCGGGGCCGCAGAGCCAGGCGCCCGACGCCCTCGACAACGCCGACGACGTGTCGGGCCGCGAGGACCTCCTGGCCGAGCCCGGCAGCGCGGCCACGACGAGCGGCTTCGACTGGAGGCGGGCCGGCTACGCCGCCGGCGGGCTGCTGCTCGTCGTCGCGCTGGCGCTGCTGCCCGGGTGGACACGGCGGTGGCGCCGGGAGCGCCGCTGGGCGGCCGGACCGGCGCCGGAGGCGGCGTGGCGGGAGCTGCGCGACACCGCGGTCGACCACGGCCGGCCGTGGCCGGTCGGCCTGTCACCCCAGGCGACCGCGCTCCGGGTGGCCGACTGGTTCGGCGACACCGGCGACCGGCACCCGCCGCCGCGCCCCCCGCACGGCCCCGACTACGCCCCCGACGCGGTGGCGGCCCTCGGTCGGCTGGTCCACGCCCTCGAGCGCTTCCGCTACGCCCATGCGGCCGACCCCGCCTCCGTCGACGCGCTCCGCGCCGACACCGAGGCGGTGGCGCACGCGATCGCCGCCGGATCGCCGCGGCGGTCCCGACGGCGGGCCCGGTGGCTGCCGACGTCGCTGCTCAGCCGCGGGCCGCGCACGGCGACGGGCGAGGTCGAGGTCGTCGAGCGCGGCGGGATGGTCGACCACGTGGGCTGAGGTGACTCGGCCCTGGTGGCTCAGTCCTGGTGGCTCAGTCCTGGTCGGTGCGCCGCCGCCAGGGCAACGTGAAGCCGGGAGCGACGGGGCCGTCGTCGACCTGGGCGCGGTAGGCCGTCAGCCCGACCGCGGCGGAGGCGAGCATCACGACGAAGCCGGCGATGCCCAGCGGGGTGGTCGAGGTGATCGCGCCGGCCATCAGGACGACGATGCCGACGAGGAGACCCACACCGGCGTAGATGACCCGGCGACGTGCGTGCCGGCGCGCGGCGGTGCCGCGCAAGGTCGAGGCGAGCTTCGGGTCGTCCTCGACGAGGGCGCGCTCCATCTGCTCCAGCAGTCGGAGCTCCTCTTCCGAGAGTGGCACGTGACCTCCCGATACCCGGGGCCCGGGCTCGCGGGCTGCGAGCCGACGGACCGGCGTGCCCCAAGTCTAGGTGGGCATCCGGCCAGGCGGTAGCGGCCCCGGGAAATTGTCCGATCACATTCCGGCCACGGGGCGGGTCGACCGGGGGTGACCGGGGGTGCGCGGGCCGGCTCACGCGGGGTCGGCGAGCAGCGCGGCGGGCTGGACGGCGGCCGAGCCGAACCGCAGCCGCGCCCGGTCGACGGCCCGGTCGGCCTCGGACCAGCCGTGCTCCCGCTCGCCGAGGACCCCCTGCCGGTGCACGGTCGCCCGCGGCGTCAGCCCCTCGACGCGCACCCCGACCAGCCGCAGCCGGGCACGCTGCAGGCCGAGGCCGTCGTAGAGCCGCAGGGCGGCGTGGTAGATCTCCTGGGTCACGTCGGTCGCCTCCGGCAGCGTGCGGGACCGGGTGATCGTGGTGAAGTCGGCGAACCGCACCCGCACCGTCACCGTGCGGCCCGCCACCTCGGCGGCGCGCATCCGGCCGGCCACCCGCGCCGAGAGGCGGAGCAGCTCGCGGGCGATCACCTCGCGGTCGTCGGTGTCGCGGCCGAAGGTCTCGTTGGCCCCCATCGACCGGTCGGGCTCGTCCTCGCCACGGCGCTCGACGACGTCGCGGCCGTCGTCGCCCCAGGCCAGCCGGTGCAGGTGGCGCCCCAGCGAGTCGCCGACCGCCCGGCACAGGGTGCGCTCGGGGGTGTGCGCCAGGTCGCCGACGGTCCGCAGCCCCAGCCGGTGGAGCATCGCCTGGGTCTTCTCCCCCACCCCCCACAGCTCCCCGACGTCGAGCGGGTGCAGGAAGGAGGTCACCTCCGTCGGCGGGACCACCAGCACGCCGTCGGGCTTGGCCCGCCGGCTGGCCATCTTGGCCAGCGTCATCGCCGCCGCGACGCCCACCGAGCAGGTGATCCCCTGCTCGTCGTGGACGGTGGCGCGCAGCCACTCGGCGATCGTCAGCGGGGAGCCCAGCCGTCGGGTCGACCCACGGACGTCGAGGAACGCCTCGTCGAGGGAGACCACCTCCACCAGCGGGGTGACCCTGCGGAAGGTCTCCATCACCGACGCCGACACCGCGGTGACGGTGTCGTAGTCGGGCGGCACCACCACCGCGTGCGGGCACAGCCGCCGGGCCCGGGTCATCGGCAGCGCCGAGCGGACGCCGTACTCGCGGGCGAGGTAGTTGGCCGACAGCACCACCCCGCGGTGGCCGCCGCCCACGATCACCGGCACGTCGCGGAGCTCGGGGCGCTCGCGCAGCGCCACGGAGGCGTAGAACGCGTCCATGTCGACGTGCAGGACCGGCGCGTCCCACGACGGGTCGAGCCTCATCGGGCCACGCTCCCCGGTCGGCCCTCGGGACCCGGCTCGGGCGGGCCGGGATCAGGGGCGGGCGAGCAGGTGGAGCTGGGTGGCGAGGGGGTGGTACTCCGGCCGCTCGGCGACGGCCTGCTCGAGCTCGGCCAGCGCCGCGCTGGCGCCGGGCTCGAGGTCGAGCAGGGAGCCGGGCACCAGGTCGGCGAAGACCCGGACGGCGTGCAGCGCCTCGACCGTCCAGCCGGCCCCCTCGACCAGGGCGGTGAGCTCGCCGGCGGTGAACCGGTGGCCCAGCGGGGCCGGGTCGGGCTCCCCGGGCGAGGCGTCGAGCAGCGCCCGGGCCTGCTGGAAGTGACCGGCCATCGCCCGCGCGATGACGGCGGCATGGCGTTGGGCGACCAGGAGCGAGAGGGTGCCGCCGGGACGGAGCACCTCGCGGACCGCGGCCAGCGCCGCCGCGGGGTCCTCGACCACCTCGAGCACGCCGTGGCACAGCACCAGGTCTGCCCCGGCATGAGCACCGCCGACGGTGTCGGCGGCGAGCGCCGGCAGCTCGGCCACGTCGCCCTGGACGCCGGTGACCAGGTCGGTGACGCCGCGCTCGGCGGCCCGCCGGCCCAGCGCGGCGAGCGCGTCGGGGCTGGGGTCGACCACCAGCACCCGATGGCCCAGCTCGGCCAGCGGGACGGCGAACCCGCCGGTGCCGCCACCCAGGTCGACGATGCGCGCCTGCTGGTCGGCGTACGCCCCCGGCGCGGCCAGCGCCTGCCGCAGCGCGTCCCACACCACGCCGGTGCGGACCAGGCTGCGGCGCTCGCTGGCCCGGTCGAGGGGCCGGTCGCTGGCTGGCCCGTCACTGGCTGACATGGCACCACCCTAGGCCCCGCTCTCACCCCGGGCTCCCGGGGCTGCGGTGCCAGAGCTTGCGAGCGACGTCCTTGGTCGACTCGCCGGCCGGCTTGATGTCGGAGTACGGCGACACCTTGAAGCCGCTGGAGTGCACCAGCACCCGGCGCCGGCCCATGCCACCGGCGGCGCCCTTCGCCCCCGGGTCGGCCGGCTCCTCCGGCGACCCCTCCTGTGACCCTTCCGGCGACCATGGCTGCCCTCGCTCCGGCCCGGCCATCGCCTCGCCCGGCGCGGCCATCACCGGCCGGCTGGAGCGGCTCTCTGCTGCATTCTGGAGGGCGGCACCGGTCACGGCCGCCTCGCCGACCCCGGCGAACCCCTCGGGCACCTCCGCCATCCGCGCCTGCACCGCGGCCATCCCCTCGGCCTCCCACAGGGCGTGCAGCGCGGGCAGCTCCCAGCAGCCGGTGGCCCGCAACGACACGCCCTGCCGGCCGGTGCGGCGCAGCTCGCCGCGCACCACCAGCAGCCAGGAGTGGAAGACGGTGGCGGCGTAGGGACCCTGGGCGTCCTCGAAGAACGTCGCGTCCACCGGCCCGGTGGCGTCGTCGAGGGTGAGGAAGACGACCCGGCGCCCCGACCGGATCGGCGGGGTCTGGGTGGCCACCTTGACCCCGGCCACCAGCAGCTCGGCCCTGCTGCGGCGGCGCAGCAGGTCGCGGCTGCGGGTGACGCCGAGGGCGTCGAGGAAGCCGGCGTAGGAGTCGACGACGTGCCGGCTGGCGTCGAGGCCGAGGATCTCGAGCTCGGCTTTCATCTTCTCCTGCACGTCGAGCTCGGGCAGCCCGCTCACCTCCCCCTCGGCCGGCTCGTCGCCCAGGTCGAGGGTGAGCTGGACGGAGGTGACCGGGGCCGGGGGCGCGGTCGCCCGCGACTGCGCCGACGCCTTGGCCCACACCCCGCCGTCGGCGAGCGGGTGCCGCTCCAGCGCCGCCGCCTGCTCCCGCTCGCGGGGATCGGAGCTGTTGCGCTCGGCGGCCTGCGCCGCGCGGCTCGCCGCCACCTCGGTGGTCGAGCCGACCTGCGTCCTGGCGGCGGGGGTACGCCGGCCGCCCACCCCCCTGCTGCCCAGCCCCCGACCGCGGGCGGCGCGGTCGAGCGCCCGGGCGTGCCGGTCGAGGTCGGCCACCTGCAGCAGCAGGTCGCGGCGGGTCACCCGGCCGCGACGCCGGACGCCGATGTCGACCGACCCGATGCCGTAGATGCTGTCGAAGCCCCCGGCCAGCACCAGCCGTTCCACGACCGGCCGTGAGACGTGGGCGCGGTGCCAGAAGTCGGTCAGCGAGTGGTAG
>JAUILS010000007.1 GCA_030432975.1 Actinomycetes bacterium
GAGCACCTCGTGGGCGGCGCGGATCTGCCCCGGGTCGGCGTTGGACAGGCCGACCATGGCGACCTTGCCGGAGTCCGCGATCTCCCGGAGCGTGCCCAGCACCTCGTCGTAGGGCACCTTCGGGTCCGGACGGTGATGCTGCCACAGCGCGATCCGGTCCACCCCGAGCCGCTTCAGGCTGTGGTCGACCGCTTCGTGGAGGTGGGAGGCCGAGCTGTCGGTGTCCCAGCCGCCCCCCTCGGTCCGCACGTGGCCGCCCTTGGTGGCCAGCAGCACCTGGTCGCGCACCCCCAGCTCGTCGAGCAGGCCGGCGACGAGCCGCTCGTTCTCGCCCTGCGCATCGGCGCCGCGCTCCTCGCCGGGACCGTAGGCGTCGGCGGTGTCGAAGAGGGTGACGCCGGCGTCGAGTGCCGCGCGGACCGTGTCGAGCAGCTGCTCGCGGGGCTGGGTGCCGGTCTGGTCGAAGGTCATCAGGCCGAGTCCGACCGCGCCCACCTCGTGGCGGCCGACCCGGTCGTTGCCGAGGTTTCTGGTGTGCATGCCGCGACGGTACCCACCCGCCCCGGCGTCACGCCCCGATGCTGGTCACTCGCGCTCGGCGGCGCCGAGGAACACCCGGAGCGCCGAGACGAACGCCTCGGGCTGCTCGGAGTGGACCCAGTGGCCGGCACCCTTGATGGTGACCGCGGTGGTGCGGGGGAAGAGCCGCTTCATGTCGTCGGCGTGCTCGTCCTGGACGTACGGCGACCGGTCGCCCGCGACCCACAGCACCGGGTGGTCGAAGCTGCCCTCGAGGTCGGGGAACCCGCCGATCGCGGCGAGGTCGCGGCGCAGCAGGGCGAGGTTGGCCTGCCAGGTGAAGCCGTCGGTGGCGGTGCGGAGGTTCTGCAGCAGGAAGCCGCGCACCCGGTCGTCGGGGATCGCCGCGGCCAGCGCCTCGTCGGCGTCGGAGCGGCGGGTCAGCGCGGCCAGGTCGAGACCGGCCAGGCTGTCCAGCAGGTGCGCGAACTCGCCGGCGCCCTCGCTCTCGGCGGGCGAGATGTCGACCACGACGAGGCGCTCGACCAGCTCCGGGTGGCGCAGGGCGAGCAGCATCGCCACCTTGCCGCCCATCGAGTGCCCCACGACGTGGGCCGGCTCACCGGCGTACCGCTCCTGCAGCGTCGCGGCGACCGCGTCGGCCATGCCTTCGTAGCTGACGGCGTCGGTCCACGGCGAGCGGCCGTGGTCGGGCAGGTCCACGAGGGCGGAGCGGTAGTCGGGCGTCAGCGCCTTCGCGATCTGGGAGAAGTTGCGGCCCTGCCCGAAGAGCCCGTGCAGGAACACGATGCGAGGACCGGTCTCCCCGACCTCCAGGACGTGCAGCGCCATGGCAGGAGACTAGAAGACCCCCGTCAGTCGCGGTCGTGCCGGTCCGCGACCCACGACCCGTGGTCGCAGTGGTAGACGTGACCGCCACCGTGGCCAGCGGGACGCTGGCAGGTCAGCGAGCCGCCGTTGAGCCTGGACTCACACATCTCCACCACTCCTCTCTTCCCTTGAAGGACCTCCGGGGGCGTTCTCTGATACGACGCCCGGCGGCCTCGGTCGGTTGCCTCGAGGACGCTTCCAGTGGAACGCGCCCCGACGCGCCGCGGGCAGGAAAGGCCCGAGATGACCCCAACGGGCTACGACCACACCGCCCGCGCGGCCGGGCGGATTCCCCCGTTCCGCCACGAGGCCCGGCGGGTCGCCTTTACTCTCGCGGCATGAGTCAGTTCGGGGGACCTCCGCCTGGGCAGGTGCCGGAGCCGCAGGGCGACCCGGTGCCCCTGCCGCCGCCCGACGCCGCGCCGGGCTACGCCCCGGCGTACGCCGCTCCGGGCGGCGCGTACCCTCCCCCGCCGGGGTACGTCGGCCCCGGAGGTCGCCCGCCGCAGGACGACAGCGGCGTGCCGCTGTGGGCGCTGGGGGCGCTGTTCGTCCTGCTCGTGGCGATGCTCGGCGCCACCGTCTACCTCGTGCTGCCCAGCGGCTCCTCCGGGGACGAGCGGGCCCATCCCGACGTCTGGGACCCCCGGATCGCGCCCTACGTGAAGATCGCCGAGAAGAAGCGCGGCCTGAAGTTCCAGCACCCCGTGGAGGTGCGCTTCCTGTCGGCCAAGGAGTTCGAGAAGACCGTCACCACCGACGACGCCGAGCTCACCGACGACGACCGGGCCGAGATCGAGCGGATGACCGGCCAGATGCGCGCCCTGGGCCTGCTCACCGGCGAGGTCGACCTCGCGGGCGCGATGAACGACGCCCAGAGCGGCGGCGTCCTGGCCTACTACTCATTGGACGACGAGACGATCACGGTGAAGGGCACCAAGGTGCGCCCCGAGGTCCGCTCGACCCTGGTCCACGAGCTGGTGCACGTGCTGCAGGACCAGAACTTCTCGCTCGGCGCGAAGTACGCCCGGCTCCAGGGGGAGGAGGACTCCCCCGACTCCACCGCCTCGTCGGTGCTCCGCGCGATCGCCGAGGGCGACGCGGAGCGGATCGAGGCGAAGTACCGCGACTCGCTGTCTGCGAAGCAGCGCGCCAAGCTCGACCGCGGCCGGTCCCAGGAGGGCAAGAAGGCGACCAAGCGCCTCGACGACGTGCCGGAGGTGCTGGTGACGCTGCTCAGCTCGCCGTACGCCCTGGGGTCGGCCCTGGTGGCGGCCGCCGCGGCGGACGGCGGCAACGACGCCGTCGACGACCTGCTCCGCGACCCGCCCCGGCACGACCTCGCACTGCTCCGGCCGCTCGACGCGCTCTCCGGCGCCGCCGAGGTCTCCGATGTCGACGTGCCGAGCACCAAGAAGGACGAGAAGAAGTACTCCTCCGGCGAGCTGGGTGCGCTGACGTGGTACCTCATGCTGTCGGAGCGGATGTCGCCGGCGAAGGCGCTGAGCGTCGTCGACGGCTGGGGCGGCGACTCCTACGTCGCCTTCGACCGCGACGGCACCTCCTGCGTCAAGGCGACGTACGCCGGCCGCACCGCCCGGGACACCGCCTCGATGCAGCGCGCCCTCAAGCGTTGGTCGCGCGCGGCCCCCGAGGCCGGCACCAAGGTCCGCCGGGAGGGCGACGTCGTGGCGCTCAGCACCTGCGACCCCGGCACCGCGGCCGCCGTCGGGTCGGACTCGTCGGCCCGGGCGCTGGAGCTCGCGATGACCCGCGCCTACGTCGGCGTCACCATCGTGAAGTCCGGCGTGGAGAGCCGCGTCGCCTCCTGCATCTCCGACCGGCTGGCCGAGATCTACCCGGTGAGCTCGTTGCGCGACCCCTCCTTCGGGGTCGGCGACCCGGCGGTGCAGCAGCGGGTGAGCGCGGTGGCGGCCACCTGCCGGCGCTGACCCGGCTCAGTCCCAGCGCACGGTCAGCGGCCAGGCCGCGTCGAACCACGGCCGCAGGTGGGTGCGGAGCGGCTCGTCGAGGTGGGCGTCGGCGGCCCGCACCCAGCAGCGGGCGACCGCCTCGGCCTGCCCGGTGCCGTCGGGCTTGAGATAGACGCACCCGATGACGGTGGTGGTGTCGGACGGGTCGAGGACCGTCCACGCGAAGTCGAGGCCGCGCTCGTGGTGGTCGCGGTGCTCGACCAGGTCGGCGAGGTTCTCCTCGAGGGTGTAGACCCGCTCGGGCCACCCATCGGGGCGGAAGCCCTGCGTCGCGTGGATGTGGTCGATCGAGGCCGACCAGGCGGCCAGGTCGCTCTCGTTGTGCTCCGGCCCCAGCACCTCGAAGACGAACGCGGCGTGCGACGGGGGCACCGGCGCGGTGAAGCCGGGCGGAAGCTCGATCGGCACCGCCACACCCTAGCGGCGCAGCACGGGGGCGGCCCCGGCACACGACCGGCGACGACCCACGCGGGTCAGCACCACGAACGCCAGCAGCCCGAGCAGGATCCACGGCAGGTGCGTCAGGACCAGGACGACCAGCAGCAGCGCCGCGAGGACCTTGAGCACCGGTGGCACGCCGGCCCGGGGAGGCGGGCGGCGCGGGGCGTGGCCGGCGTACCCACCCGGCGGCCAGGTGCGGGACGGAAAGGCCGCCGGTCGCGGCGGCGGCACGGGAGCGCTCCACGGCGAGCCGCCCGGGAGGTCGGCAAAGAGCGGCGGCAGCTCGCCGCGGGTGCGCGCGGCGTAGGCCGCGTCGGTGCGCTCGTCGTGCTCGGCCGGCGTCAGCCGCCCGGCGGCGTAGTGCTCGCCCAGGAGGCGGGCGGCCTCGTCGCGCTCGGCGTCGCTGAGCCGGAGCTGCTCGCTCATTCGGCCTCGCCGTCCGCGAGCAGGCCGTAGAGACGGCGCCGGGTCTCGGTCAGCAGCTCGACCGCCTCGCGGCGCTGCTGGTCGGTGCCGGTGGTGACGATCTGCCAGACGGCGTTCATCAGCGCGCCGATCTCCGGCTTGAGGCTGGCGTAGCCCGCCGGGTCCTCGGCGGGCTCCGAGGCGTCGAACGGCGCCCAGACCGCCTCGAGCTCCTCGGGGTGGTCCCCGACGTAGGTCTCCCCCGCCGCCGTCAGCCGGAGGGTACGCCGGCCCTCGGCGGCGTCGGCCTCCACCAGGCCCTCGTCCTCCAGCTGCGAGACCGTCGGATAGACCGAGCCGGGGCTGGGCCGCCAGGCCCCGCCGCTGCGCTCCTCGATCTGCTGGATGACCTGGTAGCCGTTGCGGGGGCCGGTGCGCAGCACGTCGAGGATCGCCGCGCGGACGTCGCCGCGCCGGACCTTGGGCCCGCTCCCCTGCATGCCCTGGGCCAGCCCGAACAGGCCGGCCACCCACGGCGGCGGGCCGCCGCGGCTGTGCCCGCTGCCGCTCCCCCAGCCCGGCCCGCCGCCCCAGCCGGCCCCCCACGAGCCGCGGTCGCCGCGCCGTGGGTGGTGGCACCAGGCGCCGTCGTCCGACCCTGCTCCGAACCCGAACGAGCCCCTCATGTCGACCTCCGTCGCGACCTATTGCCGATATATCGCGATAGTACACCGATGGTCGGAATGGTCAAGGCTCGGCCAATCCGGCCCGTCGCCACCAGGACCCGCCTACCCTGGGCGCCATGGTCTCGGCCCGTCGTACGTCCCTGCCCGTGTCCGCGCTGGTCGCGGTCGTCGCCCTGATGGTGGCGCTGCTTCCGGCGGGCACCGCCTCCGCGACCCCCGCTCCCCCGGCGGAGCGGCAGCCGGCGGCCACCGCCCGGACGGTGACGCTCAAGCCCGCCCTGCAGAACGTCCTGAAGCGGGTCAACAAGGTGCGCCGCAACCACGGCCGCAAGCCGCTGCGGGTGACCCACTGCCTGACCAAGAAGGTCGCCCAACCCTGGGCGCGGCACATGGCCGACACCGGCGACTTCGCGCACCGCGACCTCAGCAAGGTCTTCAAGATCTGCCCCTCGCTGACCATGGTGGGCGAGAACATCGCCGCCGGCCAGCCCACGGCCAAGGCCGTGATGAAGGCCTGGATGGGCTCGAAGGGACACCGCCGCAACATCCTCAACAAGCGCTACCGCAAGATCGGGCTGGGGCTGGCCCGCGACGCCGACGGCCGGCCCTACTGGGTGCAGAACTTCGGCCGCTGACCCGGCCCGGGCGGCCCGGCCGCGTCGACTGGGCGGTATCTCATATCTGAGATACCGTGATCGGCATGACGGAGGACTACAAGGACCGGATCGGCAACCTGATCCGTGACGCGCGCAAGCACCGCGGCCTCACCCAGGCCCAGCTGGCCGACCTCCTGGCCACCAGCCAGAGCGCCATCAACCGCATCGAGAAGGGTCACCAGAACCTCTCCCTGGAGATGCTGGCGCGGATCGGCGCGGCCCTCGACAGCGAGATCGTGGCGCTCGGCGCCGGGCCGACCCACCTGCGCGTGACCGGACCGACCCGGCTGTCCGGCAGCATCGACGTCAAGACCTCCAAGAACGCCGGGGTGGCGCTGCTCTGCGCGTCGCTGCTCAACCGCGGCCGGACCACGCTGCGCAAGGTGGCCCGGATCGAGGAGGTCAACCGGCTGCTCGAGGTGCTCAACTCCCTCGGCGTGCAGACCCGCTGGCTCAACGACGACAACGACCTGGAGATCGTGCCGCCCCGCGAGCTCGACCTCGACCACATCGACGAGGACGCCGCGCGGCGCACCCGCTCGGTGATCATGTTCCTCGGCCCGCTGATGCACCGCACCGACACCTTCGAGCTGCCCTATGCCGGCGGCTGCAACCTCGGCACCCGCACCGTCGAGCCGCACATGGCCGCGCTGCGGCCCTTCGGCCTGGAGGTCAAGGCCACCGACGGCAGCTACCACGCCACCGTCAACCGAGCGCTCGAGCCGGCCCGCCCGATCGTGCTCACCGAGCGCGGCGACACCGTCACCGAGAACGCCCTGATGGCCGCGGCGCTGCACCCCGGCACCACCGTGATCCGCAACGCCTCGTCCAACTACATGGTCCAGGACCTCTGCTTCTTCCTGCAGAAGCTCGGCGTGCGGGTCGAGGGGGTCGGCAGCACCACGCTGTCCGTGACCGGCCTGGAGACCATCGACGTCGACGTCGACTACGCCCCGAGCGAGGACCCGATCGAGGCGATGTCGCTGCTGGCGGCCGCCATCGTGACCCAGTCGTCCATCACGATCAGCCGGGTGCCGATCGAGTTCCTCGAGATCGAGCTGGCGCTGCTGGAGGAGATGGGCTTCGAGTACACCCGCTCCGAGGAGTACCTCGCCCGCAACGGCCAGACGCGGCTCGTCGACCTGACGACCCGCCCGTCCGAGCTCCACGCGCCGCTGGACAAGATCCACCCGATGCCGTTCCCCGGCCTCAACATCGACAACCTGCCGTTCTTCGCGGTGATCGCGGCGGTGGCCGAGGGGCAGACGCTGCTGCACGACTGGGTCTACGAGAACCGCGCGATCTACCTCACCGAGCTGACCAAGCTGGGCGCCCAGGTCAAGCTGCTCGACCCGCACCGGGTGATGATCGAGGGCCCGACGCACTGGTCCGGCACCGAGATCGTCTGCCCGCCGGCGCTGCGGCCGGCCGTGGTCATCCTGCTGGCGATGCTGGCCTCCAAGGGCACCTCCGTGCTGCGGTCGACGTACGTCATCCACCGCGGCTACGAGGACCTCGCCGAGCGGCTCAACCACCTCGGCGCCCAGATCGAGCCCTTCCGCGACATCTGAGCGGGCCGGGGGTGGAGATCCGGCGCGACGACCCGCTGCGCGCCGACGTGCTGGCGCTCCTCGAGGAGCACCTGATGGAGATGCGCGCCATCAGCCCGCCCGAGAGCGTCCACGCGCTCGACGCCGCGGCGCTCACGGCTCCGTCGGTCACCTTCTGGACGCTGCGCGAGGGCGGCCTGCTGCTCGGCTGCGGCGCGCTCACCGAGCTCGACCACACCCACGGGGAGGTCAAGTCGATGCGCACCACGCCGGCCGCTCGCGGGCGAGGCGTGGCCACCACCCTGCTGCGGCACGTGCTCGACGAGGCGCGCGGGCGGGGCTACCGGCGGGTCAGCCTCGAGACCGGCAGCCAGCCGCACTTCGCTCCCGCACGCCGGTTGTACGCGCGGCACGGCTTCCTGCCGTGCGGGCCGTTCGGGGACTACGGGCCGGACCCGCACAGCGCGTTCTTCACGCTGGCGCTCTCGTGAGACTCAGGCCGCGGGCCTGAGCCGCTCAGTCGAAGAGCGTCTCGACCCAGCCGCGAGGCGAGGGCGGCAGCGGCGGCGCGGTCATGTCGGCGGTGATCCTCGGCAGCCGGGCCGTGTCGTGCACCGAGCGCTCGTGCCAGTCGGTCTCGGCCTCGACGAGCGCGCCGAGGTCGGCCCGCTCGAGGAAGACGCCGTGCCCCTCGGGGCAACGGCTCACCCGGGCGTCTCCGATGCTGCGCTCGGTCATCTCGGCTCCACAGCGAGGGCACGTCAAGGCGTCCATGCTCCGACGGTACGCCTCCTCCGCGGCCGACCCGACCCGGCACGCCGGTCGCGACACGCGGCCACCTGGGTACGCGAGCCCATGACCCGGGGGCGGTGCGGCAGCCATACTGAGCACGCTTCACGGGTGTGAGCCGGCTCACCGGCCGGCGTTGCCCCCGTCGCCACCGAGAAAGGGACGAGCCATGAGACCCTCCGACGCTCCGCCGCCGGACGGCGTCGCCAACCTGCAGCCGCTCTGGGAGTCTCGGAAGAAGGAGCAGAAGGCCTGGTACTGGTACGACTGGGCGAACTCCGCCTACGTCACCACGATCGCCACGGTGCTGCTGGCGCCGTACCTCATCTCGGTCGCCGAGCGCGACGCCTGCGGCTTCGTCAGCGACGAGGCCACCAAGTGCACCGCCGACCTGAGCCTCTTCGGGCTCGCCGTCTCGCCGGGGTCGCTGGCGGCCTACACCGTGGCCGCCGCCACCGTGTTCTCCGCGTTCGTCCTCCCCATCGTCGGCGCGGCCGCGGACCGGTCGGCGAAGAAGAAGAACATCATGGCCGGCTTCGCGTGGGCGGGCAGCATCGCCGCCGCGATGCTGTTCTTCGTCACGGGCACCAACTGGCAGCTCGGCGTGGCGATGATGTTCATCGCCAACCTCTGCCTGGGCGCCTCACTGGTGGTCTATGACGCGATCCTCTGCGAGATCGCCGGCCCCGACGAGCGCGACCAGGTCTCGTCCCGGGGCTGGGCGCTGGGCTACCTCGGCGGCGGGCTGCTGCTCGCGGTGAACCTCGCCCTGGTGACCCTGCTCCCCTTCGGCCTCGACACCGCGATGGCGGTGCGGATCAGCATGCTGTCGGCGGCGATCTGGTGGGCGGCGTTCACGATCATCCCCTACCGCGGCATCCGCAACCACGAGCCGCGCGCGGTCGAGCGGGAGCCGGGTGGGCTGGTGCGCCAGAGCTTCGGCCAGCTGTTCGCGACGCTCGGCGACATGCGCAACTACCCGCAGACGCTGACCTTCCTGGTCGCCTACCTGTTCTACAACGACGGCATCCAGACCGTGATCACCCAGGCGTCGACGTACGGCGAGAAGCAGCTCGGCTTCGAGACCAGCGTGCTCATCGGGACCATCCTGCTCGTGCAGTTCGTGGCCTTCGGCGGCGCGCTGCTGTTCGGGCGCGTCGCGGCACGCCTCGGCAGCCACAAGGTCATCCTCGTCGGGATCGGGATCTGGTCGCTGATCGTGATCGTCAGCTTCTTCCTGCCCGAGAAGAACATCGGGCTGTTCCTGCTGCTGGCCGTCGGCATCGGCATCGTGCTGGGCGGCACCCAGGCGCTGTCGCGGTCGTTCTTCAGCCAGCTGATCCCGCCCGGCCGCGAGGCGGAGTACTTCTCGCTGTACCAGGCGGCCGAGCGCGGCACGAGCTGGTTCGGCGCGGTCGTGTTCGGCATCGTCCACCAGGTCACCGACTCCTACCGCCCGGCGATCCTCGCGCTGATCGTCTTCTTCGTCCTCGGCGGGCTGCTGCTGGTCAAGGTCGACCCCAAGCGGGCCATCCAGGAGGCCGGGAACCCGCTCCCCCAGGTGGTCTGAGTCACACCGTCACGGTCGCGACACGCCGGACGCCGCGCGGCGCCGCCCGCCGGGAATCATTCGGCCCGGCGGGCCGTTGAAGAAATCTGAAAGGTCTAGACGTTTTTTGCGTCATGGACGTCGACCCCGAGCGTCACATCACCGTTAGCGGGGGATCAACACCAACGGGAGGTGGCTCATGGCAGAGCGCACACTGCGCGGCGCCCGGCTTGGCGGCCAGAGCTTCGAGGACGAGCGCGGCATCGAGTTCGCGGCACGCCAGCAGGTCGGATACAAGTGCCCCGAGGGGCACGAGTTCGAGATCACGATGTCCATGGAGGCCGAGGTGCCGGCCGTCTGGGAGTGCCCGCGCTGCGGCGCCGAGGCGCTGAGCACGACGGGCATCAAGCCGGAGTTCAAGGCGGAGAAGCCGGCGCGGACGCACTGGGACATGCTGCTGGAGCGGCGCAGCGTCAAGGAGCTCGAGGACATCCTCAAGGAGCGCCTGGACCTGCTGCGCGGGGGCGAGATCGGTCCCGCGCACCTGCACCGCGCCAACGCGAAGAAGCGCAAGGTCTCCTGACCGCACGCCGGTCGCGGCCCCACGGGCGCGCGGCCGGCGCTTCGACGTCCCGCGAAGCGGACGGGATCAGTCGACCACGTCGCCCCGGACCACGGGCCCATCGTCGGGCCCCGGTCCGGGGCGACGCGTGCTGTCCGGACCGAAGCCCGGGCCGGGACCGAAGCCCGGGCCGGGACCGATCACGACGAGGCGCCGGGACACGACCTGGGCCAGCATCCGCCGGGCGACCGGGCGCGTGAATGGCAGCACGACCAGGGCGCCCAGCACGTCGGTGACAAAGCCGGGCGTGAGCATCAGCGCGCCGCCGACGAGGATCAGCGCGCCGTCGGCGAGCTCGGTCGCCGGCATCCGGCCGGAGGCGAGCGCCTCGTTGAGCGCCCGCCAGGCCCGCCCGCCCTCGCGCCGGACGATCCAGGCGCCCAGCATGCTGTCGACGACGAGCAGCAGGATCGTCGGCCACGCGCCGATCACCTGGCCGACCTGGATCAGCACGTAGATCTCGACCAGGGGCATCACCACGAAGGCCAGGAACAGCGCCCAGAGCGAGAGCCGGCGGCGGCGGGTCATCGGCGCCACCTCCGGGCCAGCCCGGCGACCTGGGCCCGACGCTCGCGCAGCCCCCACACCGTGATCCGGCGCAGCGACTCGGTGGCCACGTCACGGCTCATCTTGGAGTCGCCGCGCACCCGCTCGACGAACTCGATCGGCACCTCGCGCACCCGCAGACCGGCACTGAGCACCCGGTAGGCGAGGTCGGTCTGGAAGACGTAGCCGGCGGAGCGCACGGTCTCCAGGTCGATCGCCTCCAGCGCGGCGCGGCGGAAGACCCGGAAGCCGGCGGTCGCGTCCCGCACGGGGATGCCGAGCAGCAGCCGGACGTAGAGGTTGCCGCCGCGGCTCAGGAGCTCGCGCGAACGCGGCCAGTTGACCACCGAGCCTCCCGGCACCCAACGCGAACCGATCACCAGGTCGGCGTCGAGCAGCGCGTCGAGCAGGAGGTGCAGCTGCTCGGGCTGGTGGGAGCCGTCGGCGTCCATCTCCCCCACGACGTCGTAGCCGCGCTCGAGGGCCACCGCGAAGCCGTGGAGGTACGCCGCCCCGAGCCCGGCCTTCTCGGTGCGGTGGACGACGCTCACCTGGTCGTCCCCGGCGGCCAGCTCGTCGGCGATCCGGCCGGTGCCGTCCGGCGACCCATCGTCGACGACGAGCACGTCGACCTCGGGCTGCGCTGCCCGCACCCGTCCGACGATCCAGGCCAGGTTGTCGGCCTCGTTGTAGGTCGGCACCACCATGACCACGCGGCCGAGGCCGGTCGCCTGCTGCCCCTCGGTCGCCTCAGGCACGTCCGGCTCCGGTCAGCCGCGTCTCGCCGGCGGTGAGGTCCTGCGGGAGCGGCGGCAGCTCGTCGGTGCGTCGTGGCCGACGGAGCAGCCCGAGGAGGAGCAGCACCACCGTGGCGGCCACGGCGCCTCGTCCGACCCACGGACCCAGCCGGACCCCCGGGGTGACCCCGGAGGCGAGCTGCACACTCTCGACCAGCACCGCCTGGGTGCGGGGGTCGGCGCTGGCGACAACGCGACCCTGGGCGTCGATGATGCCGGTGACACCGTTGGTGGCCGCCACCACGACCGAGCGCCGGGTCTCGATCGCGCGCAGCCGGGTGATGGCGAACTGCTGGGCGATCTGGTCGGTGTGGATGAACGTCGCGTTGGAGGTCTGCACCACCAGCATGCGGGCGCCGTTCTGGAGCTGCACGCGGAGGCCGTCGTCGTAGGCGATGTCGAAGCAGATCGCGTCGGCGACCGGCACCCCGGCGATGGTGAGCGGCTCGGTCCGGGTGCCGCTGAGCATGTCTCGCTGCACCAGCGCGAGCTGGCCGAAGTTGCTCTGGAACACCTTGTCGCGCCAGGGGATGTACTCCCCGAACGGCACGGGGTGCTTCTTGGTGTAGCGGTCCCCGGGACCGGACTGCGGGTCCCAGACGATCCCCTGGTTGAGCACGTCGCCCGGACGCGGAGCGTCCGCGATGACGCCGACGAGGATCGGGACCCCGATCGCCTCGGCCGCGGTGTCGAGCTCGAGGTTGATCTCGGCGTCGCGGAACGGGTCGACGGCGGTGGAGTTCTCCGGCCAGACCACGAAGTCGGGGGCCGGCTGCCGCCCGGCGGCGACATCGGCCGCGAGCGCCACGGTGGCGTCGAGATGGTTGCGGGTGACCTGACGGTGGTCGAGCAGGATGTCGGAGCCGTCGCCGGGCACGTTGCCCTGGACCGCCGCGACGGTGGCGGAGCCGTCGTCCGGCAGGGTGTACGCCGCTTGGCCGGGGACCGCCACGAGCGCCACCGCGGCCGCCGCCATGGCCGCCACGACGACCGGCCGCCGCCAGCCGCCGACCAGCGTCCAGGCCAGCCCGGTGCCCATCAGCGCGAGGGCCAGGCTGACCCCGTTGGCGCCGATCCACGGCAGCGCGTCGGCGACCGGGGTGTCGGCCACCGCGAACGCCAGCCGGCCCCACGGCATCCCGCTGAACGGCCACTGGCCGCGCCAGACCTCGGCGGCCACCCAGGCCAGCGCCGTCCACAGCGGCCACCAGCGGCGGCGCAGCAGCAGCGCGGTCACCGAGCCCAGGACGCCGAAGAACAGCGCCTCGAACCCCGCCAGCGCGAGCCAGGCGTCGGGGCCCACCGCCCGCATCCAGCCCAGCAGGAGCAGCTCGTAGCCCAGCCCGAACGCCAGCCCGGGGATCCACGCCAGCCGCGGGCCCACGCCGCGCACGCACAGCACGAACGCGGTCACGCCGAGGGGGGCGAGGAACGCCCAGGCCACCGGCTCGAAGGCGAGGGTCGTCAGCGCACCGGCGCCGGCCGCAGCCGCACTCCGGACGGCCAGCCGGGCCGCCCCGGCGCGCCGCGGAGCCCGCGGTGCGGGCGTCGGCGCCACGGTGGCGACGGAAGGGGCGGTCACCGGGTCAAAATACCCAACCGGACCACAGCGCTGGCCGGGCGACCGCCCTCGGCGAGGTCGCATCTCGCAGGGACGGAGGGGCCCCCGGGGCTTCGGACCAACCCGGTGCCGACCGGCTGCCGACACCGAGGCTGTTGTCTACGGCACCGGGGTCCCCTCCGTCACCGTCCTCGCGGGAGCGCCGCCGACGTGGTGTCCGGTCGGGAGACGGCTGGTCGCCTGCCCCCGATCCGGCCAGCCCGTGAGCCGCGCAGCGACCGCGCACTGCATGGACGAATCCGGGATACCTTGACTCCGGAACCCCTCGATGTCAACCGCCTCGTGACCTGCGCAGATGCGAGAACCTGCAGGTCAGCGGGGTGACGGCGGTCACCCGCTGTTTGCCCCTCGTTCGCCAGTCGGACGGCGTGTCGCGGACGACACGCCGCGCGGTCTCCGGCGAGGCGTCGCGGATGTCGCGCTGACGCGTCGCAGATGTCGCGACGAGGCGTCGTGGATGCTCAGCCGGCCGGGGGGACGACGACGGTGCCGACCGCCGTGGTGGCCAGCAGCGGCTCCCCCAGCACGGTCGCGGCGCCGGGCCTCTCGGGGGTCGCGGCGCCGCGCGCGACGACGTACACCGCGAATGCGAGCTCTCGGGAGCGGCTGCCGACCCGGGTGATCTCGCAGGTGATCTCGAGGACGTCGCCGGCCCGCACCGGCTCGCGGAACTGCACGTCGGAGTACGACGCGAAGAGGCCCTCGTCGCCGTCGGTGAGGATGCACATCTCGGTGGCGACGTCGCCGAACAGGCCGAGCGAGTAGGCGCCGTCGACGAGGTTGCCGGCGTAGTGGGCGTGGGAGTAGGGCACGTAGCGGCGGTGCACGACGCGGGTGCCGACGGTGGCGGTCACGACGCCATCCTGCCCGCATCGGGACCGGACGCCAGCCGGTGCACGAGATAGCTGGCCACCTCGGCCGGGGTGGTCCCGCGCGAGAAGACCCGGTCGACGCCGAGCTCGCCGGCCATCGTCTCGTCGAAGCGCGGGCCGCCGACGATCAGCAACGGCCGCCGCTCGGCGGGGTAGGCCTCGCGGAAGGCGGCGGCCATCTCGCGGGTGTTGAGCAGGTGGGCGTCGCGCTGGGTCACGACCTGCGACACGAGCACGGCGTCGGCCTTCTCCGCCTGCGCGCGGGCCACCAGGTCCGGCACCGAGACCTGGGCGCCGAGGTTGACCACCTTGAGCTCGCGGTAGTACTCCAGGCCCTTCTCCCCCGCGAAGCCCTTGATGTTGAGGATCGCGTCGATGCCCACGGTGTGGGCGTCGGTGCCGATGCAGCCGCCGACGACGACCAGCCGCCGACGCAGCGACCGGCGGACGGCGGCGTTGACCTCCTTGGGCGTCAGCAGCGGGTAGTCGCGCTCGACCACCTCGACCTGCGAGAGGTCGACCAGGTGGTTGACCCGGCCGTAGACCACGAAGAACGTGAAGCCCTCCCCCATCGGCTTGGCGTGCACGACCATCGCCGGCTCGATGCCCATCTTGTGGGCCAGCTGGGCGGCCGCGCCCTCCGCGGCCTTGGAGTGCGGGATCGGGAGCGTGAAGGAGACCTGCACCATCCCGTCGCCGGTGGTGTCGCCGTAGGGCCGCACCAGGTGGCTGGTGCCCCTGGGCTCACGCGGCTGCTCGGCCATCAGTCCCCCTCCAGGATCTCGGTCGCCGGGTTGTAGTACGCCGACGACGTGCGGGCCACCCCGTCGAGGCCCTTGCCGGCGTCGGCGGGACGCTTCATCAGGCCGAAGGTGCCGTCGGCGATGGCGGCCAGCAGCGGCGCGTGACCCGCGTCGTCGGTGTCGAGGGCGATGTCCTCGAGCAGCTCGATGGTCTCGGTCAGCACCTGCCGGGCCCGCCGCTCGATGAAGCCGTCCTTGGCGGGCCGGAAGTCCTCGTGCAGGTTGCCCGCGGCGTTCATGACGTAGCGGACGTTCTGGAGGGCGAGGTCGCGGTCGGAGATCCACGGGGTCACGACGGCCTCGGTCATCATGCCGACGAGCAGGATGCCCTGCCCGGTCAGCGCTCCGACGAGGTTGAAGAACCCGTCGAGGAGATAGCCGCGGAAGACGTCGCCGGTCATGTGCCGGGTCGGCGGCATCCACTTCAGCGGCGCGTCGGGGAACAGGTCGCGCGCCAGCATGGCGTGGGCCAGCTCGAGCCGGAACGAGTCGGGCACGTCGGGGTCGATCTCGAAGGCGTGGCCGAGCCCCAGCTGCCAGTCCTCCAGGCCGGCCTCCTTGGCGAAGTACTCGTTGAGGAGCTGGCTGGTGGTGACGGTGTGGGCGGCCTCGACCGCGTCGGCGGTGGTGAGGTAGTTGTCCTCGCCGGTGTTGATGATGATCCCGGCCCGGGCGTGCACCTGACGGCTGAACCGCTGGTCGACGAAGGTGCGGATCGGGTTGATGTCGCGGAAGAGGATGCCGTACATCGAGTCGTTGAGCATCATGTCGAGCCGCTCGAGCCCCGCCATCACCGCCATCTCGGGCATGCACAGCCCGGAGGCGTAGTTGGTCAGCCGGACGTAGCGGCCGAGCTCCTTCGACGTCTCGTCGAGCGCGGCCCGCATCAGCCGGAAGTTCTCCTGGGTGGCGTAGGTGCCGGCGAACCCCTCGCGGGTCGCGCCCTCGGGGACGTAGTCGAGCAGCGACTGGCCGGTCGAGCGGATCACCGCGATCACGTCGGCGCCCTCGCGGGCGGCGGCCTGGGCCTGCGGGATGTCCTCGTAGATGTCGCCGGTCGCGACGATGAGGTAGATCCACGGCTTGCGCGGCGCATCGCCCACCCGGGCGATCATCCGCTCGCGCTCGCGCCGTCGGGCGTCGACCTTCTTGAGGCCGCTGTGCACGGCCCGGCGGGCCTCCGACCGGGCCCGGGTCGCCTCGCGGCCCTCGGGCATCTCGAAGCGCACCGACCCGGCGGCGGCCTTCTGGGCCAGCTCGTCGAGCGTGGCCGCCTCACCTCGCCGCAGGGCGTCCCACACCGGCAGCGAGACGCCGTGCTCCAGCCCGACGTCGCCGCGCACGCAGTCGACGAGCCGGTTGACCCACGGGATCCCGTCGACGTCGGCACCCGCCAGCCCGGCGAGCCGCAGCGTCGCGCGCTCGACGGAGACGGTGGTGTGCTGCTTGGCGACCTTGACGATCGGCTTGCCGACCTGGCGCGCGAGGCGCCGCGCCTGGCGCACCTGGTCGCGGTCGAGCTCGAGACGTCCGACGCTCTTGCTCATCGGCCCTCCTCCGCGGCGACGGCGGCGAGCCGCCGCTCGAACAGCGAGCGTACGCCGGGCGTGGCCCGCAGCAGGTCCAGGGCGTACGCCGCATGGCCGGGGACGTAGCCGTTGCCGACCAGCATGGTGACGTCGGCCGCCAGCCCCTCCGCGCCCAGCGCCGCGGCAGCGAAGGACGTGGCCATCGAGAAGAAGATCACCGTCCCGCCGTCGGCGGTGGCGAGGATCGCCCCGCCCTCGCAGCCGGGCACGTCCACGCAGACGACCGTCAGGTCGGCCGGCCCACCGGCGGCCAGCACCGCGTCGCGCAGCGCGATCGGGTCGCGGGCGTCGGCCACGACGACCCGGTCCGCCAGCCCCGCCTCCTCCAGCAGCGCCGCCTCGCTCGCGTGCGGGACCACGCCGACGGTCTGCCGGGCGCCGGCCGCGCGGGCGGCCGCGAGACTGAGCGAGCCGGACTTGCCCGCTCCGCCGACGACGGCGACCGTCACCCCGCCGGGCCGGTCGGCGACGTAGCGCTCGACCACGCGGGCGGTGAGCGCAGGGGCGCCGCACACGTCCATCACCGAGAGCGCCAGGTCGGGATCGAGGTCGTCGGGCAGCACCGCGGCGATCGACCGCCCGAACAGGACGGCGTACCCGTCGCAGGGGACCTGCTCCCCCCGGCCGTCCCAGCGCGCGAGCCCGTCCTCGATGACCAGGGGCGTCAGGGTCAGCGAGACCAGGGTCGCAACCCGGTCCCCCACCGCCAGCCCGAGCGGCGACGCCGGCCCGACCTCCTCGACCACGCCGATCAGCATGCCGCCGGAGCCGGTCACCGGGTTCTGCATCTTGCCGCGCGCCGCCACGATGTCGAGGACCGCCTGCCGCACCGCGGCGCCGTCGACTCCCCCGCCGGGTGCCTGGTGGGCACCCTCGAGCTGGCGGTACGACGCCGCGTCGAGGTTGAGCTTCTCCACCCGGATCCGCACCTCGTCGGGCCACAGCTCACGCCTGGTGTCGAGGCGCTCGGCGGCCTGCGGGAGCACGACGGGACGGTCCAGCACCCGGTGCAGTCCGGTGGGGTCGGCCGTGACCTGGCTCACAACTATCCTCCCTTGAGATCCGACACGCACAGCAAATCCTTCGCTCATGTATTGGACTCACCGGACGTTCTACGCCTACTCTGTCAGAAGCGGCGGTGCCGACACAACCGACACGGCTGCCCCCGACCCACCCGCCGGTCCCGCACCGGCCCGCCCAGCCCTGGAGGCTCCGATGAGCGTCGACATCGCCGCCCTCGCCCACACCCCGCATCTGTCCGTCCCGTCCCGCGACGAGACCGGCGGCGGGCAGCCCTACGCCTACCGTCGGGTCGAGCTCGTGGAGCCCGACTGGACGCGCTTCCCCGGCTGGCGCGACGTGACCGCGGACGACTGGGCCTCGGCCCAGTGGCAGCGCGCCCACTGCGTCAAGAACGTCAAGCAGCTCCGTGAGCTGATGGGCGACCTCCTCGACGACCGGTTCTATGCCGACCTCGAGAAGGACCAGGCCGAGCGGGCGACCATGTCGATGCTGGTGCCGCCGCAGATGATGAACACGATGGCCCCCGCGGTCCTCCCCGGCGGGCCCGGCTCCCTCACCGAGGCGTTCTACGCCGACCCGGTGCGCCGCTACATGATCCCCGTCTTCTCCGACCGACGCACCGACTGGGCCAGCCACCCGCACGCCACCCGCGACTCGCTGCACGAGCACGACATGTGGGTCGCCGAGGGCCTCACCCACCGCTACCCGACCAAGGTGCTCGCCGAGCTGCTGCCCACCTGCCCGCAGTACTGCGGTCACTGCACCCGGATGGACCTGGTGGGCAACTCCACCCCGGTCATCGACAAGCTGAAGTTCGTCGGCAAGCCCAACGACCGGCTGGGCGACATGCTCGACTACCTGCGACGCACCCCCCAGGTCCGCGACGTGGTCGTCTCCGGCGGCGACGTCGCCAACATGCCCTGGCCGCGACTCGAGGCGTTCCTGACCGAGCTGCTCGAGATCGACAACATCCGCGACGTGCGGCTCGCCACCAAGGCGCTCATGGCGCTCCCCCAGCACTGGCTGCAGCCCGAGGTGGTCGACGGCATGGGCCGGGTGGCCTCGCTGGCCCGCACCCGCGGGGTGTCGCTGGCGATCCACACCCACGTCAACCACGCCAACTCGGTGACGCCACTGGTCGCCGACGCCACCCGCGCGATGCTCGAGGCCGGTGTCCGCGACGTGCGCAACCAGGGTGTGCTGATGGACGGCGTCAACGCCGACGAGCACGACCTGCTCGACCTCTGCTTCGCCCTGCTCGACGGCGCGCAGATCATGCCCTACTACTTCTACATGTGCGACATGATCCCGTTCTCGGAGCACTGGCGGGTCTCGGTCGCCGAGGCGCAGCGGCTGCAGCACCAGATCATGGGCTACCTCCCCGGCTTCGCGACCCCGCGCATCGTGTGTGACGTCCCGTTCGTCGGGAAGCGTTGGGTCCACCAGCTGGCGGCCTACGACACCGAGCGCGGCATCTCCTACTGGACCAAGAACTACCGCACCTCGATCGAGGCCGAGGACCCCGAGGCCCTGGGGCGCGCCTACGAGTACTACGACCCGATCCACACGCTGCCCGCCGCCGGCCAGGCCTGGTGGGAGGAGCACGGCCGTCTGGACGAGTCCGCCCTCAAGGCCGCCGAGGTCGCCGAGGCCTCGCGCCGGATGGCTGCCCTCCAGGCCCACTAGGTCGCCCGCGTCGGACGCGGGTCATACTTCGGGGCGATGACCACGCCCGCGGAGCGGATCCCTCGCGAGATCTGGATCCTGATCGCCTCCACCTTCCTGATCGCCGTCGGCTTCGGCCTGATCGTGCCGGTGCTGCCGCAGTTCGCCAGGAGCTTCGGCGTGGGCGCGACGGCGGCGTCGGTCGTGGTCAGCGCGTTCGCGTTCTTCCGGCTGGTCGCGGCGCCGGCCGGCGGCCGGCTGGTGGCCCGCCTGGGTGAGCGACCGGTCTATCTCGCCGGGCTGCTGCTGGTGTCGGGCTCGACCGCGGCGACCGGGTTCGCGCAGAGCTACACCCAGCTGCTGGTCTTCCGCGGCCTGGGCGGGATCGGCTCGACGATGTTCACCGTCTCCGCGCTCGCGATGATCGTGCGCCTCGCGCCACCCGCGATCCGGGGCCGGGTGTCGGCCGCCTGGGCGTCCACCTTCCTGGTCGGCGCGATCCTGGGGCCGGTCCTCGGCGGCCTGCTCGGAGGCTTCGGGCTGCGCGTCCCCTTCCTGGTGTACGCCGGCATGCTGCTGCTCGCCGCCCTGGTGGTCGCGACCTTCATCCCCGCGACCGGACGGCCCGCCGCCGACGACGGCTCTGCGCTGCCGCCACTGACGGTCCGCGAGGCGCTCGGCGACAGCGCCTACCGCGCCGGCCTCGCCTCGGCGTTCGCCAACGGCTGGTCCAACTTCGGGGTCCGCAACGCCATCATCCCGCTGTTCGCTGCGGCGGTGGTGAGCGAGGAGCCCTGGGTGGCGGGAGCGGCGCTCGCGTTCTTCGCCGCCGGCAACGGCGCGGGCCTCACCGCCGCCGGTCGGTTGACCGACAAGGTGGGCCGCCGCCCCTTCGTGCTGGGCGGGCTCGCGGTGAGCGGTGTGGCGACCGCGGCCACCGGCTGGGCCTCCCTGCTCGTCCCCCTGCTGGCGCTGTCGGTGGTGGCGGGGCTGGGCGCGGGCGCCCTGAACCCCGCACAGCAGGCCGCGATGGCCGACGTCGTCGGGCGCGAGCGGTCGGGCGGACCCGCCCTGGCGGCGTACTCGATGTCGCAGGACGCGGGCATGATCGTCGGCCCGGTGCTCGCCGGGCTGCTGGTGGACCACGGGTCCTACCCGCTCGCCTTCATGGTCACCGGCGCGGTGTCGCTGCTGGCGATGCTGCCCTGGCTGGTCGCCCGGGAGACGGTCAGCCGGTGACCGGCCGGTTCTCGTAGGGCGTGGACAGCACGATCGTGGTGCGCGTCGACACGTTGGCGGCGGAGCGGATCCGGGCCAGGAGCTCCTCCAGGTCGGCCGGCGTCGGGACCCGCGCCTTGAGGATGTAGGACTCCTCCCCCGCGACCGACCAGCACGACTCGATCTCGGCGATGTCGGCCAGCCGCTGGGGGTAGTCGTCGGGCTCGGACGGGTCGATCGGCGTGATCGAGACGAAGGCCGTCAGCGGGAGACCGAGCTGGTCGTGGTCGATGGTGGCGCCGTAGCCCTTGATCAGCCCGCGCTTCTCCAGCCGCTTGACCCGCTGGTGCACGGCGGACGTGGAGAGCCCGGTGGCCTTGCCGAGGTCGGTGAAGGACATCCGGCCGTCGGCGGCCAGCAGGGTGAGGATCTTGCGATCGGTCTCTTCCACGACAGCACCCTAGACCGTGCGGAGCCGCACGGACAGGACGTTCCGCCGTGCGAGGATGACCGGCGTGACGTCCTCGCAGCGGCTGATGGTGCTCGACACCGCGTCCATGTACTTCCGCGCCTTCTACGGCGTGCCCGACAGCTTCCGTGCGCCGGACGGCACGCCCGTCAACGCGGTGCGCGGCCTGGTCGACTTCATCGCCCGGCTGGTCGGTGAGTACCACCCGACGCACCTGGTCTGTGCCTGGGACAACGACTGGCGTCCGCAGTGGCGAGTCGATCTGATCCCGTCCTACAAGGCCCACCGCGTGGAGGCCGTCACGGGGGCGGGCTCGCCCGACATCGAGGAGGTGCCCGACCCGCTCGAGGTCCAGATCCCCGTGATCCTCGAGGTGCTCGAGGCGCTCGACATCGCGGTCGTCGGCGCCGACGGCTACGAGGCCGACGACGTCATCGGCACGATCGCGACCGGGGCGGAGATGCCCGTCGACGTCGTCACCGGCGACCGCGACCTGTTCCAGCTGGTCGACGACGAGGCCGGCGTCCGCGTGCTCTACATCGCCCGCGGGGTGGGCCGGCACGAGCGGGTGACCGCGTCGGTGGTGCGCGAGAAGTACGCCGTCGAGCCCCACCAGTACGCCGACTTCGCCACGCTGCGCGGCGACGCGTCCGACGGGCTTCCCGGGGTGGCCGGCGTGGGCGAGAAGACCGCGGCCACCCTGCTCCAGCGCTTCGGCGACATCGCGGCCATCGTCGCCGCGGCCGACGACCCCGACTCCGACATGGGTCCCGGGCCGCGCGGCAAGATCAAGGCCGCGCGTGACTACCTCGCGGTCGCGCCGCAGGTCGTCGCCGTGGCGCGAGACCTCGACCTCGGGTCCTTCGACGCCACCCTGCCCACGACCCCGCCCGACCACGAGCGGGTGATGGAGCTCAGCGAGCGCTGGGGGCTCGACTCGCCGCTGGCGCGGGTGGTCACCGCGATGGCGGAGCCACGAGACGACTGACGTGGCCGCGCGTCAGTCCAGCGACGAGTAGGCCACGACCCCGCGGCGCAGCGCGGCGACGGTGTCGCGGGCGGTGCGCCGGAGCGGGGAGTCGCCTGCTGCGTCGGCCACCTGGCCGGCGAGGTCGACCAGCTGCTTGACCCAGCGCACGAAGTCGCCGGCCGCCAGGTCGGTGCCGAGCAGCACGTCGTCGAGGTCGTCACCCAACGCCCAGCGCCAGGCGGCCCACGCGAAGCCGGGATCGGGCTCGCGGAGGAACTCCAGGTGGTGCTCGCGCTCGACCTCCGCGAGGTCGCGCCACAGCCGGACCATCTCCTCCATCACCGGACGGGTCCGCCCGCCGGGCCACCGGGGGCTGGCGTCGTCGGTGCGTCGCGCTTCGAAGACCAGCAGCGACAGCACCGCCGCGAGCTCCGCCGGGTCGAGGCCGCGCCACAGGTCGTGCCGGATCGACTCGGCGGCGAGCAGGTCCATGTCGGAGTAGAGGCGCATCAGGTGCCGGCCCCGGTCGGTCACCTTCTCGGCGCCGTCGCTGAGGTAGCCGAGACCGGTGAGCACGTCGCAGACCCGGTCGAAGGTGCGGGCCACGGTGTTGGTGCGTCGCTCCACCCGGCGCTCGAGGGTCGCCGCGTCGCGGGAGAGCTTGAACCACCGGTCGGCCCACCGCGCGTGGTCCTCGCGGTCGGGGCAGCCGTGACACGGGTGCGCCTTCAGCTCGGCTCGCAGGTCGGCGATCTGCGCCTCGGTAGCCGCGTCGAGGCCCCCGCCGCCGCGCCGGCGACGGCGCCCGTCCGGCGGCTCGAGGTGACGGGTGCGCTCGCGCAGGGCGGAGGCGAGGTCGCGTCGCGACTGCGGGTTGCGGCCGTTGAAGCTCTTGGGCACCCGCATCCGCAGCTGGGCGCTCACCGGGCGGTCGAAGTCGGGCAGTGCCAGCCGCCGGGCCTGCCGCTCGACGGTGAGCACCGAGGGGCGGGGCTCGTGGCCGGCGAGGCCCGGGTCGATCACCACCGCCCAGCCCGCGAACCGGCCCGAGGGCACGTGGATGACGTCGCCGGGCTTCAGCGCCTCCAGCGAGTCGCGGATCTCGTCGCGGGCGTCGGCCTTGCGGGCCTTGGCGGCGCCCTTCTCCACCTCGGAGATCCGCCGCCGGAGCCGCGCGTACTCCAGGAAGTCGCCGCGGTCGCACGCGGCGGCGTCGGCGTAGCCGTCGAGAGCCTCGTGGGCCTTGCGGAGCTGGCGGGCCAGCCCCACGACCGCCTTGTCGGCCTGGAACTGCGCGAACGACGCCTCCAGCAGCTCGCGGGCGCGGGCCCGGCCGAACTGGTGCACCAGGTTGACGGCCATGTTGTACGACGGCCGGAACGACGACCGCAGCGGGTAGGTGCGCGTCGACGCGAGCCCCGCCAGCTCGCGGGGGTCCATCCCCGGCTGCCAGAGCACGACGGCGTGCCCCTCGACATCGAGGCCGCGCCGCCCGGCCCGCCCGGTGAGCTGGGTGTACTCCCCCGCCGTGATGTCGGCGTGCGTCTCGCCGTTGAACTTGGTGAGCTTCTCGAGCACCACCGTGCGGGCCGGCATGTTGATGCCGAGCGCGAGCGTCTCGGTCGCGAACACGGCCTTGACCAGCCCCCGCACGAACAGCTCCTCCACCACCTGCTTGAAGGTCGGCAGCAGTCCGGCATGGTGCGCGGCGACGCCGCGGGTGAGCCCGTCGACGAAGTCGTGGTAGCCCAGCGCGCCGAGGTCGTCGTCGTCGAGGTGGCGGCACTCCGACTCCACGAAGGCGAAGATCTCGTCGCGCTCCTCGGGGGTGGTGAGCCGCACGTTGGCGTCGAGACACTGCTTGACCGCGGCGTCGCAGCCCGCCCTGCTGAAGATGAAGACGATGGCGGGCAGCAGTCCGTCCCGCTCCAGCCGCTCCAGCACCTCGACCCGGCCCGGGATCCAGACCCGGCGGCCGTTGCCCACGCTGCGGGGGTTCTTCGAGGAGCCGGGCCGGCCCTTGCGCGGGGAGCGGCGGTCGCGCATCAACCGGCTGCTGGCCCAGTCGTCGCGCGCCACCCGGACCAGCTGGTCGTTGACCGGGGCCCCCTCGCGCACGAAGCCGGCCGAGGCGTCGACGTCGGAGGAGGCGAACAGGTCATAGATCCGTCGCCCCACCATCACGTGCTGGAACAGCGGCACCGGCCGCCGTTCCTCCACGATCGTGGCGGTCTCGCCGCGCACGGTCTCCAGCCACTCGCCGAACTCCTCGGCGTTGCTGACCGTCGCCGACAGCGAGACCACGCTGACCGACTCGGGGAGGTGGATGATGACCTCCTCCCAGACCGCCCCGCGCAGCCGGTCGGCGAGATAGTGCACCTCGTCCATCACCACGAACCCGAGGCCGAGCAGCGTCCGCGAGCCGGCGTAGAGCATGTTGCGCAGGACCTCAGTGGTCATGACCACCACCGGCGCCTCGCCGTTGACGGTGTTGTCGCCGGTCAGCAGGCCGACCCGGTCGGCGCCGTAGGCCGCCACCAGGTCGTGGTACTTCTGGTTCGACAGCGCCTTGATCGGCGTGGTGTAGAAGCACTTCCGGCCCGTGGCGAGCGCGAGGTGCACCGCGAACTCGCCGACGACGGTCTTGCCGGAGCCGGTCGGGGCGGCGACCAGCACCCCCCGGCCCTCCTCGATCTCGCGGCAGGCGCGGAGCTGGAACTCGTCGAGCGGGAAGGGGTAGCGGCCGGTGAACTCGTGCAGCAGCGGGTGGGCCCGCGCGGTGCGCATCCGCGCGTAGCCCTCGGCCGGGCTGGCCGGCTGCTCGGTGTGGTCGGTCATCGCACGCGCCTCACGCGAGCACCGTCAGGGCACCGGGGGCGCACTCGACCGTGAGCGGCAGCGCGCCGAACCGCTCCCCGTCGGCGTAGGACACGATCCCGGGCGCGGCCAGCGTCACCCGGTGCACCCGGTGTCGTTCGTACTGCGGGTGTGAGGTGTGGGTGCCCTTGAACAGCTTGGGGTACGTCGTGACGAGCCCCGCCTTGCTCATCGGCTTGATCAGCACCACGTCGAGCAGCCCGTCGTCCAGCTCGGCCCCCTCGGTGATCCGCAGCCCGCCTCCGAAGGACGGGCCGTTGCCGACCGCGACCAGCATCGCGTCGAGGTGACGCGTCTCGCCGTCGAGGTCGAGGGTGTAGGGCAACGGCCGGAAGGTGCGCAGCTCGGCGAGCGTCGCCAGGTTGTAGCGCATCTGGCCCCGGGGCCAGCTCATCCGGTTGGCCCGCTCGTTGACGATGGCGTCGAAGCCCGCGGCCAGCACGGTCACGAAGTAGCGGTCGCCGCTGCGGGCGAGGTCGATGGTGCGGGTGCCCCCCGCGATCACCCGGTCGGCCGCCGCCGCGGGGTCGCGCCGAGGGATGTCGAGATAGCGGGCGACGTCGTTGCCGGTGCCGGCCGGGATGACGCCCAGCCGGGTGGTGGTGCCGGCCACCGCCTGGGCGCCGAGGTGGCACATGCCGTCGCCGCCGACGACCACGAGGGCCTCCACCCCGTCGGCGACGGACCCGCGGGCCAGGTCGAGCGCCTCGTCGGCGTCGCGCCCGGCCAGGTTGCGGACGGTGAACCCGGCCGCGCGGAGGCGCGGCAGGGCGATGTCGCGCGCCCGAGCGCCACGGCCCTTGCCGGCGGTCGGGTTGGTGAGGAGCGCGATCTCGCGCGTGAACGGCACGAGGCGAGACTAGCCGCCCGTGCGATCCCCCAGGCGCAGCAGCACGGCGTAGTGGTCGGGCGCCGCACCGACCGCCCTGGCCAGCCTCTCGATGGCGTCGAGCACCGTCTCGGCGGTGAAGTCGCGGCCGGGGACGGCCAGCGTCGGACGGCCCTCGTGCTCGACCAGGTGGACCTGACCGTGTCGCCACGCCTGGTGGCTGTGTCGGCGTGAGGCGTCGTCGGCGACGGGGGTGGGATAGGCCTCGTCGACGGCCAGCAGGTCGCACGGCACCGACTGCTCGCCGTCGGTGAGCCGCCCGTGGACCAGCGCGCTGCCCGCGATGGCCCCCTGGGGCTCCCAGGTGACGTCGCCCTCGCCCAGCCAGGCGGGGAGGTCGAACGGGTCGAGGTCGGCGAGGTCGCTCACGCCTGCGTGGCCCCTCCCAGGAGCTCGTCGCGGTCGCGAGCCCGGCGCCGGTCGTTGGCACGGGCGATCACCTCGCTGACGAAGAACAGCAGCACCATCGGGATCGCCATGAAGCACATGGTGAACGGGTCGGTGGACGGCGTGACGATGGCGGCGAAGACGAAGACCCCCAGGATGATCCAGGCGCGGTGCGCGCCCAGCCACGCGCCGGTGACGACACCGGCGAGGTTGAGCAGCACGATGAAGACGGGGATCTCGAAGGCGATGCCGAAGACCAGCAGGGTGCGGGAGAAGAAGGAGAGGTACTCCTGGAACTCCACCAGGTTGGTGAAGTTGTCGGGGGTGAACCCGATCAGCACCTCGAGCCCCTTGGGGAGGGTGAGGTAGCCGACGACCACGCCGATGATGAACAGCGGGCCGGCGATCGAGGCGAACACCCGCGACCAGCGCCGCTCGTGGGGGTGCAGCCCCGGGAGGATGAACGCCCAGATCTGGTAGAGCCAGTAGGGGCTGGTGAGCACCACGGCGGCGAGACCGCAGAGCTTGAAGTAGAGCAGGAACGGCCCGCCGGCCCCCGAGATCACTGCCTGGGTCACGCCGGTGCCGAGGGACTCCTGCGCCTGGAGGTAGGGGCCGGTGACGATCTCGAGGATCGGGTCGTAGAAGAACAGCGCCGCGACGAAGCTCAGCGTCATCGCCAGCGCGACCCGCATCAGCCTGCCGCGCAGCTCGCGGAGGTGGTCGGACAGGGCCATCCGACCGTCGGCACCCACCGGATGGACCGGCTTGCCGGAGAACAGGCGCAGCAGCCCGGTGCCGATCACGTCCGTCGTCGGGTCGGGTCAGGCGGTGGTGTCGTCGGGGCGCTGCTCGCGAGCGCGCTCCGTCTCAGCCTGGGCCTCGGCCCGCCGGGCCTCGATCTCCCGCTGCTCGGGCGTGGTCGTGTCGTCGTCGTCGCTGGTCAGGCCCTTCGTCTCGTCCTTGAAGATGCGCAGCGCCTGGCCGCTGCCGCGGGCCAGCTCGGGCAGCTTCTTGGCGCCGAACAGCAGCACGATCACCAAGACGATGACGATGAGCTCCCATCCCCCAGGGACGGCTACGAGCGGAGTGGTCATGGTTTCCTCATCTCGGGTGTGTGCTGACCATGGTACGGCGGCACTGGTGCCGGGTCATGCGCGAGGCGTGTCGGCCCGGTCATGTGTACCACCTGAGCGCGTCCCGAGCGGCCTCGACGTGCGACGTCGCGAGCTCCGGCGGGTCGAGCACGCTGGCGTGCGGGGTGAGCCGCAGGAGGAAGCGCTCGAGCCAGCGCGGGTCGGCCACCCGCATGGTGACCTCCAGGACGCCCTTGGCGCGGCGGCGGACGGACTCCATGGGGTAGTAGTCGGGCACCCAGCGCGCCTGGGGCTCCAGCCGGAGCCGCACCAGCCTGGTGTCGCCCGCGGGCAGCAGGAACCCGTCGCCGACCTGGCGCGGCGCGGCCGGCTCGGTCACCGGGGTCTCCAGCAGCTCGGCCCGGTGGATGCGGTCGAGCCGGAAGAGCCGCGGCGCCTCCGCGCTGTGACAGAAGGCGTCGAGGTAGTCGAAGCCGCCGGCCGCCACGAGCCCGCGCGGGTCGACGACCCGCTCGGACTCCTCGTCGCGGCTGGGGACGTAGTAGGTCAGCCGCAGCTGCCGCTGCCGGCGTACGGCGTCGGTGAGCGTGGCGCGCAGCTCGGCGTGGCGGTCGGTGGTGTCCCCCACGTCGATCCGGCCCGCCGTGTCACCCGCGGCCGCGGCCGCCTCCAGCTTGGCTAGCGCCCGGTCGACGACCTCGCGGGTCTCCTCGGAGGCCTCGCTGCGCAGCGCCCGCAGTGCCACGATCAGCGCACTCGCCTCGGTGGCGGTGAGTCGCAACGGGCGGGCGAGGTAGTCGGCGTTGGACACCCGGATGACGCCGTCGCCCTCGGGGTCCTCCAGCGCGTCGAGGTCGACGTCGATCAGGTCGTCGGGGAACCCGCCGGGGAGTCCGCACATCAGCAGCACCCGCAGGTCGCGCAGCAGCAGCGCCGGAGCCAGACCCAGCTCGCGGGCGGCCTCCTCGAGGTGCACCTCGCCCCGCGAGTGGAGGTAGGGCACCAGGGTCAGCAGCCGCGCCACCTGCTCCTTGGCGCCGCTGGGCACCGCTCGTGACGGGGCGCTCATCCGGCCGCCTCCACGGTCGCCCGCAGCCGGTCGACGACCTGGCTGCGCAGCCACGCGGGTCCCTCGACGTAGGCGTCGCCGGCGTAGGACAGCACCTCGTCGGCGAGGTCGCCGCGGCGCAGCACCAGGCGGTCCCAGCCGGAGGTCCCGTCGGGGCCGGTGACCCCGGGCTCGACCTGCTCGGCCTTGCGGCGCAGCCCGTGACCGGTGCCTTGCCGCACCAGGACGTGTGCCGGCTCGGTCAGCGGCGGCGGGGCGAGCCGTCGCGCGACCTCGCGGACGTCGGTGCCGGCCGGGACGTCGTAGGAGCCGGGCTCCCCGTCGGCCCGCGGCAGCCCCTCCACCCGCGAGAGCCGGAAGATGCGCTCGTCGCGTCGGTCGGTGTCGTAGCCGACGACGTACCACCGCCCGGAGTAGCGGACGACCCCCCACGGCTGGAGGTGGCGGGTGGCGACCGGGTTGGCCGCCCGGCGGTAGTCGAAGGCGACCGGGGTGCGCTCGAGCGTGGCCTCCCAGAAGACGTCGAAGGCCGGCTCGTCGGCCAGCAGCCGCGGCTGCACGAGGTCCAGCGCGGACTCGTCGACGGGGACGCCGGCCGCGGTCAGCTTGCGGACGGCGTCGGACGTCGCCTCCGCCAGCCGCGCGTGCTCCCAGACCTTGGCCGCCACGCCCAGCACCGCGGCCTCGTCGGCCTCCAGCGACACCTCGGGCAGCGCGAACTCGTCGGGACGGATGCGGTAGCCGGGCTCGTCGTCGAAGAAGGCGTCCATCTGACCGACCTCGATCGGGACGCCGAGGCTGCGCAGCTCCTCCTTGTCGCGCTCGAACATCTTCTCGAACGCGTCGGTCCCCTGGTCGGGGTAGAGGATCTCGCGGATCCGCTCCTTGGCCACGAACCGGCGCTGGACGAGCAGCATGATGAGCAGGTTGAGCAGGCGCTCGCTCTTCTGCACGGGCATGGCGGTCCAGTCTGCCGGGTCGGGTCAGGTGGCGGCCAGCACGTCCACGACGAAGTACATCGTGTCGGTGCCCGCGATGCCGGCGTTCTCGTTGCCGCCCTCGCCGTAGCCGAGCTTGGGCGGGACCTGCACGATGACCCTGCTGCCGACCTTCACGCCGACCAGGCCCTGGTCCCAGCCCTTCACGACCTGGCCGCCGCCGAGGTCGAAGTCGAACGGCGTCCCGCGGGAGTAGGACTCGTCGAACGGCTCCTCCGCCCCGGGGACCTGGCCGAGGTAGTTGACGTAGATGTGGTCGCCCTTCTTGGTGACCGGCCCGGTGCCCTGGATCAGCGTGGTGCGCTGGAACTTGCCCGACGGGTCGGCCGCGCCGCTGAAGTCGAGGCCGGTCGGCTGGTCGTCGCCGACGATCGTGGGCGCCCAGGTGGCCCCGGCGCGCTCCGCACCGCTGGGGCCGTCGGGCAGCGCGCTGACCAGGTCGACCACGAAGACGACGCTGTCGGCGTTGCCGATGCCGAGCTGGGGGTTGCCCTCGGCGCCGAACGCCTTGTCGGGCGAGGAGATGACCAGCACCCGGGAGCCCATGGTCTCCCCGACGAGGCTCTCCTTGAGGGCCGGGATCAGCGGGTCGGAGAGGGTCAGCAGCTCCGGCTTGGCGTCGTAGGTGCTGTAGACCTGCTGCTCGGTGGCGCCGTTGCCGACCCAGAACTGGGCGAAGACACTGTCGCCCTCGCCGAGCTCCGCCCCCTTGCCGGGCGTGAGGGTCTTGCTGGCCAGGCCGGTCGCGTCGATCGCCTCGGAGAACTCGACGGTGGGCTCCTTGCCGGCGTCGCCGCTGACCTCCAGCGTGTCGAGCGCCGCGAGGTCCTCGGTCGACGGGGCCGCGTCGGAGGAGGCCGCCCCGCTCGACGCCGGAGCCGAGTCGGCGGTGGCCGTCTGGGGCTCGTCGGTGCTGTCTCCACACGCCGCGAGCCCGCCGAGCAGCGCGAGCGCGGCCACGGGCGTCAGAAGTCGGCGGGTACGTCGGGGCATGGGGCAACCTTCACAAGTCGTGGGGGAACGGGCTGGGCCACCCTATCCGGCCCACCTGAAGGTTCCCGGCAGCGCTCGGCCCGGTGCTCGCGGTGGCGGTGCGGGGGGGTCCACGGGGGGTGTCCCCCCGTGCGCTAGGCGGTGCGGGGGGTCCACGGGGGGTGTCCCCCCGTGCGTTACATGCCGTCGATGAGGCGCTGGACCCGCTCGTCGGTGGCCCGGAACGGGTCCTTGCACAGGACGGTCCGCTGCGCCTGGTCGTTGAGCTTGAGGTGCACCCAGTCGACGGTGAAGTCGCGGCGCCGCTCCTGGGCCTTCTTGATGAAGTCGCCGCGCAGCCGGGCCCGCGTGGTCTGCGGCGGCACGGACTTGGCCTCGAAGATCTTCAGGTCGTTGGTGACCCGGGCGACCGCGCCCTTCTTCTCCAGCAGGTAGTAGAGGCCCCGCTCGCGGTGGATGTCGTGGTAGGCCAGGTCGAGCTGGGCGATCCGCGGGTGGCCGAGCGGGAGCCCGTGCTTGGCGCGGTAGCGGTCGATGAGCTTCCACTTGATGACCCAGTCGATCTCGCGGTCGACCAGGCCCAGGTCCTCCGACTCGACGGCCTTCAGGCCCCGCTCCCACAGGTCCAGGGACCGCTCGATCACCGGAGTCGCGAGCTCGCGGCGGTCGACGAAGTCGCGCGCGCGGGCGAGGTACTCCTGCTGGATGTCGAGGGCGCTCGCCTCCCGCCCGTTGGCCAGCCGCACCTTGCGCCGCCCGCTGACGTCGTGGGCGATCTCGCGGATCGCGCGGATGGGGTTCTCCAGGGTGAGGTCGCGCATCACGACCCCCTCCTCGATCATCCGCAGGACCAGGTCGCAGGAGGCCACCTTGAGCATCGTGGTGGTCTCGCTCATGTTGGAGTCGCCGACGATCACGTGGAGGCGGCGGTACTTCTCCGCGTCGGCATGCGGCTCGTCGCGGGTGTTGATGATCGGCCGGCTCCGGGTGGTGGCGCTCGAGACCCCCTCCCAGATGTGCTCGGCGCGCTGCGACACGGCGTACGACGCCCCCCGCGGGGTCTGCGTGATCTTGCCGGCGCCGACCACGATCTGCCGGGTGACCAGGAACGGGATCAGGATGTCGGCCAGCCGGGCGAACTCGCCCTGGCGGCCGACCAGGTAGTTCTCGTGGCAGCCGTAGGAGTTGCCGGCGGAGTCGGTGTTGTTCTTGAACAGGTAGATGTCGCCGGCGATGCCCTCGTCGTGGAGCCGCTGCTCGGCATCCTTGAGCAGGCCCTCCAGGATCCGCTCCCCCGCCTTGTCGTGGGTCACCAGCTCGGCGACGTCGTCGCACTCGGGCGTGGCGTACTCCGGGTGGGAGCCGACGTCGAGATAGAGCCGGGCGCCGTTGCGCAGGAACACGTTGGAGCTGCGCCCCCAGCTGACCACCTTGCGGAACAGGTAGCGCGCCACCTCGTCGGGGCTCAGCCGGCGCTGTCCACGGAACGTGCACGTCACGCCGTACTCGTTCTCGATCCCGAAGATCCGCCGGTCCACGGATAGAGCCTACGGGGCGGGTGGGCCGTCCGGGGCGCGACGTGCGTGCTGGGTTCTTGCTGTTTGGACCCAAACATCAGGATTTGGGGCCAGAGTCATGCCGTCTTCGCCCAATCGTTGAACCCCGGGTAGGCCAACCAGCGGTTGAGCAGGCGCTGGCGCCCCGTCAGGGAGTATGACGAGAGCTCGACCTCGCGTCGCCATCTTCTGAGGCGGCTGCTCCGGTGCGGGCGGCCCAGGACCCGGTCAAGCTCCTGGAGGAGAGCCACCGGGTGCTGGAAGAGGTCCTCGGCGACGAATCCCTGCCGCTCGAGGCCGTGCTCGCTCAACAGGCGCTGCCGGCGCAGGTCTCGCACGCGCTGCGGGCGCCGGCCATGCTCCTCCCCGTCGTACTCGTGCACGACGGACGTGCCGACCACCCACAGGTCGGCGCGCGCGAGCTCGCGCCCCGCGTCGTCGCGGATCACGAGCTGCGGCTGCACCGGCACGTCGGCGAACTCGTGGAAGAGCCGGAGCAGCGACTCGTACGCCGACTCCGAGCGCCCATCGGACCATGCGTGGGCCTGACGCAGGCGTCTCGCGCCGGGCCGCGACGTTGCCATCAGCGGTGCGAGGTCGTCGGGGGTCACGTGCCCGAGGTTCAGCGCTGAGTCGAGCATGGCCACGAGGTCCAAGAGCGCGAGATCACGCGCCGCCCGCAAGAGTGTCTCCGCCGCGCTGACGACGGGGAGCCCGTCGACCATCGCAGGCTCACCCAGACCGCACAGCCTCGAGTAGGTCAGTCCCGCCCGGCGGGGGTGGGAGCTGGCCGGTCCGGCGGCGAAGACCGGCGTCAGCGACGGCATCGCGGGCGTCGCCCACTCGCGCAGCCCTGCCGCCGTGATGTGGGTGAACGCCGCCCCGGCCGGCAGCACGGCCACGTAGGCAGCCAGGTCCTCGAGATGTCGAGACCGAGGCGTGCCGGGGGTGTCCGCGACGTAGAGCCCATGGCTGACCCGTCGATAACCCACGCGTCGCACCTGTCCACGAACGATGTCGGGCGTCTCTGCCATGGGGGGAGCATGCCCCTGCGCTCGCCCACACACACCTGGGCCGCGCCCCTCCTGTGGATGGCGAACGATCGACGCCCAGTGATTGTGCGAGAACTACAGGATTCCGGCCCGGTTTCTTGTTGTTTGGACCCAAACAGCAGAAATCGCGACCCCACCGCTGCGGGATGTCCCCCGCCGGCGCTCACGCCAGCGGCGGGGCGATGGGGGGCTGGTCGTCGGGGCCGGGGGTGTCGGGGCCGGGGGTGTCGGGGGCGCCGAGGGCGTCGGTGGCATCAGGCGCCCCGGCCGGGTCGGCGATCATGGAGTCGTCGGCGGCGGGCTCCTCGGGGCCCCGGTCGCCCAGGAGGGCCACCAGCCGCTCCCCCACGATCCGGGCGAACTTCCGCGGCTGGGTGCGGGTGCGGTCGAGGACCGCGACCTCGAGGTGCGCCGCGGGGATCACGCGGTCGCTGCCCTCGGTGTGGCCGAGCGCGGTGACGGCGAGGCGTAGCGCGTCCTCGAGCGACATGCCGGGGACGAACGCGCCGCGGAGGTAGGTGGCGACCTCGTCGGCGGCGCCGCCCATCACGGCGAAGCCGTGCTCGTCGGCCACCTGGCCGTCGTAGGTCAGGCGGTAGACCTGGTCGTCGTCGGCGACGTCGCCGATCTCGGCGACGAACAGCTCCACCTCGTAGGGCTTCTCCCCTCCCGAGGAGAAGATCGTGCCGAGGGTCTGGGCGTAGGCGTTGGCCAGCCCGCGCCCGGTCACGTCGCGCCGGTCGTAGGCGTAGCCGCGCATGTCGGCGAGCCGCACACCGGCGATCCGGAGGTTCTCGAACTCGTTGTAGCGGCCCACGGCCGCGAAGGCGATCCGGTCATAGATCTCGGAGACCTTGTGCAGCGCCTGGGAGGGGTTCTCGGAGACGAACAGGACGCCGTCGGCGTACTGCACGGCCACCACCGACCGGCCCCGGCCGATGCCCTTGCGCGCGAAGTCCGCGCGGTCCTTCATCAGCTGCTCTGGAGACACGTAGAACGGCATGCTCATGGTGACGACACTCCGCTCAGGTCAGGGCCGCGGCCGGGCCGTCGGGACGCGTCATCCGGCCGGCGATCACCCGGTCGGCGATCGCGGCCACCTCGTCGTCGGCGAGGCGGTGGCCGCCGCGCGCGGTGATCACGTGGACGACCGGGAAGATCCGGCGGGTCAGGTCGGGCCCGCCGGTGGCCGAGTCGTCGTCGGCCGCGTCGTAGAGCGCCTGGACCGTCGCGGTCACGCACTCCTCCTCGGTGAGGTCGTCGCGGTAGAGCTTCTTCAGCGACCCGCGCGCGAAGAGCGACCCGGACCCGACGGAGTGGAACGCCGTCTCCTCGTAGCGGCCGCCGGTGACGTCGTAGGAGAAGATCCGCCCCTGGTCGGCGGCGAGGTCGAACCCGGCGAACAGCGGCACCACGGCCAGCCCCTGCATGGCCATGCCGAGGTTGGCCCGGATCAGCGCGGCGAGCCGGTTGGCCTTGCCGTCCATCGACAGGGTCGTGCCCTCGATCTTCTCGTAGTGCTCGAGCTCGGTCTGGAACAGCCGCACCAGCTCGACGGCGAGACCCGCGGACCCCGCGATGCCGACGGCGGAGAACTCGTCGGCCGGGAAGACCTTCTCGATGTCGCGCTGGGCGATGATGTTGCCCATCGTCGCCCGCCGGTCACCGGCCATCACCACGCCGCCGGCGAACGTCGCCGCCACGATCGTGGTGCCGTGCGGCGCGAGGTCGCCGGCGTGGCCCTGGGGCACGGCCCGCCGCGAGGGCAGCAGGTCGGGCGCCTCGGCGGACAGGAAGTCGGAGAACGACGTGGTGCCGGGTCGGAGGTACGCCGGCGACAGCCGGGGTCCGTCGGTCACGGGCTACTCCCCGCCCTTCTGGATGAACGACTTCACGAAGTCCTCGGCGTTGGACTCCAACACCTCGTCGATCTCGTCGAGGATCGCGTCGACGTCGTCGTCCAGCGCCTCCTTGCGCTCCGCGACGTCGGTCTCGACGGACTCGTCGACGCTCTCCTCGGCACCCGTCGACTTGCGCGGCTGCTTCTGCTCCTGGGCCATGGCTCCGACCCTATCCGGAGGACCGAGTCAGCGCGGTGAAGAGGGCCTCCGCGTCGTCGCAGCGGTCGAGCAGCGCCCCGACGTGCGCCTTGGTCCCGCGGAGCGGGTCGATGGTCGGGATGCGCTGCAGCGACTCGCGCCCGGGCAGGTCGAAGATCACGGAGTCCCAGGAGGCGGCGGCGATGCTGTCGGCGTACTGGTCCAGGCACCGCCCGCGGAAGTAGGCCCGGGTGTCCTCCGGAGGGCGGGTCACCGCGGCGGTGACCTCGTCGTCGGTGAGCAGCTGCTCGATCCGGCCGGAGCCCACCAGCCGGTGGTAGAGCCCCTTCTCCGGGCGCAGGTCGGCGTACTGGAGGTCGATCAGGTGCAGCTTGGCGTCGTCCCAGTCGAGCCCGTCGCGGTCGCGGTACTGCGTCAGCAGCTTGAGCTTGGCCACCCAGTCGAGCTCGCCGGCGCACTCCATCGGGTCACGCGCCAACCGGTCGAGCACCGACTCCCAGCGCTCGAGCACGTCGACGGTCTGCGCGTCGGCGTCGGCGCCGTAGCGGTCCTCGACGAACTTCTTGGCCTGGTCGAGGTAGTCCCGCTGGAGCTCCACCGCGGTCAGCTTGCGCCCGTCGAGGAGCGCCACCTGATGGGTCAGCGTCGGGTCGTGGGACACCGCCCGCAGCGACGCGACCGGCGTCTGCAGGCCCAGGTCATCGGCCAGGAACCGCTCCTCGATCATCGCCAGCACCAACGCCGTCGTGCCGACCTTGAGGTACGTCGACACCTCGGCGAGGTTGGCGTCGCCGATGATCACGTGGAGCCGGCGATATTTCTCCGGGTCGGCGTGCGGCTCGTCGCGGGTGTTGATGATCGGCCGCTTCAGCGTGGTCTCCAGCCCGACCTCGACCTCGAAGTAGTCGGCCCGCTGGCTGATCTGGAAGCCGTGGTCGCGGCCGTCCTGCCCGATCCCCACGCGACCGGCGCCGCACACCACCTGCCGGGACACGAAGAACGGCGTCAGGTGGCGCACGATGTCGGCGAAGGGCGTCGAGCGCCGCATCAGGTAGTTCTCGTGGGCGCCGTAGGACGCGCCCTTGTTGTCGGTGTTGTTCTTGTAGAGCACGATCCCGCCGGCCCCGGGCACCTGCCCGGCCAGCCGCGCGGCCTCGAGCATCACCCGCTCTCCCGCCTTGTCCCACCGCACGATGTCGAGCGGGGTGGTGACCTCGGGGGTGGAGTACTCCGGGTGGGCGTGGTCGACGTAGAGCCGCGCGCCATTGGTCAGGATGACGTTGGCGAGCCCGAGGTCCTCGTCGGTCAGCTGGCTCGGGTCGGCGACCTGCCGGGACATGTCGAAGCCGCGGGCGTCACGCAGCGGCGACTCCTCCTCGAAGTCCCAGCGGGCCCGCCGGGCGCGGGCCGTGGCCGAGGCGTAGGCGTTGACCACCTGGGAGGACGCGAGCATCGGGTTGGCGAGCGGCTGTCCCTGGACCGAGATGCCGTACTCCACCTCGGTGCCCATGACTCGCCGCACGCTCATGGCCTGAGCCTACGCGGGTCCACCGACCGCCGTCCGGCGCCGGCCCGCGCGTAGCCTGGCGGCATGGCGATCGGCGTGGCCCGGCTGTGGCGGGAGCAGGCCCTCCCCCGGCTGACCGACGCCTCGCTGCGCGGTCACGACGTCGGCCGGCTCCGCGAGGAGACGTGCGCCGGCCTGCACGGCCGCGTGCTCGAGATCGGCTTCGGCAGCGGCCTCAACGTGCGCTTCTACCCCGCCGAGGTCACCGCGGTCGACGCCGTCGAGCCGGCCGACGTGGCCTGGGCCCTCTCCGAGCGCCGGCGCGCGCGCTCCGCCGTGCCGGTGGCCCGCACGGGTCTGGACGGGCAACGACTCGAGGCCGACGACGCGTCGTACGACGCCGTGCTGACGACGTTCACGCTGTGCACCATCCCCGACGTCGACGGCGCGCTCGCGGAGGTACGCCGGGTGCTCAGGCCCGGCGGGCGGGTGCACTTCCTCGAGCACGGCCTGGCCCCGCAGGCCGGCGTCGCGCGGTGGCAGCGCCGGCTCGAGCCCGTGCAGCGACGCGTGGCCGGCGGGTGCCACCTGACGCGGCCCGTGCCCGACCTCCTCGAGGGCGCCGGCCTGGCGGTGGAGTCGCTCAGCGAGCAACCGCTACCGGGCCCGGCCGTCAACCGCCCCTGGAGCTGGCTCTTCCTCGGCAGGGCCGTCCGGTGCGGGTGACCTGGCTCGGGCACGCGACCGTCGCCCTCGACCTCGGCGGGGCCAGGGTGCTGACCGACCCGCTGCTGCGCCGCCACGCCGGTCCGCTGCGCCGGGTGGGCCCGGCTCCCGACCCGGACGCCTGGGCGGGCGCGGACGCCGTCCTGGTCTCCCACCTCCATGCCGACCACGCGTCGGTGGCGTCGCTCCGGATGGTCGCCGACGTGCCGATGGTCAGCGGCCCCGCCAACGAGCGCTGGCTCGCCTCGCGGGTCGGGGCGCGGGTGTCCGAGGCCGCCGACGGCGCCTGGGTGCCGGTGGGCCGGGAGGTCGAGGTCCGCCTGGTGCGCGCCGACCACCACGCCCGCCCGATGCCCCACCGCCCCAACGACGCCCACGGCCACCTGGTCCGCGGCCCGGAAGCGACCGTGTGGTTCGCCGGCGACACCAGCCTCTACGACGACATGGCCGGGCTCCCCGCGCTGGCGGAGGGGCGGGTCGACCTCGCGCTGCTCCCGATCGGCGGCTGGGGGCCGCGGCTGTCGCCCGGCCACATGGGCCCCGCGGAGGCGGTGGAGGCCTGTCGCCGGGTGCGCCCGCGTGCGGTGATGCCGATCCACTTCGGCACGTTCCACGCCCAGGGCATGCAGCTGGCCAGCCTCGACTGGATGACCCGGCCCGCCCGGCAGTTCCGCAAGCAGCTGGCCGCCGCGTGCCCCGACGTACGCCTGCTCGACGTCGGACTGGGGGGCTCCGCCGACCTCTGACGTGACTCGTCGGTGCGGACGACCCAGCGGTGACCGTCAGAGGTACTGGCCGGTGTTGGAGACCGTGTCGATCGAGCGGCCCGGCTCGGTGCCCTGCTTGCCGGTGATGAGCGTGCGGATGAACACGATCCGCTCGCCCTTCTTGCCCGAGATCCGGGCCCAGTCATCGGGATTGGTGGTGTTGGGGAGGTCCTCGTTCTCCTTGAACTCGTCGACGCACGCCGCCAGCAGGTGCTGCACCCGCAGCCCCTTCTGCTCGTGGTCGAGGAAGTCCTTGATCGCCATCTTCTTGGCGCGGTCGACGATGTTCTGGATCATCGCGCCGGAGTTGAAGTCCTTGAAGTAGAGGACCTCCTTGTCGCCGTTGGCGTAGGTCACCTCGAGGAAGCGGTTCTCCTCGGACTCGGTGTACATCCGCTCGACGGTGGCCTGGATCATCCCGTCGACGCAGGCCTGCACGTCGCCGTGGAACTCCCGGAGGTCGTCGGCGTGCAGCGGCAGCTCGGTCACGAGGTACTTGCTGAAGATGTCGCGAGCGGACTCGGCGTCGGGCCGCTCGATCTTGATCTTCACGTCGAGCCGGCCGGGTCGCAGGATCGCGGGGTCGATCATGTCCTCGCGGTTGGAGGCGCCGATCACCAGGACGTTCTCCAGGGTCTCGACGCCGTCGATCTCGGACAGCAGCTGGGGGACGATGGTGTTCTCGACGTCGGAGGAGACGCCGGACCCACGGGTGCGGAAGAGCGAGTCCATCTCGTCGAAGAAGACGATCACCGGCGTGCCGTGGCTGGCCTTCTCCCGGGCCCGCTGGAACACC
>JAUILS010000193.1 GCA_030432975.1 Actinomycetes bacterium
CAGGGGCCGGTCGGGTGCATCTGCGCGCGGGCCCGCGGCGCGGGTCCGGTGAGCCTTGCCAGACACGGTCTCTGCCCTCGCTGCGGCGAGGGTCACCGGTCTCGGCCGCGCGATCCTGCTGCGCGCTACACCGGTTCTCAAGAAGATGCGGCGCCCGAGGGCGCCGTCGGCTGCCTCCCAGGGTACGGCGACCGGTGCCGGCCGACCCAATCGCCGCAGGTGAGACGCCCATCACCGCAGGGAAGCCAACTCGTTGCCGGGCTGCCCTAGGCTCGGCTGCATGAGCGACGCCGCCACGCCTCCGACCGCCCCGCCGAGCGAGGGAGCCGACGACCGGGCCGAGCTGGCGGGCTACGTCGACATCTGGTGGCGGGCCGTCGACGACTTCACCCACCTGCTGGAGGAGCTCGACACCGACGAGTGGTCGACGGAGACCGACCTCCCCGGCTGGGACGTCCACGCCGTGGCCGCCCACACCGCCCACCTGGAGGCGATCCTGGCCGGTCACCCCGAGGAGACGGTGGAGGTCGAGCAGCCCGACCACGTCACCTCGCTGATGCAGGCCTACACCGAGCAGGGCGTGGTCGCCCGCCGCGACCGGACGCCCGACGAGCTGATCAACGAGATCCGCGAGAGCGCCACCACCCGGCGTACCTCCCTGCTCGCCGACCCACCGACCGACGGGTCGGCGAAGCCAGACCGGGTGATGGGCGGCATCGGCTGGAGCTGGCGCACGCTGCTGCGCAACCGCCCGCTCGACGTGTGGATGCACGAGCAGGACGTGCGCCGCGCCACCGGGCGCCCCGGCAACCTCGACTCCCCGGCGTCGGGGCACACCGCCGACTATCTGCTGGAGTCGATGCCCTACGTGCTGGCCAAGCGGGTCGGCGCCGCACCGGGGACGTCCGCGGTGTTTCGGGTGGAGGGCAGCGACCCGGTGACGGCGGTCGTCAACGACGAGGGCCGGGGCGAGCGGGCCTCGGAGCCGCCGGCCGACCCCACGGTCACGGTGGAGACCGACCGCGAGACGTTCGTGCTGCTCGCGGGGGGCCGCCGGGAGCCCGCCCCCGACGCGGTGCGCGTCTCCGGCGACGCCGAGCTGGCCGCGCGGCTGCTCGACGCGCTCGCGGTGACCCCGTGAGGGCTCCCCTCGAGATGCTGCCCGGCCCGCTGTCGAGCGCGCTCGGCGGTCGCCGGGCCGAGGCGACCTGGTCGGTCGCCGACATCCCCGACCTCGGCGGCCGGACCGCCGTGGTGACCGGCCCCAGCGTCGGCGGACTGGGCTTCGCGACCGCCGTCGAGCTGGCCCGGCACCACGCGCGGGTCGTGCTCGCCGGCCGGTCGTCGTCCCGGCTCGACGCGGCTGACGACGCGCTGCGCGACCAGGTGCCCGAGGCCTCCCTCGAGCGGCTGCTGGTCGACCTCGCCGACCTCACCTCGGTGCGCCAGGCCGCCGCGGAGGCGGCCCGGCTCGGCCCGGTGCACCTGCTGGTCAACAACGCCGGTGTGATGGCGCCGGCCCACCACCGGACCGCCGACGGCTTCGAGCTGCAGCTGGCGACCAACCACCTCGGGCCGTTCCTGCTCACCGGCCTGCTGCTGCCCCAGCTGGCGGCCGGCGAGGGCCGGGTGGTGACCGTGTCGTCGCAGATGCACCGGAGGGCGCGGTCGGCGCCGCTGGAGGACCCCCGGGCCGACGCTCGCCAGCCCCGGTGGTCGGCGTACGCCCGGTCCAAGCTCGCCAACCTGCTGTTCGCCTTCGAGCTCGACCGCAGGCTGCGCGACGCCGGGCTCCCGGTGCGCTCGCTGGCCGCCCACCCGGGCTTCTCCGGCAGCCATCTCGTCGTCAACGGCCAGCTCGGGCGGGCCACCGGTGCCGTCGCCTCGATCCTGGACGCGAGCGTGAAGGCGATGTCGCAGTCGGTCGCCGACGGCGCGCTGCCGGTGCTGATGGCCGCGACGGCCGACCTGCCGGGCGGGGCCTACTGCGGCCCCTCAGGGCCCGGCGAGATGACCGGGCCGCCGGTGCTGGTCGAGGCGTCGTCGCTCGCGCGCGACCCCGAGGCGCAGCGCCTCCTCTGGGAGGTCAGCGAGGAGGCGACGGGGCTGGCCTACCCCTGAGCGGGCTGTCGGTGGTCGCCCTCCGCGGCCGACTCCCGCGCCCGTACGCCGACCTCCGCGGTCCCCGGGACGCGCAGGAGTCACCGCTCGCGCGCGGTAGTGGGACCGTCCGCGGCTCCCGTCAACCGCGCGGCTCGGGCTGGCGCGGCAGCCGGGTGGTGCCGTCGTACGCCGTCGCTGCGGCGATCCGGCCGAGGAAGTGCGGCGACATCTCGGGGAGGGCGTCGAGGGCGAACCAGCCCACCTCGTCGGACTCGTCGTCGGCCGGGTGCGCCTCGCCGTCGACGGCCCGGCAGCGGAAGGTGTGGGTGAGGAACTGGACGACGTCGCCGTTGGGGTAGGCGCCCGGCGGCCCCACGCTGACGGCGGCCAGCCCCTCGACGACGCAGCGCACCCCGGTCTCCTCGAGGACCTCGCGCTCGGCGGTGTCGGCCGGGTGCTCCCCCGGGTCGACGATGCCGCCGACCGGGGTCCAGAGGCCGTCGTCACTGCGGCGGACGAGCAGCACCTCCGGGCCGGCGTCGGACTCGCGGAGCACGACGGCGCAGGCCCCCGCCAACCACAGCGGGTCGTGGCCGACCTTCTCGCGCAGGCGCAGGACGAACTCGGGCGTCGGCATCGGGCCACGGTAGCCCGTGCCCCGCTCGTCGCCCGTGCCGGTCGCCGCGGCCCGTGGTCACCGTGGGAGGCCCACTGCCGCGGTGGTGTGGCCACTGCCGCGGCGGTAGGGGGACTACCGCGGCGGTCGACCGGCGCAGGAGTCCCCACAACGCCGCGGGAGTGGGCCCCGCGATGGCCGCGGAAGTCGGCCACCAGGACCCACGCCGCGGGCCCGACGAGCTCGCGGCGACTCAGGACGGCGTACGACGTCAGCGCTGCCGGGGACCGAACGCCGGGCGCACCTTGGCGAAAGCCGCCTCGCGGGCCACCTTGGTGTTGCGGGCGGCGAGCAGGAAGGCCTGCTCGAGGCGCTCGCGGGCGAAGGTACGCCGCGGCGAGGCCGTCCAGGTGTCGTTGAAGAGCCGCTTGGCGGCGGCGAGCGCGTCGGGCGACCGGCCGGCGAGCTCCTGCGCGAACGCCGTCGCCGCGACGACCGGGTCGGCGTCCAGCTCGGTGACCAGGCCGAGGTCGTGGGCCTCCTTGCCGGTGAACATCTCGGCGGTCATGGTGAGCCGCTTGGCGGTGTCGATGGAGGTCAGCTCGGCCAGGCTGCGGATGCCCGACATGTCGGGGATGATCCCCCACTTGCCCTCGAGCACCGACCAGGTCGAGTCGGGGGTGGCGTAGCGGAAGTCGGCCGCCAGCGCGATCTGCAGCCCCCCGCCGAGGCAGTGGCCGTGGACCGCGGCGATCACCGGCACCGGCACCCGGCGCCAGGCCCAGCAGGCCTCCTGGAAGGTGTTGGTCCCCCGCCACGGCCGCGGGACGAACGCCCGGGCCACGCGGCTCGGCTCGCGAAGCACCGTCGCGAAGTCCAGCCCCGCGCAGAACGAGTCGCCGTCGCCCGCGATGACCACCGCCCGCAGCGTCTTGTCGGCGCGCAGCTCGTGGGCGGTCGCCACCAGCTGGTCGAGCACGTCGAGGGTGAGCGCGTTGAGCTTGTCGGGCCGTGACAGGCGCACCTGCGCGATCCCGTCGTCGATGGTGCAGGTCACGGTCCCCGGGTCGCGCGGCATACCGCCGAATCTACCGGCGGGGATGGGTGCTTCATCATGTGATGTAGGCGAAGCCACACTTCCCATGGTGAGTTCACCGTGAGAAGTGACGCTCACCTGCATCACATGGTGAAGCATCAACCCCCTCACAGCGACAACGCAGCCAGCGCGGCGTTGACGATCGACCCGGCGTCGAGGTCGGAGGAGGGGACGGCGACGGCGGGGACGCCGAGGGCCGAGCCCAGCCAGCCGAGGGAGTACGGCGCCACGTCGTGGACCGTCACGACCGGCACGCGCGGCTCGAAGGCCTGGCGCAGCACGCCGGGAAGCGCGGGCGTGGTGGCGGTGCGGATGCCGTAGCGCAGCGTGCGCTGCCACGCGCCGTAGACCAGGTCGGGCGACACCACGTCGACGAGGTGGACGCGCACCCCCTCCTCGGCCAGCTCCGCCGCGGCGGCCACCGCCTCGGGGAGCGTCGGCCCCGAGGCGGCGATCTGCACCGCGGGCCCCGCGCCCGTGCCGCCGTCGACGAGCCGGTAGGCCCCGCTGAGCACCTGCCCGCGCAGCACCGGGTCGCCCATCCGCTCCCGAGCCTCGGCGAACGGCGTCTGGTCGAGCGGCCGCCGCGTCACCCTGACATGGACCGCGCCACGCCCCTCGCGACCGATCTCGGCCAGGGCCGCGCAGAGCAGCCAGTCCACGGCGACGGCGTACGCCGGCTCCAGCAGCGTCAGCGACGCGACGCCGATCGCCGACTCCTCCCCGGCGAGCACGAAGCGCGACCCCGAGGCGGCGGCCAGGCTCGCCTCCGCGACCGAGGCCAGGCTGTCGATCACCCCGACGGCGAGCAGCGGCTGGCCCGACACCTCGCGCGCCAGGCCGAGCTGCTCGAGCGCGGGCACCGTCGGCCCGACCGACTCGTCCGCCACGACCAGGTGACCGGCCAGGCCCTGCTCGCGCTCGAGCGCCCGCAGGCTGCGCAGCAGCGCCGCCCGGGTCGAGGTCGGATGGTTGGCGCTCGCGCCGGTGGAGGTCGGCACCGTCGCCCGCCACGGGTCGGGCGAGAGCGGCAGCCGGCTCAGCCCGGTGGCCCGCTCGGCGAGCGAGGGCCACAGGTCGGCCGGCAGCGGCTCGGCCTCGTCGCCCTCCGCATCCCGACCCACCGGCGCCGGATGGACCAGCACCGCGCTGACCGGGCCGCGCGGGCCGGCGGCGTCGGCGTACGCCTCGAGCAGCGCCTCCTGGTCGTCGCCCCCGAGGTCGCCGAGCAGGGCGTGCAGCTCGGCGTCCGACAGCCGGCCGACGTAGGACCACACCGGCACCGGCGCGCCGTCGAGCAGCGCCAGCCGCAGCTCGCCGTCGCCGGCCGCGAGCCCGGCCTCCAGGCCGCGCCACCGCTCGGGCGGCAGCATCGCCAGCCAGGTCTCGAGCTCGGGGCAGTCGAGGAACGCCGCGAGCAGCCGCGGCCCGAAGCGCACCTCGCTGACCCGGCAGCCGGCCTGCTCGAGCCGGGGGCGTACGCCGTCGCGCGCCTCGACCACGAGCAGCACCGGCGCGGCCTCCTCGTCGACGTGGCGGCGGACCAGCGTGAAGAAGTCGTCGTCGAGGTCGGCTCGCCCGAGCACCCCGACGAACCGCGCGGGCGGGCGCGCCCCGAAGTGCAGGTCGACGTGGCGGCGGGCCGCCGCCGCGAGGAGCGTGGCGACCGGCGCGCCCGAGGCGACCAGCGGGTGGCCGGCCACGCCGAGCCCGTCGCGGACGGCGCGGGCGGCCGACAGCGCGTCGGGGTGGACGATCACCCGGTCGGCGGGCTCGAGCACCGCGCCGTAGAGCGAGGTCAGCGCGGCGACCAGCGTGGCGCTGGCCTCGGGCTCGACGGCGGCGCGGGCATGCCGGGAGACACGGTCGAGCACGGTCGCGTCCACGACCCGCCGCTCGGCGTGCTTCATCGTCTCCTCCCCCGCGCCGGCCCGAGCAGCTGAATGAGTGTCAGGGTGTCATGCGGGGAAGGTCCGCGCAGACGGACCCGATGGTTCGCCCGCTGCGGTCTGGACAGCATCATGACAGCCCGCCCCGGGCGCGCGAGACCGCCCCGCCGACGAGGGGTCGACGGGGCGCTCGCGGGCGGCCGGGGTGCTGCCTGCCCAGTGCCGCCTGCCCAGTGCTGCCTGCCTAGTGGTGCCAGCGCGGCACCCAGGCCGGCCCGGTGTGGGCGCGGTCGCCGAGCAGGGTCAGCGTGGCGGGCAGCAGCACCCCGCGCACCAGGGTCGCGTCGAGCAGGATCGCGGTGGCCAGGCCGACGCCGAGCTCCTTCATGTCCAGCGTCGACAGCATCCCGAACACCGAGAAGACGCCCACCATCACCGCGGCGGCCGCGGTCACGACGCCGGCCGAGCGACCGACACCCTGGCGCACCGCCTCGGCCGGGTCCAGGCCGGCGTCGCGGGCCTCGCGGACCCGGCTGGTGACGAACACGTGGTAGTCCATCGACAGCCCGAAGAGGATCACGAACATCAGCAGCGGCAGCCACGCCTCCACCGCACCGATCGAGGTGAAGGCGAGCAGGCCCTCCGCCCAGGTGTTCTGGAACACCAGCGTCAGCACGCCGTACGCCG
>JAUILS010000194.1 GCA_030432975.1 Actinomycetes bacterium
GGTGCCGCCCTCGAAGCCGACGCGGACGTTGCCGAACGGGTCGCGGGCGGAGCCGGTCTCCTCGAACGGGATGGTGACGGACCTGGTGACGTCCTTGATGGTCAGGTCGCCGGTGATCTGCCAGACGCCGTCCTCGTCGCGGGCGACGGAGGTCGAGGTGAAGGTCATCGTCGGGTAGGTCTCGGCGTCGAAGAAGTCGCCGGAGCGCAGGTGGCCGTCGCGGTCGGCGACACCGGTGTCGACGCTGGCGATCTGGATGGTCAGGGAGACGCTGGACTTGGCCGGGTCGTTGCTGTCGATGTGCGCCGTGCCGGCGAAGTCGGAGAACTGGCCGCGGACGGTGGTGACCATCGCGTGCCGGGTGGAGAACCCGAGGCGGGTGTGGGTCGGGTCGAGCGTGTAGTCGCCGGTGACGTCCTCGAGGAGGGAGGTCGGGGCGTCGAAGGTCTCGGGCTGGCGGGTGAAGATGCTCATGGGGGCTCCTGGTCGAGGCGAGGTGTGGTTGCTGTTGAACTTTCAACCACCCGAACGACGCCCTGCTCCCGCGCATTCCGCCGGACGCTGTGATCTGGTTCACAACTCGCGCGGGACTCGCTCGTGGCGTCGCATGCCCTGACTGCGGGTCGAGGTCTATGGTGATCGGCGTCACATCTCGACCTGAGATGCGGCGGCCGGTTCGGGGGGACGACTCTCGGAGGTTCACGACGGTGCACACATCCCGCTCAGCCAGCTCGTCCAGCACGCCCCGCTGGCTCACCCGGCTCGCCGCCGGCGTCAGCCTGGCGGCCCTCGCCGCGCTCCTCTCGCCGTCGCCGGCGCAGGCCGCCGACCCGGCGTACGTCGCCCTGGGGGACTCCTACTCGTCCGGCACCGGCACGCGCAGCTACATCTCCGACGGCACCTCGTGCCAGCGCTCGGTCTACGCCTACCCGAGCCTGGTCGCGTCGGCGCAGAGCTATGCGCTGAACTTCCGTGCCTGCTCGGGCGCCACGATCCCCGACGTCACCAACGCCCAGCTCGGCGCACTGACGGCGTCGACGGCGTACGTCACCATCTCGGTCGGCGGCAACGACGCCGGTTTCGCGAGCGTGCTCACCGAGTGCGCGCTGCCAGGATGGATGAGCAACTGCAACGGCAAGATCTCCTCCGCGCAGAGCTTCATCAACAACACCCTCCCGTCGCGGCTCGGCACGCTCTACGGCCAGATCCGGGCCAAGGCGCCGAACGCCCGGGTGACCGTGGTCGGCTATCCGCGGATCTTCAACGGCCAGGACTGCAGCTGGCTGACGTGGTTCTCCTCCTCGGAGATGAGCAAGCTCAACCAGACCGCCGACCTGCTCAACTCGCGGCTCAGCGCGGCCGCGTCGGCGGCCGGCTTCTCCTTCGCCAACCCGACCAGCGCGTTCCTCGGCCACGCCGTGTGCGACCGCGCCGAGTGGATCAACGGCCTCTCGAGCCCGATCTCGGAGAGCTTCCACCCCAAGGTCTCGGGGCACCAGTCCGGCTACTACCCCACCGTCAGCCCGGTCCTCGCCGGCGCCACCGCGCGACTCACGAAGGCCGTGCTGACCCGGTCGGCCGCCGCGGCAGACGACCTGGCCGCCCAGCAGTCGGCGTACGCCGAGCTCGACGCGCGCATCTCCCCGAAGGAGTTCCGCGTGCCCGACCTCACCAGCCAGCGGGCGAAGAGGGCGGCCCGCAAGGCCGGCGTCGACCTGAGCTCGCGCGCAAGCATCGACCGGATGGACCGGATCTACTCGAAGCGACAGGCGCGGCAGTGGGCGCGCACCCACTGACCCCTCGGCACGACTGAACGCCGCTTCCCGCAGACCTCACCCGGCCGGGTCACACCCCCCCACGGCCCGGCCGGGTGAGCCGGGCGAGCCGTTCGTCGCGCGGAGCGTCGCGGTCAGCCGCCGAGCGCCAGCAGGACCTGGGCGGCCGCGACGTGGTCGGCGGCCGTCGCGAGCTGCAGGGGGGTCCGTCCCCGTCCGTCGCGAGCCTCCAGATCTGCGCCGGCGCGCAGCGCCACCGCAACGCCGTCGGCGTCCCCGGACGCGGCCGACCGCAGCAGGGCCCGGTCGGGCACCGCCGGTGCCGCGCCCGCGGCCCGGCGCAGGGTGGCGACGACGGCGTCCTGGTCGCGAGCCACGGCCTCCTCCAGCGGGGTCCGGCCACTGCTGACGCTGGGGATCTGGAGGTCGACCCCTCCGGCCGCGAGGACGCGCACCGTCGCCGCGTCGTCGGGAGTGCCCTCGCCGAGCACCACCGCCTCGTGCAGCGCGGTCCAGCCCAGGTTGTTGACGTGGTCGGGGTCGGACCGCCGGCGCAGGTCCGGCTGGAGCAGCCGCCCCACCACCCGCCAGTGGCCGCGCTCGGCGGCCCGGATCAGGGCGGTGCCGTCGAAGCTGTCGTGCAGCGTCACGTCGGCGCCGCGCCGGATGGCCAGCTCGAGCAGGTCGGCGTACCCCTCGGAGGCGGCGATCAGGAAGGTGTTCTGCTGCGTCTCGTCGCGCCGGTCGAGGTCGGCGCCCAGGTCGAGCAGGCGGCGTACGGCGCGCAGGTCGTTGCGCCACGCCGCGGCGATCAGCCGCTCGTCGAGGCGGTCCTGCTCGTCGGGCGACAGGCTCCGCCGGGAGAAGGTGGGGCCCGGGGTCGGGGTGGGTGTGACCCCGGGCGTCGACGGCGAGGTGTCGGAGGGCCGCGGGGGCGCGGCGTCCTCTGAGCCGGCGTTGCTGCACGCGGTCAGCGCCAGCACCAGCGCCGCCACGATGGCGAAGGACGGTCGACGGCGGCGGCGCGGCATCCCTCCAGTGAACCTCGCGCCCGGGCGGTGCGCCATGCTGGTCGGGTGACTCGTCTCGTCGTCGACCTCGTGCTGGTCGCCTTCTTCGCCGCCGTCGGTCGGGCCAGCCACCAGGAGTCGCTCACGCCCGCCGGGTGGGCGCAGACCGCCTGGCCGTTCCTCGTCGGCGCGCTCGCGGGGTGGGCGGTGGTCGCGGCGACCGGCCGGTCAGGGGGGAGCCTGGCCGCGGGGGCCGTGGTCTGGGTGGCCGCGGTTGCCGTGGGGATGGTGCTGCGCCAGGTAGCGGGGCAGGGCACGGCGCCGGCGTTCGTCGTGGTGGCGACCGTCGTGCTCGGCGTCCTGCTGGTCGGGTCGCGGCTGGTGTGGCGCGGCTGAGCTCCTGCCGGGTCAACCCGAAGTTCTGCCGGGTCAACCCGAAGTTCTGCCGGGTCGACCTGGACGCTGCCGGGCCGACCTCGTTTTGCATGACTATGCAGGAGAGTGCATAATCCTCGCATGTCCAAGGTCCTGACCTCCCTCCCCGTCGGCGAGCGCGTCGGCATCGCGTTCTCCGGGGGCCTCGACACCTCCGTCGCCGTCGCCTGGATGCGGGAGAAGGGGGCGATCCCCTGCACCTACACCGCCGACATCGGGCAGTACGACGAGCCCGACATCGCGAGCGTGCCGGGTCGCGCCCTGCAGTACGGCGCCGAGCTCTCCCGCGCCGTCGACGCCAAGAAGCAGCTGGTCGAGGAGGGTCTGGTCGCGATGGCCTGCGGCGCCTTCCACATCCGCTCCGGCGGCCGGTCCTACTTCAACACCACGCCGCTGGGCCGCGCCGTCACCGGCACCCTGCTGGTGCGCGCGATGCACGAGGACGGCGTCGACATCTGGGGCGACGGGTCGACCTTCAAGGGCAACGACATCGAGCGGTTCTACCGCTACGGCCTGCTCGCCAACCCGTCCTTGCGGATCTACAAGCCCTGGCTCGACGCCGACTTCGTCGCCGAGCTCGGCGGCCGGCACGAGATGAGCCAGTGGCTGACCGACCGCGACCTGCCCTACCGCGACAGCCAGGAGAAGGCCTACTCCACCGACGCCAACATCTGGGGCGCCACCCACGAGGCCAAGACCCTGGAGCACCTCGACGTCTCCCTGGAGACCGTCGAGCCGATCATGGGCGTGAAGTTCTGGGACTCGTCGGTCGCCATCGAGACCGAGGAGGTGACGATCCGCTTCGAGCAGGGACGGCCGGTGGCCATCAACGGCCAGTCGTTCGCCGACCCGGTCGCGCTGGTCCACGCGGCCAACGCCATCGGCGGCCGGCACGGGCTCGGCATGTCCGACCAGATCGAGAACCGGATCATCGAGGCCAAGTCGCGCGGGATCTACGAGGCGCCCGGCATGGCGCTGCTGTGGACGGCGTACGAGCGGCTGCTCAACGCGATCCACAACGAGGACACGCTCGCCAACTACCACGCCGAGGGGCGGCGGCTGGGCCGGCTGCTCTACGAGGGCCGCTGGCTCGACCCGCAGGCGATGATGCTGCGCGAGTCGATCATGCGCTGGATCGCGTCGGTCGTCACCGGCGAGGTGACGCTGCGGCTGCGCCGCGGCGAGGACTACACGATCCTGTCGACGACCGGGCCGCACCTGTCCTACCACCCCGACCGGCTCTCGATGGAGCGCACCGAGGACGCGGCCTTCGGCCCGACCGACCGGATCGGCCAGCTGACGATGCGCAACCTCGACATCGCCGACAGCCGCGCGCTGCTCGAGCAGTACGCCGCCCAGCCGCAGGACCAGGGTCACCAGCTGGTCGAGCACGGCACCCTCTTCGGGGAGCTGCCGGCCGGAGGCGCGGAGCAGATCATCGACAACCCGTCGGTGTCGGAGGACGCCGACGAGGAGCTCGTCGACGCCGCCGCCATGGAGTTCGGCGCCGACTGACCGGGCGGCCGCGGGCCGCCGCCGAGCGGCGCGGCACCGCTGGTGACCCACGAGACACCCCATCGGCCCGCCCGGCGAGGCAAGATGGTGGCATGAGCGGTGGAGAAGAGTACGGCGAGTTCAGCGTCGACGACGAGACCCAGCTGCAGCCCGAGGACACCTTGGACTACCACGGTGTCGACGACGTGCTCGACGAGGGCATCGTCACCCGCGAGGGATGGTCAGCGGGCCAGGGGTTCGGCAACACCGCCGCCGAGGAGCACCAGGGGGAGACCCTCGAGCAACGGATGGCCCAGGAGATGCCGGACACCGACCCCGAGCACGACACCTGGACCGAGGACGTCATCGACGACGACCAGGTGGGCGACGCGCGCTCCGGCCGCCTGGTGGCCTCCGACGACGGCGACGACCGCTTCGTGACCGACGTCGGCATCGACGGCGCCGGCGCCAGCGCCGAGGAGGCCGCCATGCACGTGATCGACGAGGACGGCATCTGACCCGGCGCCGGTGAATCCCGGGGCGACGCCCACCTGCGTGGTAGCAAGGACGCCATGCGCACAGCTCGGGGGGCGACGGCCGCGGCGGCGGCGCTTGCCTCTCTTCTGACCGCTCTGCTGACCGCCTGCTCCGGTGCTCCCGACACCCCGGACACCCCGGCGCCCGACGCCACGGTCGACGCCCTGGCCGCCGCGCTCGGCGACGGTGACCTGACCGGCGCCGCCTGGACCGCCGACACCGCCGCCGGGGCCCAGTCTCGCTACGACGCGATCGTCGAGGGCATGGGCGACCTGGAGCCCACCGTGGAGCCCGGCCGGGTCGCTCGGGTCGAGGCCACCGACGAGGCCCCCGAGACGGCCCGCGCGACGCTCACCTGGCACTGGCCGGTCGGCGACAACGAGTGGGTCTACGACACCGAGGCGGCGCTCACCCTGGTCGACGGCGCCTGGCAGGTCGCGTGGGAGCCCGCCCTGGTCGAGCCGTCGCTGCGCCGCAACCTGGTGCTCGAGGCCGGCAGCCTGCGACCCGGCCGCGGCGACGTGATCGGCTACGGCAACCTCAAGCTCGTCACGGCGCGGCCCGTGGTCCGCTTCGGCGTCGACCGGCCGCTGGTGTCCAAGGCCACCGCCGTCGCGTCCGCGCGTGAGCTCGCGAGGCTGGTCGACATCGACGTGCCGACGTACGTCGCCCGGGTGCGCGCGTCCGGCGACCTCGCCTTCGTCGAGGCGATCACCTACCGCCGCGACGAGGTGCCGCCGAGCGTCGGGGCGGCCTACGAGTCGCTCCCGGGCGTCCGGGCGCTGCAGACCACCGCCCAGCTCGGCCCGACCGCGGCGTTCGGCCAGCCGCTGCTCGGCCGGGTCGGCGAGGTGACGGCGGAGATGATCGAGGAGGACCCGGCGCGCTACCGGGTCGGCGACCTCGCCGGGCTCTCGGGCCTCGAGGCGAGGTACGACGAGCAGCTGGCCGGCCAGCCGGGCATCACCGTCGAGGCGGTCGACAGCGACGGCAAGCGCCGCGAGCTCTACAGCGTCCCCGCCGCCGACGGCGAGCCGCTGCGCACCTCGCTGGACATGGAGCTCCAGCTCGCCGCCGAGGAGCTGCTCGCCGACCAGGGGCCGCCGTCCGGGCTGGTGGCGATCCGC
>JAUILS010000008.1 GCA_030432975.1 Actinomycetes bacterium
CGGCGACGTGATGAAGGTGTCCGAGGTCGTCCGCGACCTGTGGCGCCGTGAGCGTGACCGCGGCCTGTCCGCCGGTGAGAAGCGGATGCTGGCCAAGGCCCGGCAGATCCTGGTCTCCGAGCTCGCGCTCGCCGAGCACACCAACGAGGACAAGGCCGAGGCGATCCTCGACGAGGTGCTCGCCTCCTGAGCGAACCACCGACCGAAGCCCCCGGGGACTCCCCGGGGGCTTTGGCGTCTGCGGGGGTCGGCACGCTCGACCTGGACGGTGTCGGCGACTGGCCACCCGCCGGCGATCCCGTGGTGGTGCGGCACGCAGCCGACGACGACGACGTCGTCGCGGACCTGGTGGCGCGACATGCCGACGCGGGCGGCGTCCATGTCTCCGCGGCACCGGTCACCGACACAGTCAAGACCGTTCGGGACGGCCTGGTCGACGGCACGCTCGACCGCGATCGCCTGGTGCGGCTCCGGCCGCCCGTGGTGCTCCCTCACCGGGTGGCTGCCACACTGCCGGACCCACGGGGGGTGGACCTCTGCGCGTGGCTTCTCGACCTCAGTCGCCGGTCGGGCGTGCGTTGGTGGGAGGCACCCCGTCCGGAAGGTCCTCCGCGAAGGTGATCTTGCGGTTGGCCGGGTCGCCCGGGACGGCGGCGATCGCGAGCTCGCGCCGGTAGCGCTCTACGCAGGCGGCGGTGTCGGTCCCGGCGAAGGAGTCGCGCTCGGCGGCGGCGTACGCCGCGAGCAGCGGGGCCGCGCGGAATGCCTGCGGAGTCTGCACCGCGACCGGGCGGTCGGGGAGGGGCCGGCCGTCGCGGGCCACGACGCAGTCGAGGTCGAGCACGGGGATGGCGCCACCCACCGCCCTCGCCGCCTCGATCACGTCGTCGAACAGGCCGGTGTCGGCCCACGGGCGCGCCGCGTCGTGGAGGGCGACGACGTCGACGGCGCCGCTCTCGATCGCGCCTCGGATCGACTGCAGCGCCTGCCACTCCGAGGCGTGTCGGGTGTCGCCACCGGCCACGACGGACAGGCGGGTGTCGACGACCCCGGCGTCGTCCAGGGCCGCCCGCACCGCGGTCTCCTCACCCGAGCGGGCCACCACCACCAGTAGCGCGACCTGCGCGGCGCGCAACCCGCTGGCGACCGACCGGGCCACCGTCGCCACCCCGTCCAGCGGCAGCAGGACCTTGTTGACGCCCGCCCCCACCCGACTCCCCGAGCCGGCGGCGAGCACCACGACCGCTGCGCTGCTCACGAGTCGTGCCGGTGTGCGCGCAGGATGCGGAACCTGTCGCCGGCCGCGGGCATCGGGAGGACTCCCCGCCGGACGCAGACGTCTCCTGGCAGCGACGGTTCCCGCCGGCCGTCGGCCTTCAGGTCGAGGTGACCGAGGTTCAGCAGGTTGTCGCGAACGACCGCCCCGACGGCGAGCACCTCGATCGCGACCTCCGAGCCGAGCTCAAGGACGTCGCCTGGGCGTGGGCCGTCATTCGCTGTGGTCGCGTCGTGCAGGACCGAGATCTCGTGCAGTTCGACTGGTGACCGGGGTCCGAAGAAGACCAGCACGCCTTCGGCGAGGAAGTCCTCCACGAGCGGGCCGACGGCGGTCACGGTCGACTCGTAGACCGGGTAGCTGTCGCGCGCGGCGGTCACGCCCGGCCCACATTGCCGACGCCGACGCCGGACACGAACAGGTCCTCCGTGACCTGCTTGCTCAGGGGGCCGCTGGGGCTGGTGGCGTGGATGTCAACGGTGGGAACCCCCTTCATCGGGTAGATCCCGGCACGGGCCGTTCCGCCGCAGTCGATCACCGCGACGGCGATCCGTTCGAACGGTGCCGGCTGGGCGAACCCGTCGATCACCTCGCCGCCCGTCAGGTCGGCGATCCGTTGGGCCACCGGGTGCACGCCACCGCCGGTGATCGAGGCGATCACGGGTCGATCCTCGTCGGGGGTGATGGTGAGCGGACCGCCCCAGCCGCCCGGACCCCTGGTCACCACCACGGAGGTGTACTCCGGCATGCCGCATCTCCTCTGATCCGCCGAACGGCTGGGCTGCGCCGGGGTCGGGTGACGCCGCGGCTGCCCACCTCAGTGAACATCCCACATGACCGGTGCGCAACGACCGACGGGTCGGCGTACCCGGGCTCAGCCGCGGATGACCAGCGCGGTGGCGATGGCCGCGACGCCCTCGCCCCGGCCGGTGAGACCCAGCCCGTCGGTCGTGGTGGCCGAGACCGAGACGGGCGCGCCCACGGCCGCGGACAGCGTGGCCTCGGCCTCCGCGCGGCGCGGGGCGAGCTTGGGGGCGTTGCCGATCACCTGGACGGCGACGTTGCCGATGGTGAAGCCCGCCTCGCGGACCCGGCGGCAGGTCTCGGTGAGCAGGCTGGCGCCCGAGGCGCCGGCCCACGCGGGGTCCGCGGTGCCGAAGGTCGAGCCCAGGTCACCGAGCCCGCTCGCCGACAGCAGTGCGTCGCACGCGGCGTGGGCGGCGACGTCGCCGTCGGAGTGGCCCGCGAGCCCGCGCGGCTCGTCCGGCCATGAGAGCCCCGCGAGCCACAGGGGTACGTCGTCCACGAGGGCGTGCACGTCGGTGCCGATGCCGACCCGGGCCGTAAGGGCTTCGTCATTCACATCCCGATCATGCCCGAGAGACAATCGTGAGGTGACCCGCACACGTCTTCGGTGGCCGCTGGCCGGCCTGGCGGCCGGCCTCGCCGGCCTGGCCACCAGTGCCGCCGTGGCCGCGGTCCTCTCGATCCGGGAGAGCCCGGTGATCGCCGTGGCCGAGCTGGTCATCAGGAACACGCCCGGGGCAGTGGCCGAGCAGGCGATCCAGACGCTGCAGTTCTGGGACAAGCCCGTGCTGATCGGGTCGATCCTGGTCCTGCTGCTGGCCGGCTTCGCGCTGGCGGGCGACCTGGGGCGGGTCCGGATGTGGCTGTCGACGCTGGTCTTCACGCTGCTGGCCGCGGTGGGCGCGGTCGCCGTGCTGACCAGCGAGGGGGCCACGCCGACGCGGCTGCTGCCGGTGATCGTCGGCTACCTCACCTGGCAGCTCGTCTTCGCCTTGCTGGCCGCCGCGCTCAGCCCATCGCCGCTGTCGCACCGCCCCGACGACGACGGCACCGACCGCCGGACCTTCCTGCGGCGGCTGGGGACGGTCGGCGCTGGCGCCGTCGTCGTGGCCGTCGCGGGCCGCTGGCTGGGCCGCAACCGCGAGCGGGTGGAGGCCGCTCGAGACCTGCTGCGTCTCGACGGGGTGACGATGCCCAAGATCCCCCTCGACGCGACCGTCGAGGTCGACGGCGTGGCCCCGTGGCAGACCGACAACGCCGACTTCTACACCATCCACACCGTCATCTCGCCGCCCGCGGTCGACCCCGCGACCTGGGAGCTGCGGATCCACGGCATGGTCGACCGGGAGGTGGTGGTGACCTACCAGGACCTGCTCGACCGGCAGCTGTCGGAGGCCTGGATCACGCTGAACTGCGTGTCCAACCCCGTGGGCGGGACACTGATCGGCAACGCCTGGTGGAGCGGGGTGCGGGTCGCCGACCTGCTCGCCGAGGCCGGCGTACGACCGGGGGCGGACGCGGTGCTGCAGACCTCGCAGGACGGCTGGAACTGCGGCACGCCGCTCGCCGCGCTCACCGACGACCGGGCGGCGATGCTCGCCGTGGCGATGAACGGGCAGCCGCTGCCGATCGAGCACGGCTTCCCGGTGCGGACGATCGTGCCCGGGCTCTACGGCTACGTCTCGGCCTGCAAGTGGGTGGTGGACTGGGAGGTCACCCGGTTCGCCGACGTCACGGCGTACTGGACCGAGCGGGGCTGGGCGGAGCGCGGGCCGGTGAAGATGGCGTCGCGGATCGACGTCCCGTCGTCGGGGGAGCGGGTGCCGGCCGGCACGCTCCGCGTCGGCGGTACGGCGTGGGCACAGCACACCGGCATCCGGGCCGTCGAGGTGCAGCTCGACGGCGGCCCGTGGCGGCCGGCCGAGCTGGCGCGCGTGCCCAGTGCCGACACCTGGGTGCAGTGGGTGGTCACGCTGGCGGTCGAGCCGGGTCGGCACGAGCTGAAGGTGCGCGCCACCGACAGGAGTGGGGTGGTGCAGACCGGAGTCCGGGCCGACGTGGTGCCCGACGGCGCCACCGGCTGGCACGGCGTCGACTTCGTCGCCGAGTCCTGAACCGGAGGTCGCGGCCCCTAGACTCGGGGCTTGTGACGCTCAGGCTCTATGACACCGCCACCCGCGAGGTCCGCGACTTCGTGCCCCTCGAGGAGGGCAGGGCCGGCATCTACGTCTGTGGCCTGACCGTGCAGTCCGAGCCGCACGTCGGCCACGTCCGGTCGGCGGTGAACTTCGACGTGCTGCGCCGCTGGCTGACGGCGGGTGGCTACGACGTCACGTTCATCCGCAACGTCACCGACATCGACGACAAGATCCTGGTGAAGTCGGCCGAGCAGGGCCGGCCGTGGTTCAACCTCGCCTACGTCATGCACCGCGAGCTCGACAAGGCGTTGGCGTCGATCAACGTCCAGCCGCCGACCTACGAGCCGGCGGCGACGGGTCACATCCCCGAGATCATCGAGCTGATCGGCGAGCTGGTCGAGCGCGACCACGCCTATGCCGCGGAGGACGGGTCGGGCGACGTCTACTTCGACGTGCACTCGTGGCCGTCGTACGGCTCGCTGACCCGGCAGGGCGTCGCCGACATGGAGCCCGCCGAGGACGCCGACCCGCGCGGCAAGCGCGACCCGCGCGACTTCGCGCTGTGGAAGGGCTGGAAGAAGGAGTCGGAGCCCGAGACGGCGTCGTGGCCGTCACCGTGGGGGCCCGGGCGGCCCGGATGGCACATCGAGTGCTCCGCGATGGCGGGGAAGTACCTCGGCGCGGCGTTCGACATCCACGGCGGCGGGGTCGACCTGCGCTTCCCCCACCACGAGAACGAGATGGCCCAGTCGCAGGCGGCGGGGCGGCCGTTCGCGGCGTACTGGCTGCACAACGCGTGGATCACCACCGCCGGCGAGAAGATGTCGAAGTCGCTCGGCAACTCGCTGCTGATTCCGTCGGTGCTGGAGCGGGTGCGCGGGATCGAGCTGCGGTTCTACATCGTCGCCGCGCACTACCGCTCGCACGTGGAGTTCTCCTTCGAGGCGCTCGACGAGGCCGCCGCCGGGTTCCGCCGGATCGAGGGCTTCCTCGAGCGGGTGCCGGCCGTCGGGGAGGGCGTCGTGCCCGAGGCCTTCGCCGCGGCGATGGACGACGACCTCGGTACGCCGGCCGCGGTGGCGGTCATCTACGACAGCGTCCGCGAGGGCAACCGGCTGGCGGCCGAGGGGTCGACCCAGGAGGCCGGGCGCCACGCCGCCGAGGTGCGCGCGATGCTCGACGTGCTGGGCCTCGACCCGGCCGATCCGGCCTGGGGTCCGTCCGGCGGGAGCGACGCGCTCGCCGGCGTCGTCGACCAGCTGGTGGCCGGTCTGCTCGAGGAGCGCGCGGAGGCGCGGGCCGCGAAGGACTTCGCGCGCGCCGACGCCATCCGCGACCGGCTCAGCGACGCGGGCGTCGTCATCGAGGACACCCCGAGCGGGCCTAAGTGGTCCGTGGGCGGTGCGTCCTGATGGCCGGCAACTCCTCGCGCAAGGGCGCCATCCGCAAGAGCTCGAAGAAGCCCGCCGCCGGGTCCGGCGGGCGGGTGCGGCGCGGGCTCGAGGGCAAGGGGCCGACCCCCAAGGCGGTGGACCGGCCCTACCACAAGGCCGCGAAGGCCAAGGCCCGCTCCGAGCGCGACGCGGGCAAGCGCCCGCCGCGACGAGGGTCGAAGACCTCCGACGCCGAGTGGCTGGCGGGTCGCAACTCGCTCGTCGAGGCGCTGCGTGAGGGGGTGCCGGTGACCGGGATCTACGTTGCCGAGGGCGCCGAGCGCGACGGCCGGCTGCGCGAGGTCTTCCGGATCGCGGCGGACCGGGGGCTGTCGCTGCTCGAGGTGCCGCGCGCCGAGCTGGACCGGATGACGGGGGGCGCCGTCCACCAGGGCGTCGCGGCCCGGCTGCCGGCGTACGAGTATGCGCATCCGGACGACCTGCTGGCGCGCGCCGCCGAGGCGGGCGAGCCGCCCCTGATCGTGGCGCTCGACTCGATCACCGACCCGCGCAACCTCGGTGCGGCGATCCGGTCGGCGTCGGGGTTCGGGGCGCACGGGGTGGTGATCCCCGAGCGGCGCGCGGCGGGGATGACCGCGGCGGCCTGGAAGACCTCGGCGGGCGCCGCCGCGCGGGTGCCCGTCGCCCAGACGGTCAACCTGGTGCGACAGCTGAAGGCCTACCAGGACGCCGGCTGCATGGTGGTCGGGCTGGCGGCCGAGGGCGAGGTGTCGCTACCGGACTTCGACCTCGGTGACGGCCCGCTGGTGGTCGTCGTGGGGTCGGAGGGTGACGGGCTGTCGCGTCTCGTCGCCGAGACCTGTGACCAGCTGGTGTCGATCCCGATGTCGTCGTCGCTGGAGTCCCTGAACGCCGGCGTGGCCGCCGGCATCGCGTTGTACGCCGTCGCCCGCGCCCGCGCCTGACCGCGAGATGGCGCTCCGGTAGGCCGAGACGGCGCGTCCGCGCCGCGAGATGGCACTCCGGGCGCGTCGAGCAGGCGCTGTCGAGCGGCAGCGGGCCGAGTCCGGCCGCCAGTACAGCTTCAGGCGACGCGCGGACCGCGGGCGTAGCGGCGCTTCGACTCCGGGAGTCGGAGCTCGAGCAGCTCGCGATACTCCCTCAACCAGGAATGGAGCCCCGCGCCGGAGAACCTGTCCTTGGTCACGACGATCACACTCCAACCGGCGCGCCTCAGTGCCCGCCGCCGGTCTGCGTCGTACTCCTGCTGGTCCGGGCCGTGGAAGTCCTCTCCGTCGTACTCGATGGCGATGCGGAGGTGCTTGAGCGCCATGTCGAGGCGGACCCAGCCGAAGCCGGGCAGCCAGACCCAGGGCTGGAGGTCAGGAACAGGCAGGCCGGCATCGATGATCGCCAAGCGGGTCCAGGACTCGCCGGGCGACTCGGCGCGGGCGTCGAGATGAGGGACCAGATCCTTCAGCTGGAGGCAGCCGCGGCGGCCGCGATAGCGAGGAAGCATGCGCGCGAAGTCAGTGAGGCCGAGATCGAACCCCCGCGCGAACGCGTCAAGCGCTGCCAAGGCGCGACTCCGGCCGCGCAGACAGGCGACGTCGCACGCGGTGCGCAGCGGGGTGGTGACGCGGATTCCGTCGACCGTCGTGATCTCGTCCAAGGACAGGTCGCGGGAGCCGGCGAGCAGCTCCGGCCGCCGCCGCCGGTCGTCGCCTGGCAGCGAGACGACCTGCAGCGGTGGAGTCACGTCCAGATCCGCTGGGTCCTGGCAGGACACACCGTGGAGAGAGGCCGCCGCGAGGTCGGCGACGATGATGTCTGGCCCGGCAAGATGCCCTATCGCCTGGGCGCGGGCGCGCTCGGGGTCGGTGGCCGCGCCGGGGACATAGACACCGCGGAAGACGCGGTGCACGACACCGGACGCCAGCATCCACTCGAGCTGTCGGCGGCTGAGTCCGAGGCTGTCGAGCTCCGCGCTGGTGAATGGCCGGTCAGGAACTGGCGAAGAAGTCGTCATACTCCATTCGCGCAGGTCGCCCGTCCTGCGGTCGCGCGCTGGGAGCCGTCTGTGGAGGATTGCGGCCTGTCCGAGCCTGTGCAGTGAGGCCGGCTCGGGGAGGCCGGGGTAGCCGGGCAGAAACGCCGGTTCGGCTCTCGCGAGTGCCGTCTCGGGGTGCAGGAGCGCCGTTTCGGGGTGCAGAGGTGCCGTCTCGCGCTTCGGGGGGATGGTATGCAGTGGTCCATGTCGATCCGGAGACCCGGCCGCGCGCAGGTGCGGCACGCCGTGGTGCTCGGGGTCGTCTGGCTGCTGGTGACGGCGGGGGCGTCGCTGGCGATCTTCCTGGGGTCGAGCCGGACGGTGGTCGTCGCCAGCCACGAGACGACGGTCCGCCCCACGCTGACCGGCCAGATCGAGCTCCACACCGGGCCGCTGCTGCCCGACCTGCGGGTGCCGTCGGGCTCCACCTTCGGTGCTGACCTCACCCTCGGCAAGACCCAGTCGCGGACCCTCGACGAGCTGGTCCGACGCTATGCCTTCATCGCCACCCAGCCCGAGGGGCAGATCGCCCGGGTGCGCGCCGCGGGCATCGACATGGCGGTCGACGCCCTCCTCCTGGGCGCGCTGGTGGGCGCCGTGCCGGTGGCGATGTGGCTGCTGCTCGGCGCCGCGCGGCGGCAGGAGCTCCTCGCCGACGCCCGGCGCCCGGTGGGGCTGGTCGGTGTGGGCGCCCTGCTCGTCGCGCTCGTGGTCGGCACCGTCCCCTGGCTGACCTCCCGCGGCGCCGGCCAGCCCGACCGAGAGTGGTCCAGCCTGCAGGAGTACGTCGGCGACGACATCACGCTCCCCCAGGAGCTCGACTCGGTCCAGGTCCGCACCGACCTCACCAGCGACGGGTCGCAGCGGCTGCTCGCGAGCGCCATCTCGACCTACCGCTCCAGCAAGACCTGGTACGCCGCCGCCGAGGCCGCCGCCTCCGAGCTCGAGCTGCGCACGCCCGAGCCCGACGAGACGGTGGCGATCCTGGTCTCCGACCGGCACGACAACATCGGCATGGATCCCGTCGCCCGCGCCATCGCCGACGCCGCGGGCGCCACCTGGGTGTTCGACGCGGGCGACGACACCTCGGCGGGCGAGCAGTGGGAGGCGTTCAGCCTCGACTCGCTGGACGCCGCGTTCGACGGCTACGACAAGGTCGCCGTCACCGGCAACCACGACCACGGCAGCTTCGTGGGCGACCACCTCGGCGACCTCGGCTGGGCCCGCCCGGAGGCCTCCACCGTCGACGGGCCGGGAGGCTCGGTGGTGTGGGGCATCGACGACCCACGGTCCAGCGGCCTCGGCAACTGGCGCGACGAACCGGGGCTGTCGTTCGCCGACACGGTGACCCTGGTCGCCGACGAGGTCTGCGCGGAGGACCAGCGGGTCAACACCCTGCTCGTGCACGACGCGGCGCTCGGCAGCGAGGCGCTGCGGCGCGGCTGCGCCGACCTGGTCATCGGCGGCCACCTCCACGTCCAGGTCGGGCCGACCAACGAGGTCGGCGACAACGGGCTTGACGGCTGGCGCTACACCACCGGCACGACCGGCGGGGCGGCGTACGCCCTGGCCGTGGGCAGCAAGCTGCGCCGTCAGGCCGAGGTCTCGCTCATCACCTACCGCGACGGGCGGCCGGTCGGCATCCAGCCGGTGGTGCTGCGCACGGACGGCCGGTTCGAGGTGCGCGACTATGTCCCGCTGACCTACGCCGAGCCGCCCGCCGACCCCGAGGCCGACCAGGTCTCCGACGCGCCGACCCCCGACGGTCCCGCCTCGGGTGACGCGGCCCGTCCGACCCCCTCTGGACCGGCGCCGGCCACCTCGCGGCCCTAGGATCGAACGGTGCCCACCACCGTCGAACGACTGCTGCCCACCGACGAGGCCGAGGCGCTCCTGGAGCTGACCCGCGAGATCGCCGCCAAGGAGCTCGAGCCGCACGTCCACGACGCCGAGGAGGCGGCCGCCTTCCCGGCCGACGCCTACCGCGTGCTGGGGCGCTCGGGGCTGCTGTCGCTGCCCTTCGAGGAGGAGCACGGGGGCGGCGCCCAGCCCTACGAGGTCTACCTCCAGGTCGTCGAGGAGGTGGCCGCCGCCTGGCCCAGCGTGGGCGTCGGGCTCTCCGTCCACACCCTCACCGCGTCGGTCGTGGCCGCCCACGGCGACGGGGCACAGCGCGACGCCTGGCTCCCGCGGATGCTGTCGGGCGACTGGCTCGGCGCCTACTGCCTCTCGGAGCCGCAGGCCGGCTCCGACGTCAGCGCGATCCGCACCCGCGCGGTCCGCGACGGCCAGGAGTACGCCGTCTCCGGCGCCAAGCAGTGGATCAGCAACGGGTCGTGCGCCGACTACTACATCCTGTTCGCCCGCACCTCCGACGACGCCCGCGCCGGGCTGTCGTCGTTCATCGTGCCCGCCGACACCGAGGGGCTGTCCTTCGGCCCGCCGGAGAAGAAGATGGGCCTGCACTGCGACGTGACCACGCCGGTGCTCCTCGACGGCGCGCGGATCCCCGTGGACCAGCGGCTCGGCGAGGAGGGCGCGGGCATGCGGATCGCGCTGGGCGCCCTCGACTCCGGCCGGCTCGGCATCGCCGCGGTCGCCACCGGCATCGCGCAGGCGGCGCTGGCGCACGCGGTGGCCTACGCCCGCGAGCGCGAGCAGTTCGGCCGGCCGGTGGGCGACTTCCAGGGCCTGCAGTTCCTGCTGGCCGACATGGCCGCCGACGTCGAGCGCGCCCGGGCGGCGTACCTCCACGCGGCGCGGCTCAAGGACGCCGGCCGGCGCTTCACCCGGCAGGCCAGCATCGCCAAGGTGGCCGCGACGGATGCCGCCATGCGGGTCACCACCGACGCGGTGCAGGTGCTGGGCGGCAACGGCTACACGCGCGACTACCCCGTCGAGCGGCTCTTCCGCGACGCCAAGGTCACCCAGATCTTCGAGGGCACCAACCAGATCCAGCGGATGGTCATCGCCCGCGACCTGCTCCGCTGACCACGAGCCTGGAGCTAGGACGACAGCGGCATCGCGAGCACCCGCTCGCCGGCCGCTCGGTCGCCCGACCAGGTCAGCGAAGGGTCGCCCGCGCCAAGCCGCTTCCACAGGTGCAGCAGCAACGCGTCGGTAGGCGCGGTGAGCGTCGCCACTGGCGGCCCCTCACCGAGGACCCAGGCGCCGCCGGTGTCGCCGCTGCGCAGCGCCACGGCGTGCGGCAGCGGCTCCAGCCAGCCCTTCCCGAGCCGACGGGGAACGAACACCTCGAGCACCTCCGCGACGCCGTCGGCGGCCAGGCCGGCCGGGACCGGGGACGGTCGCCCCACGATCGTCTCGGCGTCCCAGCGGTGCACGACGTTCTCGAAGGCCTGCCGGCGCTGCCAGAAGCCGAGCACGCCGGGCGGGTGGAAGGTCCACGCCGGCCGCGCGGGGTCGCCGTCGAGCACGCTCAGCAGGTCGGCGGCGCCCGCGCGGAACCACGCCGCGAGCGACCCGGCGTCGGTCGGCAGGTCGTCGGTCGTGGTGTCGCCGTGCCCTTCCCGCACCGCCCCGCACACCCAGCGGTGCACGTCGCCGAGGTGGTGGGTGAGGTCGAGCAGCGTCCACCCGGGGCAGGCCGCGACCGGCGCGGCGAGCAGCGCCGGGTCGGCCACGGCCAGGTCGAGCACGGCGGCGTACGCCGCGGTGTCCTGCTCGACGTGGGAGAGGTACGCCGCCGGGCTGAGCTGGGTCATGACCTCATCGTGGCCGACGGCACCCCCGGCTGCGCCCGCGGGCCGGTCACGACGCGCACGTCGCGTCACGACGACGCGCACGTCGCGCCACCACGGCCCGCACCTCGCGCCACCACGGCCCGCATCTCGCGGTCACTCGGCCGCGATCGCCTCCTCGGGCTTCGCGGTGAGCACCCGCTCGATGTAGTCGCGGGCGGTGTCGAAGATGTCGACCTCGCGGCCGGCCTGCTCGGAGAGGTACCACCGGTGCACCAGCACCTCGTGGTAGAACTCCGCCGGCTCCAGGCGACCGCGCAGCTCGGGCGGGATCATCATCGTGACCGGCTCGTAGAACTCCGCCATCCACCGGGCGGCGACGAGCGCGCGGTCCTCGCGCCCGAGGTCGGCCGACGCGGTGAAGCCGGCGATGTCGTTGAGCAGCCGGCGGGCCTGGTTGTCCTCCACGGTCATCCCGGTGAGGTCGCGCAGCTCGCGCTGGTGGTGGCCCAGCTCGACGACCTTGGGCCGGATCACCAGCCGGTCGCCGTCGAGGTCGGTGACGATGTCGAGCTCGTCGACGTCGAACCCCAGCTCGTTGAGCCGCTCGATGCGCTCCTCGATCCGCCACATCTCGTCGGCGGAGAACTGCTCCTCGTCGGTCAGCTCGGCCCACAGCGCGTCGTAGCGCTCGCGCAGCATCTCGACCATGCCGTGCGCCTCGACCTCGGCATAGGTCTCCTCGTCGGAGGCCTGGAGGTCGAGCAGCTCGGCGAAGATGTTCTCGGCGCCGACGGTCAGCTCGTGGTCGCGCATCTCCTTGGACAGCGACGGCCGCAGCTCGCCGGTCTCGGCGTCGACGAGGTAGGCCGTGAACGCGCCGGCGTCGCGGCGGAACAGCACGTTGGACAGCGACACGTCGCCCCAGTAGAAGCCGGCCAGGTGCAGCCTGACGAGCAGCACCACCATCGCGTCGACGAGCGACGGCAGGTGCTCCATCCGGATGCCGTGGGTGAACAGGCTGCGGTAGGGCAGCGAGAAGCGCAGGTGCCGGGTCACCAGCGCGGAGGGCAGCGGCTCCTTGTCGGCGCCGATGCGTCCGGTGACGACGGCCTGGGGCACGACGGCGGGGAGGCCGATCCGCTGGAGGTCGCGGAGCAGGCGGTACTCCCGCCAGGCCATCTCCTCCTGCGTCTCCTTGACGGCGTAGACCTGGTCGCGCAGCCGGACGATCCGCACCGTGTGTCGGGAGAGGCCGCGCGGCAGCGGCACGACGTACCTCTCGTCCCACTCCTCCAGCGGCGTCGCCCAGGGCAGGGTGACGATCGCCGGGTCGGGCCGGCTCGCCGCGATGCGTAGCGCCACGGGTGAAGCCTAGGCGTCGCGCGGGCCGCCGGGCATCCGCGCGGCCAGCCGGCGGGCGCGCTGGTTGGTGGCGAGGTCGTCGACGAGCACCGGAGCGCCGTCGGGGCCGGTGAGGGGCACGCACCAGTTGGGGTACTCGCGGTGGGTGCCGGGCTGGTTCTGCGTCCGCCGGTCGCCGACCAGGTCGGGCACCGCGACGCCGAGCAGCAGCGACGGCGCGCGGGTGAGCAGCGCGTGCAGGGCCTCGACCGTCTGCTCCTCGTCGGCCTCGCTGTGCTCGGGCAGCAGCCCCCGCTCGCGGGCCATCGCGAGAAACGCGTCCTGCTCTCCCTCGGCGACGGCGAGCTCCTCCTCGACGGAGCGGGTCAGCAGCCCGAGTCGCTCGCGAAGCTGGACGTGCTCCTTGGCGAGGTAGCCCGCGGTGGGTGGCAGGTCGTGGGTGGTGACCGACGCCAGGCAGAGCTCCCGGTAGGTCTCGGGCGGCTTGGGGGCGCCGTCCTCCCACTCGAACCACAGGATCGAGGTGCCGAGCACGCCGCGCTCGCGGAGGTAGTCGCGGACGAACGGCTCGACGACGCCGAGGTCCTCGCCGACCACGAACGCCCCGGCCCGATGCGCCTCGAGCAGCAGGATCGAGACCATCGCCTCGTGGTCGTAGCGCAGGTAGGCGCCCTCGCCCGGCGGGTTGCCCGCGGGGATGCACCACAGCCGGAACAGCCCCATCACGTGGTCGATCCGCAGCCCCCCGGCGTGCCGGAAGGCGGTGCGCAGCATGTCGCGGTACGGCGCATAGCCGAGCGCCGCGAGCCGGTCGGGGCGCCAGGGCGGCTGCGACCAGTCCTGCCCTCGCTGGTTGAACGCGTCGGGTGGGGCGCCGACCGTCACCCCGGTGGCGAGCGCGTCGCCGAGGGTCCAGGTCTCGGCCCCCGAGGGGTGCACCCCGACCGCGAGGTCGGTGACCAGGCCGAGGGACATGCCGGCCTCCCTCGCGGCGGCCTGCGCGGCCCCGAGCTGCTCGTCGGCCACCCACTGGAGCCACGCGAAGAAGTCGACCCGGTCGCCGAGGTCCTCGGCCAGCTCGGCGACCGCGGGGGAGTGCGGGTCGCGGGCCCACGCGGGCCACGGCGCACCCGGCCCGTCGGTCTCGATGAACAGCTCGGCGAGGGCGCACCACAGCGCGAACTGCCGCAGCGGCTCGCCCTGCTCGGCGAGGAAGGCGTCGAGCGCCTGCTGGCGGGCCGCGCTGCGCGGGGCACCGAAGACCAGCTCCAGCGCGTCGAGCTTGGCGCCCCAGGCGACGTCGCGGTCGATCAGCCCGTCGTCGGTCGCCTCGCGGGCGGTGCGTGCCAGCCGCTCGACGATGACCTGCGGGGTGGTCGCGAGCCCCTTGGCCTCGACGATCTCCTCGACCCGGACATAGAGCGGGTTGAGGAAGCGTCGCGAGGTCGGGAGGTACGGCGACGGCTCCAGCGGCGGCACCGGCTCGCCCGCGTGCAGCGGGTTGACCAGGACGAACGCCGCGCCCAGCGAGGCGCCCCACGTGGCCAGGCCGGCCAGGTCGGCGAAGTCGCCGACGCCCCAGGAGGCCCGGGACCGGGCGGCGTACAGCTGGGCGGTGAGGCCCCACTGCTGATGGTCGAGGGCGGGCGGCAGGTCGATCCGGGCGGGCGCCACCACCAGCAGGGCGTCGGCCTCGGCGTCGTCGGTGACCGCGTGGATCCGGTGGTAGCCCAGCGGGAGGTCCGCCGGCAGCTCGAAGCACGCCTCGCCGACGGTCCGTCCGCCGACCTCGCGCGGGGCCACGTTGTGCTCGGCCTGGCGCGCGTCGACGACGAGGCCGTCCTCGGTGCGCACCTCGACGCGGAGCGCCGCGCCGTGCGGCACGTGGGCGAGCACCGAGCCGGGGGTGCCCTGGCTCATCACCACCACCGGGGGCAGGGTCTCGCGCCACGGGCGCTCGTCGAGCTCGCGCAGCGCCGCGTCGACCGCCTCGTCGGAGGAGGCGTCGACGCCGAACGCGCCGAGCACGGCGGTCACGGTCGCGACGGACACGGTGGTGTGCTGCCCCTGCCAGTCCCAGTACTCCGTGCCGACGCCGTAGCGCCCGGCCAGCTCGAGGAGGGCGGGCCAGGAGCTGACGTCGTCCGCGGCGAGGTGGTCCATGCGGGCCAGTCTCTCGCGGCGGGCGCGGGAGAGCACGCCCGGGCCTTCTCGGGAGCCCGGCCCGGGCGTGCTGGGGGAGGAGAGGTCAGCAGAGCACCGCCACCTCGACGGAGCTGCACGTGTCGGCCCCCGCGCCGCCGTTGCCGCGGTCGAAGCCGGTGCCGCCGCCCAGCTCGTCGATGCCGCCGTTGCCCCAGAGCCGGTCGCGCCCCGCGCCGCCGCTCAGCCGGTCGTCGCCGGGGCCGCCGCGGAGCCGGTCGCGACCCGCGTCGCCGCGGGCCCGGTCGTCGCCGTCGCCGGTCTCGACGACGTCGTCGCCCGGCCCGGCCTCGACCGTGTCGTCGCCGTTGCCGGTCACGATCTTGTCGGCACAGGCGCCGCCGCGCACCCGGTCGTCGCCGGCGCCGCCGTAGATCACGTCGGCTCCGCCGCCGCCGATGATGGTGTCGTCCCCTCCTCGGCCGCGGATGATGTCGGCGCCGGGGCCTCCGACGAGGACGTCGGGTCCGGGACCGCCGATGAGGACGACACCGGGGGCGTGGCAGCCGGGCGGGAGAGCCGCCTCGGCGGTTGCGAGCGTGGCCGGGACGAGAAACCCGGCTCCCACCAGGGAAGCCAGGGCGATGGGGATCTTCATGAGAGTCCTCCTTGGTCGGGCCGACCCCGGTGGCCGGCCGAGGACCCCACGAGACCGCGGGCACCTCAGCGTGGCGTCAGAGCGAGGTCAGCGCGCGGGGGTACGCCGACCGCGGGAGGCGGCGTCGGAGGTGGCGTCGTAGGCGGCACGGACGCGGCACGGAAGCGGCCTGGACGCGGCACGGGAGGGTGCGCGGAGGCGGCTGTCGGGGCTCCGCGCGGCTACCATGGTCGCCGCCCGCGCGGCCCCGCGTCGCGACGAGGCGCGCCGCGTTAGCTCAGTGGTAGAGCACCCGCCTTGTAAGCGGACGGTCGTCAGTTCAATCCTGACACGCGGCTCAGGGTGCCGGCGCGGCCGCGGACTCCTCATCCGCCTCGGGGGCCGGGAGCGGCAGGTCCAGGGCGGCGTCCTGGTGGGTGTAGACCAGGGCCAGGGCGTACCACGGCGCGAGCAGCGCCGCCACGACGCCCGGGACGGCGTTGACCAGCACGAACGGCACCTGGAAGGCGGCGAGCAGCGCCACGCCGACGAAGCCCCCGACGACCGAGCCGAGCAGCGTGCCGAACGCCATCACGGCCACCGTCTTCAGCTTGCGGGAGCCCACCAGCCCGGCGCTGCGTCGGATCGCGGCCGACCCCGACAGCCCCTCGAGCACGATGACGGGCACCACCAGCGCGGCGCCGACCAGCACCGCCAGCGCCAGCGGGATCAGGATCAGGGTCAGCGTCAGGACGAGCGCCAGCGCCAGCACGATGCCGGTGGTCCAGAGCACGGCGACGTACTTCGGGAGCACCGCGCGGTAGGCCGAGCGGAGCGTGACCGGCCGGTCCGCCGCCCGGTCCTGCATCGTCTGCGCGCAGGTGGCCGCGGCCAGCAGCGCGACGGCACCCTGCAGCACCGGGCCGACGGCGCCGAGGAACGCCGACCAGCCGGTCGCGGGCGGCGGGGTGGCGCTCGTCAGCGGCTCGCCGCTGAGGGTCTGCTGGAGGAGCGTCAGGGTCAGCGCCACGAGCGCGCCCAGCGCGCCGACGCCGATGTAGAGCGCGGGCCGGGAGCGGTAGGCCTCCCAGGAGTCCGACAGGATCTGGCCGAGGCTGCGCTGCCCCGCGAGCGGGAACGCGCGGGTGGAGCCCCAGGAGGTCCGGCGGACCAGCCACAGCACGAGGCCGAGGGCCAGAACCAGCACGACCAGCACCGGCACCGGGTTGTCGGTGAACCGCAGGTAGACCACCGAGCCCTGCTCGACCAGCGAGCAGAAGGCGTCCGTCGTCGCGACGCCGTAGACCTCTCCACCCGGCACCTGGTAGCTGATCTCGTTGCGGTGCTCGGTGGCGGTGAACGGCGCCGTCCAGCTGTCCTTGGCGCTGGGCCCGGTCGGGCCGCTGTAGAACGCCTGCGAGAACTGCTGCCCCCACTGGCCCTGGTACGCCGTCCACGGGAGCTCGCGGGCGGCCTCGGCGGGGTCGCTCGGGATGGTCACCACGACCGGCGCGATCCCCGGGGCGGCGTCGAGGGTGGAGTCGCAGCCGAGTCCCTGGCTCGTCGACCGGAGCAGGAACAGGCCGGTGCTGTAGTGGTTGGCGTGGGAGCCGGCCGAGGCGAAGACCTCGGGGTGCGTGCCGTCGACGATGCCCAGCTTGGGGTCGTCCCACGCGGACTGCTCGCCGGCCTCGTGCTGGCTGAAGAGCACCGTGGTGGGCTCGCTCTCGAGCGCCTCGGCGGCGGTGCCGACGTCGAACTCGAGCTGGACGCTCTCCCAGTCGCTCTCGTGCTTGTTGTTGAAGTCGTTGAAGGGGTAGTACAGCCAGTACTGCAGAGCCAGCCGTCCCGGCACCGCCTCCTCGGTCGCCACGTGCGCGTAGACCGTGGTCGGCTCGTCGCCCCAGATCCGCTCGAACCACCGCTCGTAGTCGCAGCCGGGGCTGAGCGGGTTGCCCGGGAAGTCCAGGGCGTAGCCGTGGAGCGGCCGCGCGAGGTCCTCGGCCGCCGGCCCGACGCCGACCAGGTTGGCGCCGCTCCACGGGCCGCGCAGCGCCACCTCGGGGTTGTCGAGGAGCGGGTCGACCGCGACCGGCCGGTAGGGCTCGCCCGGACCGCAGGGCTCGGCCTGGGGGACGAGCCGGACCATCGGTGCGTACTTCTCGGCGAGGGCCCGCTCGTCGTCGGTGTCGGCGGCCGCGGGCGAGGCGGTGAGGACGATGCCCGCCAGGGCGGCGAGGACCGCGACCAGGATGGCGCGGGCGGAGAGGGCAGCCAGGGCGGCGACCGGGGCCGGACCCCGGCGGCGGCGTCGGGCGAGGCGTCTCATCGCACCTGCCGCGGCTCGAACTCCCCGCCGGGGCTGGCGATCGCGTCCTGCGCCGCGACCAGCCGGAGCTCGCGCTCGCCGCTGTCGAGCGTCGCGCGGAGGACGGCGTACACCGACGACATGGTGCGCGCGAGCGCGGTGGCGGGGGAGCCGGTGTCGTGCAGGTGGGCGGTGAAGAGCGCGGCCGTGAGGTCGCCGGAGCCGTTGGCCTTCATCGGCAGCAGCGGGCTCTGCGCGAGCCACGCGCCGTCGTCGGTCACCGCGAGCATCTCGATGGTGTCGGCGGGCCGGTCGGGCCGCTCGACGGAGGTCACCAGCACGGTGCGCGGGCCGCGGTCGCGCAGCCGGTCGGCGGCGTCGAGCACGTCGTCGAGCGTCTGCGGCTCGGTGTCGGTGAGGAAGCCGAGCTCGAACTGGTTGGGCGTCACGATGTCGGCGGCGGGGATCACCTGCTCGCGGATCACCGGCGGGATGGCCGGGTCGACGAAGCAGCCGGAGCGGGCGTTGCCCATCACCGGGTCGCAGGTGTACGTCGCCGCGGGGTTGGCCGCCTTGACCCGCGCGACGGCGTCGAGCACGACCTCGGCGATCGCCGGGCTGCCCTGGTAGCCCGACAGCACGGCGTCGCAGCCGGCGAGCACCCCGCGGTCCTCGATGCCGGCGATGACGGCGCGCACGTCGTCGGGGGCGATCAGCGGGCCGCCCCAGGCGCCGTACCCGGTGTGGTTGGAGAAGTTCACCGTCAGCACCGGCCACACCTCGTGACCGAGCCGCTGCAACGGGAAGACCGCGGCCGAGTTGCCGACGTGCCCGTAGGCCACGTGGGACTGGATGGACAGGACGCGCATCGCCCCATCCTGGCAGCACGTCGGGCCGCGGGTGGGAGATAGTCCAGTGCGCTTGCGGGGTGAAAACGGGCATTCTGGCCCGCATTCGCACTGGACTATCTCCCCCCGGGGGCGGCCGACGAGGCGTCCGCGGGGCGAGCGGCGGTCGGTCAGGCGACCTGCAGCGACCGCTTAGAGAGCCCCATCCAGAAGCCGTCGACGACCTGGATGCCCGGCTCGTCGGGAGTCGTGGCGGCGCCGAGGGTGACGAAGAGGGGCGTGTAGTGCTCGACGGTGGGGTGGGCGTAGGGCATGCCGGGAGCCTTCGACCGGTAGTCGGCGAGGGTGTCGACGTCGCCGCGGGCGAGCGCCTCGCCGGCCCAGGCGTCGAAGTCCTTCGACCAGCCGGGGGCCGCGGCGTCGATCCGGAACTCCTTGAGGAACGGCAGCCCGTGGGTGAGGAAGCCGGAGCCGATGATCAGCACGCCCTCGTCGCGCAGCGGACGGAGCCGCTCGCCGATCGCCATCAGACGGGCCGGGTCGTGGGTGGGCATCGACATCTGCAGCACGGGGATGTCGGCGTCGGGGTACATCAGCTTGAGCGGCACCCAGGCACCGTGGTCGAGGCCGCGGCTGGCGTGTTGGTGGACCGGCTCGGTGTCGGGCATCAGGGCGGCCACCCGCTGCGCCAGCGCCGTGGCGTCGGGGGTCTCGTAGGTCTCCTGGTAGTACTTCGGCGCGAAGCCGCCGAAGTCGTAGACCAGCGGCACGCCGGAGGCCGTCAGCGACAGGGGCGCGGACTCCCAGTGGGCGCTGACGATGAGGATCGCCTTCGGGCGCGGCAGGTCGCCCGCCCACGCGGCCAGCTGGCCCGACCAGATCGGGTCGTCGAGCAGTGGCGGCGCGCCGTGGCCGATGTAGAGCGCGGGCATCCGGGAGGTGGTCATGCCCGACACAATAGTTTCGCTTTCAACTTTATTCCACGGCGTCCCGCATGGGGGACCGGCCGCCGTCCCGGTCCCCACTCCCGCGGGGCTGTGGGGACTCCTGCGGCGCCCGAGCGGGGCAAGAGTCCCCCTACGCCCGCGGCAGTGGGCCCGACCGCGGCGCGTGGACCTCGGCTACCGGCCCTCCGCCAGCGCCTTCAGCGTGAGCAGCTGCTTGCGGGCCATCACCAGGTCGCCCAGCGCGAACAGCGGACCGAGGCGCCGACCCGAGCCCGAGGCGAGCTTGAGCAGCAGCCGGGTGCGGTCGCCGTGGTCCTCGAGCAGGTAGGTCATGTGGACGCCCATGATCGTCGCCGTCAGGTGCTCCCCTGGCACCACCGCCACCACCCTGCCCACCGGTCGCCCGGCGGTCGCCGTGAACGGGTCTCCGACGCGCGGGTCGGCCAGGTCCCGAAGCTCGCGCGGCGAGCGGCGTCCGAGGTTGTCGATCCAGTCGTAGGAGTACGGCGCCAGCCGGACCTGCCGGACCCACGGCCACACCCGGTCGGCGGGCGCGTTGACGGTCACGCCCCGCCAGGCCTGCCAGGCAGGGTCGGGGACGACGTCGTCACAGGGGTAGTGGCGCTCCGTCTCCGCCTGCGTCACGCCCCACCGGTCGGCGATCACCCGTCGATCCTAGGTCGCGCTCCTAGGCCGGCAGCGACCAGTCGAGAGGCTGCCCGCCCTGCTCGGCGAGCAGCGCGTCGACCCGGGAGAAGGGCCGCGAGCCGAAGAAGCCGCGGGACGCCGACAGCGGCGACGGGTGGGCCGACTCGACGGCCGGGACGTCGCCCAGCATCGGCCGCAGCGACTGCGCGTCGCGGCCCCAGAGGATCGCGGCGAGCGGCCCGCCGCGGCGTACCAACGCCTCGATCGCGCACTGGGTGACCTCCTCCCAGCCCTTCCCGCGGTGCGACGCTGGGCTGCCGGGCCGCACGGTCAGCACCCTGTTGAGCAGCATCACCCCGCGGTCGGACCAGGCGGTGAGGTCGCCGTGCTCCGGGGGCTGCAGGCCGAGGTCGTCATGCAGCTCGCGGTAGATGTTGCGCAGCGACCCGGGCAGGGGGCGTACGTCGGGCGCGACGGCGAAGCTGAGCCCGATCGGGTGGCCGGGGGTGGGGTAGGGGTCCTGACCGACGACCAGCACCCGCACGTCGGCCAGCGGGCGCTGGAAGGCGCGCAGGATGTGGTCGCCGGCGGGGAGGTAGGGCCGGCCCGCCGCCAGCTCCTCGCGGAGGAAGGTCCCCATCGCGGCGATCCGCTCGTCCACGGGCGCGAGGGCCGCGGCCCAGTCGGGCGCGACGAGGCCGCGGTCGACGAGGCCGCCGAGCGCGGTCACGCCGTGGACCCCGGCCGCGACGGCCGCGACAGCCGGTCCAGGAAGGCGACGAGCAGCGCCTCGCGCATGGCGGGTGAGGCGACGTCGAGCATGGCGTTGACCTCGGCCATCCGCTCTGGAAGCGCCAGCTCCACGCGAGATGCCGGTCCTGGTGGCGCGAGATGCGGGTCGTGGTGGTCCGAGCGGTCGCCTTCGTCCGGTGCGCCGACCAGCCCCGACGCCACCAGCAGCCCGTCGAAGTCGTCGTCGGAGAGCGCGGCCGGGTCGAGCGCCTCGATGAAGGCGACGACCCCCGGGTCGACCGCCACCGGACCCGCGGCGACCGCCGCCGCCACCGCCTCGCGCAGCGACGCCAGCAGCTCGTCGAGATGGGCCAGGGTGGCGGCGCTGACGGTGAGGTGCAGGTTGGCGGGGGAGCCGGCATAGGCGAGCTGCGGCTGGAGGTACCACCCGCGCAGCTTCATCTCGTCGGCGACGGTGAACGGGTCGCAGGTCTCGTCGGTGACCACGGTGACCAGGGTCGAGTCGGGCGCGGCCAGCACCTCGAGCCCGTCGAGGGCTGCTACGCCGGCGACGATCGCGTCGGTCGCCTCGAACGCCTGACGGGCCAGGTCGAGGTAGCCCTCGTCGCCGAGCGACTGCACCACCGTCCACGCCCCGGCCAGCGGCCCGCCGGACTTCGTCGACTGCATCGTCGAGTTGAGCATGGTGTAGCCGGGCCAGTCGGCGGAGGAGAAGAACTGCGGTCGCCGCAGCTCGGGCGTCCGGTGCAGCAGCAGCGAGGTGCCCTTGGGGGCGTAGGCGTACTTGTGGGTGTCGACGGAGATCGACGTGACGCCGTCGACGGCGAACGTCCACGGCGGCACCGCGCGCCCCAGCCGGCCGGCGTACGGCAGCACCCAGCCGCCGATGCACGCGTCGACGTGGCAGCGCACGCCATGGGCGGCCGCGGCGGCCGCGATCTCGGCGACCGGGTCGACCACGCCGTGGGCGTACGACGGCGCCGAGACCACGACCAGCACCGTGTCCTCGTCGATCGCCGCGGCCATCGCCGCCGGGTCGGCACGGAAGTCGTCGCGCACCGGCACGCTGCGCAGCTCGACCCCGAAGTAGTGCGCCGCCTTGCGGAACGCCGCGTGCCCGGTCGTCGGCAGCACGACGTTGGGCCGGGCGACGTCGGGCCGGCCGTCGCGGGCGGCCTGGACCGCGAGCATGCACGACTCCGTGCCGCCGGACGTGACGGTGCCGACCGTCGACGCCGGCGCGTCGACCAGGTCGCAGGCGAAGCCGACCAGCTCGTTCTCCATCGTGAGCAGGCTGGGGAACGCCGTCGGGTCCAGCCCGTTGGCGCCGGCGTACGCCGCGACGGCGTCGCGCGCGAGCGCGTCGAGCTCCGGGAGCCCGGCATCGTAGACATAGGCCAGGGTGCGGCCGCCGTGGACGGGCAGGTCGCCGGCGCGGAGCTGCTCGAGGCGGGTGCGGACGTCGGTCATGGGGCCACCCTGCCAGGCCCGGGCTCGCCGGGGAGGGCCCCGTCGGCCATGGCGTCGACGGTGCTCGCGTCGAGGGAGTAGCGGCGCAGCCACCACAGGCTCCCCAGCGTCAGCAGCGCCGGCAGCAGCGAGAAGCCGAGCACGATCGCGGTCAGCGCGGAGTCGGGCTGCGCGACGTCGCCGGAGGTGGACGAGCGGTAGCCGCCGAGGGTGAGCACGACGGCGTACAGCGCGGGGCCGAGGGCCAGGCCCAGCGTCTCGCCAGCGGTCCAGACGCCGGTGTAGACGCCGGCCCGGTTGGAGCCCGTGCGCCGGGCGTCGACGGCCGCCGCGTCGGGGAGCATCGCCAGCGGGAACACCTGGATGCCGGCGTAGCCGACGCCCACCAGCGCGGTCGCCGCGAAGACCACGCCCGGCGGCGCGACCCGGGCGGTGGTGAGCAGCAGGGCGCCGGTGGCGAAGACCAGACTGGCCAGCACGTAGCCGCGGCGCTTGTCGAGGCGCTCGCCCGCGCGCGCCCAGAGCGGGGTCAGCACCAGGGCCGGACCGACGAAGCAGACGAAGAGGATCGTGCTTGCGCCGGTGTCGCCGAGCACCTGGCGGGCGAGGTAGTCGACGCCCGCGAGCATGCTGCCGGTGGCCAGGGCCTGGATGACGAACGTCGTCAGCAGGTGTCGGAAGTCGGGCGACGTGGCCACGATCCGCAGCTGGTCGCGCAGGCTGCCGGGGCCGGGCTCGACCGCGCCGATCGGTGCCGCGCGGGTGCCGCGGTAGGCGCTGATGACTCCGACGAGAATGAGCAGCGCCATCGCGACGCCCATCACCCGGTAGCCCGCCCGGCCGCCGACGAGGTCGCGGATCAGCGGGGCGCTGGCACCCGCGACCATGATCGTCAGCGCGAGCAGCGCCACCCGCCAGGTCATCAGCCGGGTGCGCTCGTCATACGACGACGTGATCTCGGCGGGCATGGCGACGAACGGCACCTGGAAGAAGGCGTACGCCGTCGCCGCGGCCAGGAAGAACACCAGCACCCAGGCGGCGTCGGCACCGCGGGACCCGGTCTCCGGCCCGGCGAAGATCAGCGCGAACGCGACCGCCAGGCCGATGCCGGCGCGCAGCAGCCAGGGACGGCGCGGCCCGCGCGGGTCGACGGTGCGGTCGCTGATCCGGCCGGCGATCGGGTTGAGGATGACGTCCCAGAACTTCGGCAGGAACACGATCAGCCCCGCGGCGAGCGAGGCGATCCCGAGGCTGTCGGTGAGGAAGGGCAGCAGCATCAGCCCCGGCACGGTGCCGAACGCCCCGGTCGCCACCGACCCCGAGCCGTAGCCGATCCGCACCCGCCGCGGCAGCGACCCGTCCCCATGCATGGCCGCAGGCTACCGACGAGATGCGCGTCGTGGTGGCGCGAAGTGCGGGGTCTGGTGGCGCGAGGTGTGGTCCGGGCCGGGTCTACTGGTGCGTACGACGAGGGCGGGGGCTCTCCTGGTGCCTACGACGCACCTACTGCTTCGTACGCACCAGTAGACATCGTCGGCCGTCGGGTGCGCCGGGGACGTCATACGCATCGGTCGCCGGAGCGCTCGATGCGGATGACGTCGCGCGGCGAGGTCAGCCGGAGAGGGCGCGGGAGGAGCCCGATCCGTAGCGCCGCTGCGGGTTGGCTCCGATCGACGGCGACGTGGTGGCGGAACCACCGCTGGTGGCTCCCTTCTTGCTCGCGGCCTTGGTCGTCGACGACTTCTTGGCCGGCGACCTCGTGGTGGACCTCTTCGCGGCGGTCGTCTTGCTGGCGCTCTTCTTCGCGGCCGACTCCTTCGTCGCTGGTGCCGTCGTCGCCGCAGCCTTCCCGGGGGCGCCGGTCTTGCTCGCCGTCTTCTTCGTGGCCGCCGTCTTCTTCGTGGCCGCCGTCTTCATCGCCGGCGACTTCCGGGCCGCCTTCGTCGACGCCTTCTTCGCCGGCGCCTTCCGGGCCGCCGACTTCTTGGCCGCCTTCCGCCCCCGAGCCGACGAAGCAGGCGAGGCAGCCGGCGCGGACACGCCGGTCCACTCCCGCACCCACGCGTCGAGCACCGCCCAGGTGCCGGTGCGGGCGGCGCGCCCGGTGAGCATGCCGAGGTGCCCGCCGGGCACGATCTCGAAGCGCACCTCGCGCGCGGAGGTGAGCAGCGGCACGACCGCCTTCACGGCGCCGACGGGGGCGATGCCGTCGGTGGCGCCGGCGAAGACCAGCACGGGCGCGGTCAGGTGGGCCAGGTCGATGGTGCGGTCGCCGAGCCGGAACGACCCGGCCACGAGCGCGTTGCCCTTCACGAACCGGTGGTAGAGCTGCCCGAACGTGCGGCCGGGGTAGGCGATCATCTGCGACTTGAACCGGTCGACCGCCTCGAGCTGGGCGAGGTAGTCGGCGTCGTCGAGGTGGGTGGCGATGGCGAGCGGCTTGGTCACCATCTTCTGCACGGACGCGAGGCTGAACGCCCAGCCGACCACCGGCTTCGGCGCCCCGCCGAGCAGGCGGTACGCCGCGGTGATGGCGCCGCGGCCGTCAGTGAGGTTGAGCAGGGGGCGCAGCGGAGCGACGATCGGCACCTGCGTCACGTCGAACGGCGCGCCGAGCGACGTCACCGAAGCGATGGGGAGGTCGGGCCGGTCGGCGGCGGTGAGCAGCGCGAAGATCCCACCCAGCGACCAGCCGACGACGTGCACCGGGCGGCCCCCCGCATGGTCGGAGACCTCCTGGATCGCGGTCGGCACGACCGTGTCGATCCAGTGCTCCATCCCCAGGTTGCGGTCCTTGAACGACACCTCGCCGTACTCCACGAGGTACGTCGGGTGGCCGGCGCGCACCAGATGCTCGACCAGCGAGCAGTCGCGACGCAGGTCGAAGCAGGTCGAGGGCGCGGCGAGCGGGGTGACCAGCAGGATGGGGTCGCCGTCGGGGACGGCGCCGGGGGTGGGTCGGTAGTGGTAGACGTCGCGGCGCGGGCCCTCGGCGATCAGCGATCGCGGCATCGGCCGCAGGTCGGCGAGCCCGCCGTAGAGCGCCGTGTGGGCGATGTTCTGCGCGGCCGCGATGACCTGATCGGGCTTCGGGATCAGATCCATGGCACGAATCTAGCGACCGAGGTCAGAACCGCGGCGGGGGGCGCAGGCTCGGGTCGTGCTCGCCGTCGTAGAGCAGCTCGTCGAGGAACGCGTCGGCCCAGCGCTTGACGTCGTTCTCCATCACCTGGCGGCGCATCGCGCGCATCCGGCGGTGCTTCTCCTTGTGGCTGGCCGAGGCCGCCTCGACGAGGGTGTCCTTCATGCCGTTGAGGTCGTAGGGGTTGACCAGCCACGCCTGGCGCAGCTCGTCGGCCGCGCCGGCGAACTCCGAGAGCACCAGCGCGCCGTCGTCCTCGAGGCGGCAGGCGACGTACTCCTTGGCGACGAGGTTCATCCCGTCGCGGTACGGCGTCACGACCATCACGTCGGCGGCGCGGTAGAGCGCGGCCATCTCCTCGCGGGGATAGGAGGAGTGCAGGTACGAGATCGCCGGGTGGCCCAGCCGCCCGTGGTCGCCGTTGATCCGGCCGACCAGCCGGTCGGTCTCGTCGCGGAGCTGGCGGTACTGCTCGACGCGCTCCCGCGACGGCGTCGCCACCTGCACGAACGTCGCCTGCTCGACGTCGAGCCGATGGTCGCGGAGCAGCTCGCCGAAGGCGCGCAGCCGCGCGTAGATGCCCTTGGTGTAGTCGAGCCGGTCGATGCCCAGGAACACGGTGTCGGGGTCGCCGAGCTGGGCGCGGATCTCGCGCGCCCGGGCCTCGACCGGCGCCGACCTGGCGAGCTCCTCGAAGCCGCGGGCGTCGATCGAGATCGGGAACGGCGCCGCGCGCACCACGCGGCCGTCGGGCAGGTGCACCGTGTCGCGGTGCGTCTTGTGGCCGACCCGCTGGCGGACCAGCCGCACGAAGTTGGCGGCGCCGCCGCCGAGCTGGAAGCCGATCAGGTCCGACCCGAGCAGCCCCTCGAGGATCTGCCGCCGCCAGGGGAGCTGCTGGAACAGCTCGGTGGGCGGGAAGGGGATGTGGAGGTAGAAGCCGATGCGCAGGTCGGGCCGCAGCTCGCGGAGCATCTGCGGCACCAGCTGGAGCTGGTAGTCCTGCACCCACACGGCGGCGTTCTCGGCGGCGACCTCCGCGGCCCTGCGGGCGAAGCGCTCGTTGATCGCGACGTAGGCCTCCCACCACTCCCGGTGGAACTCCGGCTTGGCGACCAGGTCGTGGTAGAGCGGCCACAGCGTGCCGTTGGAGAAGCCTTCGTAGAACTCCTCGACCTCCTGCTCGCTCAGCGAGATCGGGACGAGCATCATGCCGTCCTCGACGAACGGCTCGGGGGCGATCTCGTCGGTGCCGCCGGGCCAGCCGATCCAGGCGCCGTCGTGGGAGCGCATCACCGGCTCCAGGGCCGTGACCAGCCCACCCGGCGAGCGCCGCCAGCCGATCGACCCGTCGGGCTCGACGACCCGGTCGACGGGCAGCCGGTTGGCCACGACGACGAGGTCGGCGGTGCTGGGCACGCTCACGGGCTCACCCTACGGGTGGGCGCCGACGCGACCGCGGGAGGGCGACGCGCCGGGGGCGAAGCGCCGAGCGAATGACACGGCTGTGATTCGTCGCCTACAGTGGGGGTCGACGTACCCACCATCGCACGACGGGGAGCCAGCCACATGGACGCCGCGAACGCCCTCACCGGCCCAGCCGTTGACCAGCCGAGCCTGAGCGAGCGCGATCGCGACATCCTCGAGTTCGAGCGGCAGTGGTGGAAGTACGCCGGCGCCAAGGAGACCGCCGTCCGCGAGAAGTTCGACATGAGCGCGACCCGCTACTACCAGGTCCTCAACGCCCTGATCGACCGTCCCGAGGCGCTCGAGGCCGACCCGCTGCTGGTCCGCCGGCTGCGCCGGCTGCGAGCCACTCGCCAGCGGCAGCGCTCCGCGCGCCGCCTCGGCTTCGAGATCTGAGGGCGTCGTGCCGCAGCGGGGGCGCGGCCTCACGACGGCGTTCCCGTCGCCCGTCGTCATCCTGAGCATCGTCGCGGTCGCGATGGCCGCGATCGCCTTCGTGGCCACCCGCGGCCAGGGGCCGGCCGAGCGCGAGGTGGCGCTCCCGGTGAGCTCGTCGCCCTCGGTGTCGGCGGCGCCCACGATCAAGCCCGACCCCAAGAAGCAGAAGCCCGAGGTCGACCGGGGCGCCGTGCTGGTCGAGGTCTACAACAACTCCGGCGAGCAGGGGCTGGCCGGCAGCGTGGCCGACCGGGCGGCCGGCATCGGCTGGCAGGTCGTCGGCTCCGACAACTGGTACGGCACCATCCCCGCCTCGACCGTCTACTTCCCCCAGCGTCTGCGCGCCGAGGCCAGGCAGCTGGCCCTCGACCTCGGCATCACCCGGGTGCTCCCCGTCGTCGAGCCGATGCGCGGCGACCGGCTGACGGTGATCCTCACCGGCCCGCTGGGCTGAGACCCGCCCGGACTACGACCGGGCGGCGCGGATGTCGGCGGTGAGCCGGCGCAGGAATGCGAGCACGCCGTCAGGTCCGGACACCACCTCGTCGGCGCGGTCGCGCAGCGCGCTCTCCTCGTCCGACGCCGAGCAGACGAGGTACGTCGCCAGGCCCTGCTCGCCGAGCTCCCGCACGGCGGCGAACGCCTCCAGGTCGCCCAGGTCGTCGCCGGCGAACAGGAAGCCGTGGGCGTCGACCTCCTCGGCCAGCCGGTGCACCGCGGTGCCCTTGTCGACGCCGGGGGTGCGCACCTCCACGACGTTGCGGCCCGGCTCGACGATCAGGTCGTGGGCCTCGGCCGCGCGCCGCACCGGCTCGACCAGCCGGGCCTGCACGGCGGCGGCGTCGGGCAGCCGCCGGGTGTGGATGGCGACGCCCAGCCCCTTCTCCTCCACGTGGGCGTCGGCCGCGTCGGCCTCGCGCAGCAAGCGGGGCAGCTCGCGCAGGAACGTCGAGAGGCCGTGCGGGGGTCGCGGCGTGATGACCCGGCGCTGCGACGACGTCCAGCGCTCGTGACCGTACTGCCCGAGCACGTAGAGCTCGCGGCCGTGGCCGCCGATCGCGTCGCCCACCTCGTCGAGGCCGCCGAGGGCGAGCGCCTGCCGGGCCGGTCGGCCGGTGATGATCGCGACGGCACGCACGACCTCGGCCAGGTCGACGAGCACGTCGGGGGCGTCGGGGTGGATGTGGGCGAGCTCGGGGTCCTCCACGATCGGCGACAGGGTGCCGTCCATGTCGAGGCCGATCACCGCGCGGTCGGCGACCGCCACGAGCGCGTCGTACGCCGTCCGCGCCGACGCTCCGGTGGTCTGGTCGGGCCTGCTGCTGACGGAGGCGTCCACGCGTTCTATCCCACCACGTCCGCGCAGGACGGGACGACCGGGTGCGCGTGTCCGGATGCTGGATGGTCGATTCGCATCCTGAGACAGCGGAGCCCTAGGCTGAGCGCAGCTCATCACGAGGGACTGAGGGAACGGCCCGACGACGTCCCGGCAACCGCCACGAGCCTCCCGCCCGGACCACCGGGCGGACGTGGAAAAGGTGCCAAATCCGGCCCGCAGCGAAGTCCGCCGCGGGAGAGATGAGGAGGAGGTCTCCCCATGAGCGCATCCCTGGCCGAGCGGGTCTGTCCCGAGGGTCTCGACCCCGCCGCCCCGTCCGCAGCCACGCCCCCAGGCACGTCCGCGGCCACGTCCACCACGCCGGCCCCCGCCCCGGGCGCGCTGCGCCCCGGCGCCTTCGGCAACGCCGTCGGCCTGACCTGCCGCGAGTGCGGCCACCTGCAGGACCTCGGGCCGCACTACGCCTGCCCCGAGTGCTTCGGGCCGCTCGAGGTCGCCTACGAGTTCCCGGCCGTCACCCGCGAGCAGATCGAGGCCGGCCCGCGCAACATCTGGCGCTACCAGGCGCTGCTGCCGGTGCCCACCGACATCACCGAGAGCCCCAACACCGAGCCCGGCTTCACCCGGCTGCTCCAGGCCGACAACCTGGCCCGCGAGCTGGGGCTGGCCAGGCTCTGGGTCAAGGACGACTCGACCAACCCGACCCACTCCTTCAAGGACCGGGTCGTCGCGTGCGCCCTGTCGGCCGCCCGCGAGCTGGGTGCGACGACGTTCGCCTGCCCCTCGACCGGCAACCTCGCCAACGCCGTCGCCGCCGCCGGCGCCCGGGCAGGCATCAAGACGGTCGTCTTCATCCCCAGCAACCTGGAGCACCCCAAGCAGGTCAACTCCGCGGTCTACACCGAGCAGCTGGTCGCCGTGAACGGCACCTACGACGACGTCAACCGGCTCGCCTCCGAGATCGCCGGCGAGGAGGAGGGGTGGGCGTTCGTCAACGTCAACGTCCGCCCGTTCTACGCCGAGGGCTCCAAGACGCTGGGCTACGAGATCGCCGAGCAGCTCGGCTGGCGGCTGCCCGACCAGGTCGTGATCCCGGTCGCGTCCGGCAGCCAGCTGACCAAGGTCGACAAGGCCTTCTGTGAGCTGATCGCGCTCGGTCTCGTCGAGGCCAAGCCCTACAAGATCTACGGCGCCCAGGCCACCGGCTGCAGCCCGGTCTCGGCGGCCTACAAGGACGGCCACGAGGTGGTCCGCCCGGTCAAGCCCGACACCATCGCCAAGTCGCTGGCGATCGGCAACCCGGCCGACGGCCCCTACGTGCTCGACATCTGCCGCCGCACCGGCGGCGCCGTCGAGGACATCTCCGACGACGAGGTGCGCGAGGGGATCATCCTGCTGGCCCGCACCGAGGGCATCTTCACCGAGACCGCCGGCGGCACCACCGTCGGCGTGCTGAAGAAGCTCGTGGAGACCGGCCAGCTCGACACCGAGCTCGAGACCGTCGTCATCAACACCGGCATGGGCCTGAAGACCCTCGACGCGGTCTCCGACCGGGTGGGCCCGGCCGCGGTGATCGACCCGTCGTACGCCGCCTTCGCGGCGACCGGCATCTCCTGACCGGCTGCCTGGAAGGATCGACTGTCATGAGCGTGAGCGTGCGGGTGCCGACGATCCTGCGGACCTACACCGGCGGCGAGTCGGAGGTGACCGCCGAGGGCGCGACGCTGGCCGAGGTGCTCGACCACCTCGACGGCGCCTACCCCGGCATCCGAGCGCGGGTGGTCGACGAGTCCGGCGCGCTGCGCCGGTTCGTCAACGTCTACGTCGGCAACGACGACGTCCGCTTCCTCGACGACCTGGCCACGGCGACCCCCGACGGCACCCAGGTGTCGGTCATCCCGGCGGTCGCCGGCGGCTGACCCCGCCGCCGGGTCATGCGAGGAGCTGGTCAGCGCTCCTCGACCGCGATCAGCGCGGCGTGCCCGCGCCCGTCGATGCGGACTCGCGCGACCGCCTTGCCCGAGGCGACCAGCTCGTCGAAGGCGGCGGCCTGGTCCTGTGGCAGGAAGTAGCTCTCGATGCCGCAGTGCGTGCGCCACAGGTGGGCGTCGCAGGCGAGGTAGGGCCCGTCGGCGGGCCGCGCCGTGACCGCGTCGTCGGCGACCCAGACGCCCTTGCTCTCCCGCAGCAGCAGGTAGACGGTCCCGCTCTCGTCGCCGCCGGCGGCCAGGTCGCTGCCGTTGCGGGTGTTGAGCGACAGGTCGGGGTAGGTCAGGTCGACGTAGGCGCCGCGGAACGGGTCGATCGGGTCGTAGGGCTGCACCCGGAAGAGGTACTCCTCGCCGGTGGTGCGCGCGGACAGCTGCGGGGCGACGCCGAGGGCCACCAGGGCGAGCTGCGCGACCAGCAGCACCGCCACCTTGACCCAGCGGCCGGTGGTGAGCGTCATGACGCGTCTCCTTCCGCGAGGGGCCGGGCCGGTCGGTCGTCGGCCAGCTCCTCGGCCAGCCGGCGCCGGGCCCGGTCGAAGAGGTAGCCCGTGGCCAGGAACACCAGGCCCAGCGCCACGAAGAGCCAGGCGCCCGGCAGGATCGCGGCGAACACCGCGAAGCTCTGGAAGGTCGTGAACACCACCAGCGCGGCGGTGGCGAGCGCCGTCAGTCGCCACGAGTCGCGCAGCACGCCGAGGACGGCCACGCCGGCGGCAGCGGCGACGTACACCCCGATCGCGACCGCGGCGTGCGCCCAGTCGGCGAGGTCGATGTCGCTGGCGTCGGAGCCACTGTCCCAGGCGACCAGCAGCCAGGCGACGAGAGCCACCGCGACGGCGCCGAGCGCCTCGAGGCGCCGCCAGCCGACCGCACCCGCGGCGGCGGCGGTGGCCAGCACGCCGGCGACGACGGCCAGGACCACGAGCACGGGCGACCAGCGGAAGTCGCCGAGGGTGACCATCGGGATCGCGGCGCCGAAGAGCGCGGCGAGCACGAGCCCGGTGCCGAGCTCGCGCCATGGCACGGCGAACGCCGGGCGCCAGCGGTCGTGGAGCGAGCCGAGCGAGACCGCGGCGACCCCGGCCAGGGCGAGCGCCAGCACGACGCCGAAGGCGCTCGGCTCGTCCCACAGCACCTGCCAGACCAGCCACACGGTGCCGGCGGCGAGGCCGACCACGAGGGGGCCGTGGGCCTCCAGCAGGTAGGCGTAGAGCAGCGCGCCGAGCCCCCAGAGGCCGACCAGCGCGGGCTCGTACGCCGGCACCTGCAGGCTCTGCGCGGCCTGGAAGATCACCGCGCCGAAGGCGAGGGCCGCCAGGATCCGGACGGCGCCGACGACCGGCGACGGGATGCCGCCGGCGTGCTCGCGACGCGCGGCGAGCGCCTCGGCGCCGACGGTGACCGCGACCCACAGGGCCGCCACGGCGCCGAAGCGGGTCAGCGGCGGCAGCCGGTCGAGGTTGGCGGCGACCAGCCAGATCAGGCCGATGCCGACGAACGCCGCCCCGAGCGTGAGCACCAGCGCCGCCAGGCTGAACCGGCGGGAGGCGTGGTAGCGGTCGAGGATCTGGTGGGCCTGGCCCTCCGAGACCAGGCCCTCGCGCTGCCAGGTCGCCACCTCGCCCGTCAGCCACTCCAGGGTGCGGGGGGTGATCGGTGCGCGCTCGGCGGTGCCGGCCGGGGGAGGAGACGCGGGAGCAGGCGTCACGGAGGTCGTCATACCTCCATGGTGGTCCGCGCGGGCGGCCCGCACATGCGCACGGACACTCAACCGCGCCGTGTCGTGGGCGACCCGCGGTCAGTCGCCGAGCGCGTCCCGCCGCTGGCGGAGATGGGCGGCCTCGGCCTCGTTGTCGCAGTGGCGCAGCGCGATGTCGTACGCCGCCCGGGCCTCGTCGATGCGGCCGACCCGGGCGAGCAGCTCGGCGCGGGTCGCGGGCAGCCGGTGGCCGGGCAGCTCGAGGTCGGCGAGCAGGGCCAGGCCGGCCAGCGCGCCGTCGGCCTCGGCGACCGCGACCGCCCGGTTGAGCCGGACCACCGGAGAGTCGGTGAGCTGCTCCAGCTCGGCGTAGCGGTCCGCGATCCGGGTCCACGCCGTGAGCTCCGGTGCCGGCGCGATCGCGTGCTCGGCGGCGATCAGCGCCTGCAGGAGGTACGGCGTCGCCGGCGCCGTGGCTATCGGGCGGAGCAGCTCCACCGCCTCCTCGATCTCGTCGAGGTGCCAGCGGGTGCGGTCCTGGTCGGGCAGCAGCACCAGCCTCCCGGCGGCGACCCGGGCGTCGCGGCGTGCGTGCTGCAGCAGGGTCAGCGCCAGCAGGGCGTCGAGGTCGGGGCGCCCCGGGAGCAGCTCGCGCACCACCCGGACCAGCCGGATCGCCTCGCCGGCGAGCTCGGCGCGCAGCACCTCCGGGCCGGTGGCGGGGGCGTATCCGGCGGTGAAGGCGAGGTAGGCCACCTCGGCGACGAGGCCGACCCGCTCCTCCAGGTCGGGGCCGGTCGGCAGGTCGAACCGGGCTCCGGCGAGCCGCTTGCGGGCGCGGGTCAGGCGCGCGGCCATGGTCGGCGTACTCACCAGGAAGAGGCGGGCGATGTCGGCGGTCGGCACGCCCAGCACCAGGCGCAGGGTGAGCGCCGCCGCGGCCTCCCGCGACAGGGACGGGTGGGCGCAGAGCAGCACCAGGCGCAGTCGCTCGTCCGGGAGGCCGCCGTCGGCGGCGACGGGGCGGGCGGGGTCGGCCATGACGTGGTGCATCTCCTCCTGGAGCTGCGCCTCGACGGCGAGCTCGGGCAGCCGGCGCGCGGCGATCGCCTCCGCGCGGAGCCGGTCGAGCACTCGACGGCGGGCGGCGGTGAGCAGCCACGCGGGTGGGTTGGTGGGGACGCCGTCTCGCGGCCAGGTGCGGGCCGCGGCCTCGACGGCGTCGGCGAGGGCGTCCTCGGCGAGGTCGAGCCGGCGGAACTGCGCGACGAGCAGGGCGAGCAGCCGGCCCCACTCGTCGCGCAGTGCGCGCTCGAGCGTCGCGTCGACGGTCAGGGCTCGACCTCGAGGGCCGGGCGTACCTCCACGGTGAACTGCGGGGGCAGTAGCCCGCCCAGCTCCACCGCGGCGTCGAGGTCGGGCACGTCGATGACGAAGAACCCACCCACCTGCTCGGCCGTCTCGGCGTAGGGGCCTTCCGTCACCTCGCGGGTGACCGGGCTCAGCGTGCGGGCCTGGTCGGGAGCCAGCAGGCCCTCGCCGCCGACGACGGAGCCGCGCTGGGCGACCGCCTCGCCGAAGGCCTCGAAGGCCGCGAAGACCTCGTCGCGGTCGCGCTGGCTGGAGGCGTCCCAGCGTGCGAAGTGGTCCTGCTCCGCCATGAACAGCACGAACTTCACGACGCCCCCTCAGGCCTGTCCGACCGAGTGGTCGACGCAGGCGCGAACCTCCAGGGGCCCCTCCTCGCCGGCCAGGAAGGCGACGCACTCCAGCAGGTCGTCGAGGTCGTCGCTCTGCACGGTGTAGAAGCCGGTCAGCTGCTCGGTGGTCTCGGCGTACGGGCCGTCGGTGACGAGCGTGCGCTCGCCGTCGAGCCGGACCGTCTTGGCGGTGGCCGACGCGGTGAGCTCGGCTCCGCCGGTGATCTTGTGGCCGCGCTCGGCCAGCATCGCGGCGAAGGCGTTGTGGCGGTCGTACATCACGCGCTTCTGCTCGTCGGTGGCGGCCGCCCAGGCGGCGTCGTCGCCCGGGATCAGGACGGCGTACTCGGTCATGGTTCCTCCTCGGCTCGGTTGCTGAGTCTGTCACCGTGATGACGCGCGAGGGACGGCCGAATCGACAGCTGGTCGAGACCGGTTTCCGACGTTTGCACTCTCACCGGGCGAGTGCTAAACATGACGTTGGCACTCTCGCCATGAGAGTGACAACACCAACGGACCGGCGAGCTGAGGTCCCAGGCGCCGGCGGGAAGGGTCCGCCGGGTCAGCGGGGGCCGTCCGTCGCGGGCAGCAAACCGGCCGTCCACACACTTGTCGAAGCGAAGGATCGCGCACAACATGCCGAAGCTGATTGCTTTCAACGAGGAGGCCCGGCGCGGCCTGGAGCGTGGCATGAACACGCTCGCGGACGCCGTCAAGGTCACGCTCGGCCCTAAGGGCCGCAACGTCGTCCTCGAGAAGAAGTGGGGCGCCCCCACGATCACCAACGACGGTGTCTCGATCGCCAAGGAGATCGAGCTCGAGGACCCCTACGAGAAGATCGGCGCCGAGCTGGTCAAGGAGGTCGCCAAGAAGACCGACGACGTCGCGGGTGACGGCACCACCACCGCCACCGTGCTCGCGCAGGCGATGGTCCGCGAGGGCCTCCGCAACGTCGCCGCCGGCGCCAACCCGATGGGCCTCAAGCGGGGCATCGAGAAGGCCGTCGACGCCGTGTCCGAGCAGCTGCTCGGGATGGCCAAGGACGTCGAGACCAAGGAGCAGATCGCGTCGACCGCGTCGATCTCCGCCGCCGACGAGACCGTCGGCGAGATCATCGCCGAGGCGATGGACAAGGTCGGCAAGGAAGGCGTCATCACCGTCGAGGAGTCGAACACCTTCGGGCTCGACCTCGAGCTCACCGAGGGCATGCGGTTCGACAAGGGCTACATCTCGGCCTACTTCGTCACCGACCCCGAGCGGATGGAGACGGTCCTGGAGGACCCCTACATCCTGATCGCCAACCAGAAGGTCAGCTCGGTCAAGGACCTGCTGCCGCTGCTGGAGAAGGTCATGCAGTCCGGCAAGCCGCTGCTGATCCTGGCCGAGGACGTCGACGGCGAGGCCCTGTCGACCCTGGTCGTCAACAAGATCCGCGGCACCTTCAAGTCCGTCGCCGTCAAGGCCCCGGGCTTCGGCGACCGCCGCAAGGCCATGCTGCAGGACATCGCGATCCTGACCGGTGGCCAGGTCATCTCCGAGGAGGTCGGCCTCAAGCTCGAGTCGACCGGCATCGAGATGCTCGGCTCCGCCCGCAAGGTGGTCATCACCAAGGACGAGACCACGATCGTCGAGGGCGCCGGCGACGGCGACCAGATCGCCGGCCGGGTCAACCAGATCCGCGCGGAGATCGAGAAGTCCGACTCCGACTACGACCGCGAGAAGCTGCAGGAGCGGCTCGCCAAGCTGGCCGGCGGCGTGGCCGTCATCAAGGTCGGCGCGGCCACCGAGGTCGAGCTCAAGGAGCGCAAGCACCGCATCGAGGACGCCGTGCGCAACGCCAAGGCCGCCGTCGAGGAGGGCATCGTCGCCGGTGGCGGCGTGGCCCTGCTGCAGGCCGCCGACGCGGCGTTCGAGAAGCTCGAGCTCGCGGGCGACGAGGCCGTCGGTGCACAGATCGTGCGCAAGGCGACCGAGGCCCCGCTCAAGCAGATCGCGGTCAACGCCGGCCTCGAGGGCGGCGTCATCGCGGAGAAGGTGCGCGGGCTGAGCGCCGGTCACGGCCTCAACGCGGCCTCCGGCGACTACGTCGACATGATCGCCGAGGGCATCATCGACCCCGCCAAGGTGACCCGCTCGGCGCTGCAGAACGCCGCGTCGATCGCCGCGCTGTTCCTCACCACCGAGGCCGTCGTGGCCGACAAGCCGGAGAAGGCCGCCCCGATGCCGGGCGGCGACGGCGGCATGGGCGGCATGGACTTCTGATCCGCACCGTCTGAGATCCACCGACAGGGCCCCGCTCCGGCGGGGCCCTGTTGCGTTCCCCTGAGGTGGTGGTCCCGTCTGGGTGCGACCCGGCCGGCGGCGCGGCGCGCCGGGGTGGTGTCGCCGGGTGGCGGGGCGGGGCCGACGCGTACCGTGGTGCCGATGAGCAAGCAGCGACACGACGAGCGCGCCGAGGTCGCGGCGCGGTTCGAGCTGCTGGCCCGCGAGCTCGTGGAGCCCCTGCGGCGCTACCTCGGCCGGCGTACCGACGCCGAGACGGCCGAGGACGTGCTCGCCGAGACGCTGCTGGTCTGCTGGCGCCGGCTGGACGACGTCCCGGCCGGCGACGGCTCGCTGCCGTGGGCGTACGCCGTGGCGCGCCGCTGCCTCGCCAACGCCGAGCGCAGCGCCCGCCGGCAGCGCCGCGTCGCCGGCAAGGTCGCGACGCTGGACCCGCCGCGGGAGACCGCGCCCGCCGACGACGGCGACCCCGCGCTGCACGCCGCGCTGGGGCGCCTCCGCGACGCCGACGCCGAGCTGCTCCGGCTCTGGGCCTGGGAGCAGCTCACCCCCGCCGAGATCGCCCAGGTGCTCGACGTG
>JAUILS010000195.1 GCA_030432975.1 Actinomycetes bacterium
TGCAGGCGGTGCACGCGGCGGCCCGCGGCGACGCGCTGATCGCGCCCCACGTCACCCGTCGGCTGCTCGCCACCTGGGCTGCTCAGTCGCCGGCCGTCGCGCCGGTCCAGCCGGTGGAGCCGCTCACCGTCCGCGAGGAGGAGGTGCTGGTCCTGGTCGCCCGCGGCCGCACCAACGCCGAGATCGCCGCCGAGCTCTTCATCGGGGTGACGACGGTCAAGACCCACGTCGCCTCGCTGCTCACCAAGCTGGGTGCCCGCAACCGCGTCGAGATCGCGATGTGGGCCTACGACACCGGCCGCCTCGCCGGCTCCGGCTGACCGGGGCCCCCGGGAGTCAGCTGCGCCCGACGACCTGGGTGAACTCGAGGACGACGAACTCCGCGGGCCGGGCCGGCGCGACGCCGACGAAGCAGACCAGCCGCCCGGCGTCGAGGTCGGCCTGCGTCATCGTGCTGCGGTCGCAGCGGACGAAGAACGCCTCCTCGGGCTTCGCCCCCTGGAAGGCACCCGCGCGCCACTGGCCGACCAGGAAGTCCTCCACCGACCGGCGTACGTCGGCCCAGAGGGGCTCGCCCTGCGGCTCGAACGTGGTCCACCGCAGCCCGTCGTCGAGCGACCGCTCGAGCGACAGCAGCAGCCGGCGGATCGGGACGTAGTCGAGCCCCGGCTCGCCGGGGCCGGTCCGCGCGCCCCAGACCAGCAGCCCCCGGTCGGGGAACAGCCGCACCGGGTTGGCCTCGGCGCCGGGCGGCAGCGGGTCGGCGACCAGGCCGGTGAGCGGCTCGCCCGCCGGCGCCTTCCAGACGCCCTGCTCGCGGTCGACGCGCCGCACCACACCGGCGACGGCGGCCGCCGTCCACACCCGCCGGCCGGCCGTGTCCCGCAGCCGCGGCGTGTAGCCCGCCGCGTGGTCGCCGACGCCGGCCGGCAGCGTCCCGTCGGGACAGTCGAGGAGCAGGAAGCGCCGGTGCTCGACGCACCACGCGTGCGCCTCGGCCTCCCGGCCGCGGACCAGCGAGGGCGCCGCCACGACCAGCGTGGCGTCGGTGTCCGACAGCGCCGCCAGGCCGGCGGTCAGGTCGCCGGTGCGGACCACGAGCGCCGGGTCGCCCCCGTGGTCGAGGTAGGCCGCCACGGCACGCCGCAGCGGGCTGTCGCGGGCGCCGTAGACCCCGTCGTACGCCGTCAGGGTGGGGACCTCGACGGCCGCGTCGCGCGGCCCCCGGCGGGCGCGACCGAGCAGCGCCACCTGCTCCGCCGCCACGCGCAGCGACCGCGGGGCGGGCGTCTCGTCGACGGTCACGCCGGCCATCGACCCATTGTCGGGCCACCGGGCCGCGGACTCAACGCCCCTCCGGGCGACCGCTCGCGGGGCGACCGCCCGCGGCGCCCCTGGCGCGTCCCACTGCTCTGCGCCACGATGTGGAGCACCCCCGTAGACCGGCCTGCCAGGACGACCAGATGACCGCGCCGCAACCCCGCCCCACGATGGCCGAGCGGTGGCTCGGGTCGCCACGGCCGGTGCTGGGCCGCGACACCGAGCTCGCGCAGGTGGCGGAGTTGCTGGACGCGGAGGACCGCGCGGCGGTGCTGGTGGTCCACGGCCCGGGCGGGGTCGGCAAGTCCGCTCTCCTGGGCGAGGTGGCGCGTCTCGCCGACCAGCGCGACCGGCCGGTGCTGCGGCTGGACTGTGCCGACCTGGACCGGTCTCCGGCGGGCGTCCACGACGCGCTGCGGGCGGCCGCCGGCGCCGCTCCCGACGGGGGACTGCCCGATCTGGTGCCGCCGGAGGCGGTCCTGCTGATCGACCGGTTCGAGGTGCTCGGGCTGGAGCAGTGGTTCTGGCGCACCTTCGTGCCCGCCCTGCCCGCCGACGCCGCACTGGTGGTCGCCGGGCGCCAGCCGCCACCTCCCGAGGTGCTCGAGGACCACGAGCTGCGCGGCGTCGTGGAGACGCTGTCGCTGCGCAACCTCGCGCCCCGCGACGCCGCCGCCCTGCTGGAGACCCTGGGGGTGCCCGACTCGGCCTCGGTCGAGGCGCTGGCCGGGGTCTGTCACGGGCATCCGCTCGCCCTGGTCATCGCCGCCGACACCTACCTGGCCCGGGGCGGTCTGCCGGCCGCCGGCGCCGGGGCGCTGCTGGACCACCCCGACGCGTCCACGCGTCTCCTGGGGCGCTTCGTGGACGGAGCGGTGACCCCGCTGCAGCGCCGGGCGCTGCACCTGTGTGGGCACACCCATCGGGTCGACCGAGAGATGGTCGGCCGGGTGCTGGAGCTCGACGGTGACGCGGCCGACGCGATGCTCGACTGGTTGCGGTCCCGGCCCTACGCCGAGGCCCACCCGGATGGCCTCTCGGTGCACGACGTGGTCCGTGACGCCCTCGACCGCGACCTGCGCTGGCGCGACCCCGCCGCCTTCGCCGAGCTGCACGGCCGGATCCGGGAGGTGGTCGTCGACCGGTTGCGCCACTCGACGGGTGCGGTCCAGCAGCGGGCGGCGGCCGACATCCTGTTCCTCCACCGCGGGAACCCCCTCTCGCGGCAGCTCTACGCGCTCGACCAGCTGGGGACCATCAGCAACCGCACGGCGACATCGGCGGACCACGCGGCGGTGATGGAGATCGTGGGCCGGGTCGACGGCGCGGGGAGGGCGCGTGCCGCCGCCGCATGGTGGGAGCGGCAGCCGGAGGCGTTCCATGTCCATCAGGAGGGCGACGGCACGGTGGTCGGGGTCACCGCGATGGCTCGGCTGGATCGTGAAGCCGACCGTCTCGGCGTCGACGACCCGGTGGCAGCGGCGGCGTGGGCCGCGATCACCTCCGTCCGCCCTCCCGAGCCCGGCGAGGTCGTGATCCACCAGTTCATCGCCGACGGTCTCACTCCCGGGCGGATCGGCCCGGTGGCCGACATGATCGGCGCCCTCAGCCTCACCCGGTGGACGCTCCCGGGCCTGGGCTGGGTGGTACTGTCGTCGCCACACGAAGAGGGCTGGGCTCCGCTCTGGGGCTACATCGGCTTCGAGCCGCTGGCGCGCGTCGACGTCGACGACGCGCCGGGGCCGGTCGCGGTCTGGGCGCGCGACTTCGGTCGCAGCCCGTACGCCGACTGGCTGGAGCGGATGGCTGCCCAGGAGCTGAGCGACGCCGGGGAGCCGCACCCACCGGTGGTCACCCCCATCGCCCTGTCGCGGGAGGACTTCGGTGCCGGTGTCCGCTCGTTGTTGCGCGAGCTGCACCGACCCGACCGGCTGGTCGGCCATCCGCTCGCCGGCTCCCGGATGGTCCCCGCCGAAGCGTCAGGTCGGGCGGCGCAGACGCTCCAGGCCAGGGTCCGCCAGGCGCTCGCGGAGCTCGAGGCCGACCCGAAGCAGCGCCCCGGCGCCCGCGCTGTGGATCGCACCTACGTCCGCGCCGCCGCCACGCAGGCGGCGGCCGCCGAGGTGCTGGGGTTGCCCTTCAGCACCTACCGCCGCCACCTCGCAGCAGGGGTCGACCGGCTGACCGAGCTGCTCTGGCACTGGGAGCTGCGGGGCGTGCCGCCGCTCCCGGAGCCCGACCGGGCGCCCGACGGGGCGCCGGACGGGCCGCCCGACGGGGCGCCGGACGGGGCGCCCGGACCGGACCGGGAGGTGAGCACCGAACGACCTGGCATGTGAGCAGTCGCTGACGGGAGCCTGGGCGGCCAGAACCCCTGGAAGGAGCCCGCCATGACCCTCCCCACCTCCGAGCCCCGGCTCGCCACCGTCGCCGTGATGGGCGGCAGCGTGGCCGGCCTGCTGGCCGCGGCGGCCCTCGCCCCGCATGCCGGCCGCGTGGTCGTCGTCGAGCGAGACCGCCTGGCCTCCGGACCCGAGCCGCGGGCCGGCACCCCCCAGGTCACCCACGCACACGGCCTGCTCGCGTCGGGGCGGGCGGCGATGGAGTCGCTGCTGCCGGGGCTCACCGACGAGCTGCGCGCCCGGGGCGCCGTCAACCGTGGCGACATCGGCCGCTCCGGCCGGTGGTGGGTGGGCGGGGGCCTGCTGGCGGACTGCGACCTGGGTCTCGAGGGGCTCGCGCTGTCCCGGCTGCTGCTCGAGCACCAGGTGCGGGCCCGGGTCGCGGCTCTGCCGCAGGTCGAGCTGCGCGCCGACACCGAGGTCGCGTCCCTGAGGGTCGAGAGCGGCCGGGTCACCGGCGTGCAGCTGCGCGGCAGGGACGACGACTGCCGCGAGATGGTGGCCGCCGACCTGGTCGTGGACGCCACCGGCCGCCCGTCCCGGGGACCGCGATGGCTGGCCGAGCATGGCTGGCCGCGACCGCGCGACGAGCGGGCAGCCGTGGGGGTGCGCTATGCCACGGCGCGGGTGGCCGCGCGCCCCGGCGACCTTGCCGCCCGTGTCGTGTCGGTGTCCGCGGCGGTTCCCGAGGTGCCGCGCGGCGGAGTGGCCATCATGCAGGAGGACGACACCTGGATCGTCATGCTCTTCGGCTACGCCGAGCAGCAGCCACCGCTGGACCCCGACGGCTTCCGTGCCTATGCCCGCACGCTGGTGTCGCCCGACCTGGCGGAGCTCCTCGACTCGCGTCCTCTGCTGGAGCCTCCCCGTGCCTACCGGTTCGCCGACTGCCGGCGCCGCCGCATCGAGGAGGCGCCGCTGCCCGAGGGGTTCGCGATGATCGGGGACACGATCTGCAGCTTCGACCCCACCTTCGGCCAGGGCATGACCGTGGCCGCCCTGCAGGCGGTGGCCCTGCGCGACGTGCTGGGCAGCGGCGGCTCGGTGCCGGCGTACCATGCCCGGGCGGTGGAGATCGTGGACCGCGCCTGGGTCCTCGTCACCGGGGCAGTGCGTCAGCTGCCGGTTCTGGAAGCCTCACCGAGGGTGCCGGAGAACCTCGTGGCGCGGTACGTCGCGCGGGCCCAGCGCGCCGCGCGTCGGGACGAGAAGGTGGCCCGACAGCTGATGCGGGTGATGAACCTGTTGGACGCTCCGCCGAGCCTGATGGCCCCCCGGATCGCCTGGCGAGTCGCCCGAGCCGGGTCACGGAGCAACCCGGAGGGCAAGGCGCCCCGCGTCGCCTGACCGACGCGGGCCGGGGGGTGGCCCCACCCCGGGCCTCGGGGGCGGCTCAGGGGCGGAGGAGGGGCTCACCGGATGCCCCGGGGGCGCGCCGGCCGCCAGGCTGGACGCATGGCACCCACCCTCGCCCGCCGCGCCCGGCTCGGCCTCGGCCTCGCCACCGCAGGCTGCCTGATGATCGGCGCCTACGCGGTGGCCCTGACGGTCTCCGGCTACCGGCTGCTCCCGGCCGACATCGCGGCCAACGGCTTCCCTCTGGCGCTGCGGTGGCACATCACCGCCGCCGGCGTCGCGCTCCTGCTCGTGCCATGGCAGCTGTGGCCGGGCCTGCGACGGCAGTGGCCGGCGCTGCACCGCCGGCTCGGCCAGGGCTACGCCCTCGCCGCGCTGGCCGGCGGACTCTCCGGCTTCGCGGCGGCGTTCACGACACAGCACGGCCCGATGGCCGCTGCCGGGTTCGCGGCGCTGGGCGTGGCCTGGACGGGCACGACGTTGGCGGCCCTGCAGGCCGCGCTCCGCCGCGACCTGGTCACCCATCGACGCTGGGCCCTGCGGTCGTTCGCCAGCGCCTTCGCGGCGGTCACCCTGCGGCTCGAGCTGCCGCTGGCCGCGGCCCTCGGTTTCTCCTTCGAGACGGCCTACCCGGTGGTGGCCTGGCTCAGCTGGGTGCCGAACCTGCTGGTCGTGGAGTGGTGGCTGGCCCGGCGTCCCGTGCAGGCGCCGCAGCCGCGCCCGCTCGCGCGGGCCTGACGTCAGGGCCGGCGTCGTGAGTAGGCGACCGCGCCGACGACGGTGAGCACGAGCACCGCCGCCCCGATCAGGACGGCGAGCATGAGCACCAGACTGGACATCGTGGACCTCCCCCGTGGTGGTGTACCCAGTCAGACGCGGGGCACACCCGAAAGGTTGCCTCAGGGACGAACCGACCGGGTGTGCCGGGCGGGCCGCCGGACAGCAGCTGCCCGCCCGGCACCCGTCAGCGGCGGTGGCGCGTGGTGATCGCGAAGGTCGTGGTCGTCCCGGACACCTCGTTGGCCACCGCGAGCATCGGCCGCCGGGTCGGCGAGGCACCGGCCGGCAGGAAGGTGAGGCCCTCCGGCCCGAGATCCCCGGCCGACTCGAGCGCCCCGCCGTCCTCGACCGAGACCGAGAAGTCGCGGTTGTTGACGTAGGTCACGAACCTCGCGTCGGCCGGCCGGGTGACGTCGTAGACGATCACGCCACCG
>JAUILS010000009.1 GCA_030432975.1 Actinomycetes bacterium
GATCTGCAGGCCGACCTTGACCTCCTCGACCGGCGGCGCGGACAGCGAGACCCGGATGGTGTCGCCGATGCCCTTGCTGAGCAGGGCGCCGAACGCCACCGACGACTTGATCGTGCCCTGGAAGGCCGGGCCGGCCTCGGTGACCCCGAGGTGCAGTGGCCAGTCGCCGGCCTCGGCGAGCATCTCGTAGGCCCGCACCATCACGACCGGGTCGTTGTGCTTGACCGAGATCTTGAAGTCGTGGAAGTCGTGCTCCTCGAAGAGACCGGCTTCCCACACGGCGCTCTCGACGAGGGCCTCGGGGGTGGCCTTGCCGTGCTTCTCCAGCAGCCGCTTGTCGAGGCTGCCGGCATTGACGCCGATCCGGATGGAGGTGCCGTGGTCCTTGGCGGCTGCGGCGATCTCCTTGACCTGGTCGTCGAACCGCTTGATGTTGCCCGGGTTGACGCGGACGGCCGCGCAGCCGGCCTCGATGGCCGCGAAGACGTACTTCGGCTGGAAGTGGATGTCGGCGATGACCGGGATCTGGCTGTGCGCGGCGATCTCCGGCAGGGCCGCCGCGTCGTCGGCGCTCGGGCAGGCGACCCGCACGATGTCGCAGCCCGAGGCGGTCAGCTCCGCGATCTGCTGGAGGGTGGTGTTGACGTCGGCGGTGAGCGTCGTCGTCATCGACTGCACCGAGATCGGGTGGTCGCTGCCGACCCCCACCTTGCCGACCTGGATCTGCCGCGTCCGGCGGCGCGGGGCAAGCACAGGAGGGGGTAGCTCGGGCATGCCGAGGCCGACGGAGGTCATGCCGTCAGGGTACTGGTGTGAGGGTGGTGGAGGTTCATCATGTGATGCAGGTGAGTTGTCACTTCTCGCGGTGAACTCACCACGAGAAGTGACGCTTCGCCTGCATCACATGAGGAACCTCCAACCCCTCAGCCCAGCACCACGGTGCGGCCGGTGGCGTGGCTCTCCCGGGCGGCGTCGAGGACGGCGACGGTGCGGGCGCCCTCCTCCCCCGTCACCGGCAGCGGGCCCTCGCCGCGGCAGGCGGCGCCGAACTGGGTGTAGTAGTCCTGGTAGCGGCCGGCCGACGACGGGATCCGCTCCTGTCCCGCGTCGGTCGACAGCACCCCCCAGCGCTCCTCGGCGTCGAAGCCCCAGGCGTCGCCCTCGTCCGCCGGTCGCCGCCCGGCCATGATCGCCTCGAACTGCACGTCGCCCGGCGTCGCGCGGTAGGAGCCCGAGCTGCCGTAGATGCGCAGCTCCTTGCCGTCGGCATGGTTGGCCTTGCTCGCCTCGACGTAGGACCGGGCGCCGCTCTCGTGCTGGAGGTCGACGACGAACGCGGCGTCGGTCGGGCCCTCGGGGAAGTCGAGGACGTCCAGGTGGGCCGTGACGGCGCGCACCGGCCCGAGCAGCCAGATCATCTGGTCCACCACATGGGCGCCGAGGTCGCGCAGCAGTCCTGCCGTGGGACCGCGCTCGAGCGTGGAGAGGTCGTCCTGGTCCATGCGCAGGTGGACCCGCCAGGGCGTCCCGATCCGGCCCGAGGCGAGCAGGTCGGCCGCGGTCCGCAGGTCGGCGTCCCAGCGGCGGTTCTGGTAGACGGCCAGCTTCACGCCCGCGTCGCGGGCGGCGTCGACCAGCTCCTGCGCGCCCGCGGCGTCCGGCGCGAACGGCTTGTCGGCCACGACGTGCACCCCGCGCGACACCGCCTCCAGCACGAGCGCGCGCCGGGTCGCCGGCGGCGTGGTGACGGTGACAGCGTCGACGCCCGCGTCGATCAGGTCAGCCAGGGTGTCGTACGCCGGCACGCCCGGGAGGTCGGCGGCCGCCTCGGCCCGACGGGCGGGGTTGCGCGTCACGACACCGACCAGCTCGACGCTCTCGGCCGCCTGGATGAACGGCGCGTGGAACAGTCGCCCGCCGACGCCGTAGCCGACCAGCCCGAGACGGGTCACCCCGATCACAGCCACCGCACCTGGCGCTGCTTGGCGTCGTCGTAGGCCTCGCGGCCGGAGAGGTACTCCGGCACCCCGGTCTCCCACCAGGCGCCTGCCTCGGTCCAGGTCGAGTGGTGGACGCGGCACGAGACCACGACCGGGCGCTGCACCCGCACCGCGGTCTCCCGCGCCTGGAGGTACGCCGCCCGCAGCTCGTCGAGCCCACCGTCCTCGGGCACCTCGACGACCTCGCAGCCGAGCGCCCGCGCGTGGGCGGCGAAGTCGACCGCCACGCTCCCGTCGGCCCCCGGCCCACGGGAGTCGGCGAGCATGTTGTTGAAGCCGTCGGCGCCCTGGCCGGTCTGCAGCCGGTGGATCACGGCGAAGCCCGAGTTGTCGCAGACGACCGCGACGTAGGGGTGTCCGGCGAAGGCCGCGGAGTAGAGCTCGGAGTTGAGCATGAGGTAGGACCCGTCGCCGAAGATCGAGGTCACCAGGCCGTCGGGGTGCGTCTGCCGGCGTGCCATCGCCGCACCCCAGGGCGCGACGACCTCGTAGCCCATGCACGAGAAGCCGTACTCCAGGTCCATCGTCGCCCCGGAGGTCGCGCCGGGCACCACCTTGCCGGTGCGCCAGCCGCCGTGGAGCTCGCCGGGCATGCCGCCCGACGCGGTCAGCACGTAGTCGTCCGGGCCGCTCGCGTCGTTGACCACGCCCACCACCTGCGCGTAGGTCAGCGACCCGTCGGGGCTGATCCCGCCTGCGCGCAGCGTGTCGATGTGGCCGTCCCAGGCGGCCTTGTGCTCGGCCACGCGGCCGGTCCACGCGGCGTCCGCCCGCCACTCGCCCACGGCGGTCCCCAGCTCACCGACGGTCTCGCGGGCGTCGCCGACGACGGCGTGGGCGTTGTGCTTGACGGCGTCGAAGCGGGCCGCGTTGACGGTGACGATCCGGACGTCCTCGGCGAAGCCGGTCCACGACGAGGTCGTGAAGTCCTGGAGGCGGGTACCGACGGCCAGCACGACATCGGCCTCGAGGGCCAGGTTGTTGGCCGACGAGGCGCCGATGATGCCCAGCGCGCCGCCGTACAACGGGTGGTCGTGGGGCACCAGCGTCCGTCCCGCGACCGTCTCCACGACGGGGAGGCCGTGGGCCTCGGCGAAGCTGAGGGCGTCGGCACCCGCGCCGGAGTAGCGGGCACCGCCGCCCAGCACGAGGAGCGGGCGTGCGGCGCCGCGCACGATCTCCGCAGCGGCGGCCAGGGCGTCGCGGTCGGGCCGCACCCGGGGTACGACGTGCACGCGCGGCTCGAACATCGCCACCGGGAAGTCGTACTCCTCGGCCTGGACGTCCTGCGGCAGGGCGAGCGTGACCGGCCCGGCGTCGGCGGGGTCGGTCAGCACGCGGGCGACCTGGGGAAGCGTGCTGAGCAGCTGCTCGGGCTTGGTGACCCGGTCGAAGTAGCGCGACACGGGGCGGAACGCGTCGTTGACGGTCAGCCCCGGGTCGCCGAAGTGCTCGACCTGCTGCAGCACCGGGTCGGGGGCGCGGCCGATGAACGTGTCGCCGGGCAGGAACAGCACCGGCAGCCGGTTGGCGTGCGCGACGCCGGCGGCGGTGACCATGTTGAGCGCGCCCGGCCCGACCGAGGACGTCGCGACCATCACCTGACGACGGTCGGTCGCCCGGGCGTAGGCCACGGCCGCGAGCGCCATGCCCTGCTCGGTCTGGCCGCGCCAGGTCGGCAGCTCGTCACGCACGGCGTGCAGGGCGGTGCCCAGGCCGAGCACGTTGCCGTGCCCGAAGATGCCGTAGACGCCGCCGAACAGCGGCACCTCGGTGCCGTCGAGCAGCTGAGAGCGCTGCGCCAGCATCCAGCGGACCAGCGCCTGCGCGGTCGTGAGCCGGGTCGTCTCGGTCATCGGGTTGCCTTTCCGTCGGTGCGTCCCGAGGCCGAGGTGACCGGGCAGCGGGGGTCGAGCTCCTGGGTCTCCCAGCTGTCCCGGATCCACCCGTGCGTGGGGTCGTCGCAGAACGCCAGGGTGCGGTCGGCGGCGGGGCCGGCCATCACGTTGAGGTAGTACATGGGGTAGCCCGGGGCGGCGATGCAGGGGCCGTGGTAGCCGTGCGGCACCTTCACGACGTCGTGGTCGCGCACCTCCACCGTCTCGTCGAGCGGGGCCAGCCCGGCCGTGTCGTGCTCGGGGCCGGTGTAGGTGCGGTGGTAGCCCACGCCGTCGCGCGACGGGGTGAGCTGGTCGCGACCGGCGATCCGGTAGTAGTAGATCTCCTCGTTGACGACCGGGCAGGGCTCGGACGCGTCGTGCTTGTGCGGCGGATAGCTCGACCAGTTGCCGTCGGGGGTGATCAGCTCGCAGCAGATGATCTTGTCGGCGTGGTCCCAGACCCCCGGGACGCCGAAGTTCGTCACCTGCCGGGTGGCGTTGCCCGAGCCCCGGACCTCGACCGGCACGTCCTCGGCCGGGCCGTAGGCCGGCGGCAGCGAGCGCTCGCACCGCGACGACGGCAGCGCCACCTCGGCGGTCCCGTCGCTCTCCAGCGTGAGCACGCTGTCGCGGCCGACGTAGGCGAAGTCGGTGACCCGGGTGAAGACCGACTCCCGTCCCGTCAGGGCGTACGCCGCCAGCTCGGCGCCCGCGGCGTCGGACACCGACACCCGCAGGCCGCCTGCGAGCGGCAGCACGAACAGCTCGCGGTCGCCGGTCTCGACCGTGACCGGCTCGCCGGGAGCCAGCCGGAGCACCTGGATGCCGGTCCAGTCCCAGCCGGCGTCCTCGGGGGTCAGCGTGACCACCGTCCCCGCGGCTCCAGGGTCTGTCGCGGGCACGTGCAGGCTCATCGGTCCTCCTCGGGATGGGCGGCGCGTAGCACCGCCGCGGCAGCGTCGACGGCGGCGCGCACGTCGCCGTCGGGTGGGTAGAGCAGCGCGCGGCCGACCACGAGGCCGCGCACGGTGGGCTGGGTCAGCGCCTGGCCCCAGGACGCCAGGTCCTGAGCCGGGTCGGGGGACGGCACGCCGCCGAGCACGACGCAGGGCAGGGTCGTGGCCGCGAAGACCGCCGCCGGGTCGTCGCACGACGGCATCTTCAGCCAGGTGTGGGCCGAGGTGGTGCCGAGGCCGCTCGCGACGGTGATCGCCCGGGCCAGCGACGGGGTGTCCCGGAGCAGCGTGAGGCGGCCGTCGGACTGCCGGTAGTAGGGCAGCGGCTCGACCATGGCCATCAGCCCGTGGCCGGCGAGCTCGCTGACCGCGTCGGCGCAGCCCTCCAGCGTGCCTGCGGTGCCGGCGTCGCGGTCGTCGATGCGGAGCAGCATCTTGCCGCCCTCGAGCCGGTTGGCCGCGATGCTGGCGGCGTCGTAGCCGGTGAACCGGTCGTCCATGGTCCAGGTCGCGCCGTCAAGACCGCCGCGGTTCATCGACCCGATGACCACCTTGTCCTCCAGGGCGCCGAGCAGCAGCAGCTCCTCGACGACGTCGGGGGTGCCGAGCACGCCGTCGACGTCGGGGTGCTCGAGCGCCTCCACGAGCCGGGCCAGCAGCGAGCGCCGGTCGGCCATCGCCATCGCGTCGCTGCCCGAGGCGAGCGCGCCGCGGGCGGGGTGGTCGGCGGCGACCAGGAACAGCGTGCCGCGCTCGTTGAGGATCCGCTCCGGCCGGCGGCGGGCGGCGTACGCCGAGGCGACGGCGGTCGGGTCGGCGGCGCGCTGCTGCAGCAGGCGCTGCCAGCGCTCGTCGGGGATCACGGGGCCGGTGGCACGGCCCCGCATGCGGGTGACGGTCATGTGGCGGCTCCTCGGCTGGCGATGACCTGGTCGAGCTCCTCGAGCGTGGGCATCGCTTCGGCGCAGGCGAGGCGGGAGGCGACGATGGCGCCGGCGGCGTTGGCGTACTCCGCGCACCGGACCGGGTCCCACCCGGCCAGCAGGCCGTGGACCAGGGCCCCACCGAACGCGTCGCCGGACCCCAGCCCGCAGACCACGTCGACACGGTGCGGAGCGACCACCTCGCGGTGGTCGGGGGTGGCCACGAGCACGCCCTCGGCGCCCATCTTCACGAACGCGATCTCGACGCCGCGGGCCAGCAGCCGGTCGGCCGCCTCCTGGGGGTCGCGCGTGCCGACGGCCACCTCGACCTCGTCGCGGTTGCCCACCGTCACGGTGACGTGGTCGAGCATCAGGTCGTACTCCGCGCGCGCCTCGTCGGGCGAGGGCCAGAACATCTCGCGCCAGTCGAGGTCGAGGATGGTCCAGCGCCGCGAGCCGGGCTCGGGCCGCACCCGCCGGGCCAGCATCTCGAGCTGGGTGGTGCGGGCGGGCTCGACGCTGACGCCGGTGCCGGTCACCCACAGGACGGGCACCTCCACCATCACGTCCCAGGGCACGTCGGCGGTGTCGAGCGTCAGGTCCGGCGCGATCGGCGAGCGGTAGAACGTGAGCGGCGGGTCCTCCGGCGGGTCGAGCGCGCAGAACACCACCGGCGTCTGCAGCTCCGAGGACGTGCCGACGTACGTCGTGTCGACGCCGAAGCCGCCGAGGGCCTCCCGGACGTAGTCGCCGAAGCCGTCGGCGCCGACCTTGGTCAGCACCGCGGCCCGGTGTCCCAGGGTCGCGGCGGCGACGGCGACGTTGGTGGCGGTGCCGCCGAGGAACTTCGCGAACGTCTGCACGTCCTTCAGCGGCACCCCCGTCTGCTCGGGATAGAGGTCGACGCCGACCCGTCCCACGGTGAGCAGCTCCAACGACATGACGGTCTCCGGCAGGGCTCGTCGCTCAGCGGGCCGTCGGGAAGTGGAAGCTCGCCTCGGACTCGTGGCTGACGTGCGGCCACCGGGCCGTGACGACCTTCGCGCGGGTGTAGAAGCCGACGCCCTCCGGCCCGTGGATGTGCTTGTCGCCGAACAGGGAGTCCTTCCAGCCGCCGAAGGAGTAGAACGCCATCGGCACCGGGACCGGCACGTTGATGCCGATCATGCCGACGTGGACGCCGCGCTGGAAGCGGCGGGCCGCCTCGCCGGAGTTGGTGAAGATGGCGGTGCCGTTGCCGTAGGGGTTGCTGTTGATCAGCGCGATCGCCTCGTCGACGGAGTCGCTGCGGACCACCGACAGCACGGGGCCGAAGATCTCCTGCTGGTAGACGTCCATCTCGGTGGTGACCTGGTCGATGACCGTCGGGCCGACCCAGAAGCCGTCCTCGAAGCCGGACACGGAGTAGCCGCGCCCGTCGACCGTCACCTGGCCGCCCTGCGTCTCACCGGTGTCGATCAGGCCGAGGATGCGCTCCTGCGCCTGCTTGGTGACCACCGGACCCATCTCGCTGCCGGCGTCGCGGCCGGAGCCGACCTTGACCGCGCGGGCGCGCTCGTTGACGGCCTCGACGATCCGGTCGCCGGCGGAGCCCACGGCCACGGCCGCGGAGATCGCCATGCACCGCTCGCCGGCGGAGCCGAAGGCCGCGGCGGCAAGGTGGTCGGCCGCGAAGTCGACCTCGGCGTCGGGGAGGATGATGGCGTGGTTCTTGGCGCCGCCCAGCGCCTGGACCCGCTTGCCGTTGGCGGTGCCGCGCTCGTGGATGTACTTCGCGATGGGCGTGGAGCCGACGAACGACACCGCCGAGACCCGCGGGGAGTCGAGGATCGTGTCGACCGCGACCTTGTCGCCGTGGACGACGTTGAAGACGCCGTCGGGCAGGCCGGCCTGCTTCCAGAGCTCGGCGATGATCAGCGACGCCGAGGGGTCGCGCTCGCTCGGCTTGAGCACGAAGGTGTTGCCGCAGGCGATCGCCACGGGGAACATCCACATCGGCACCATGGCCGGGAAGTTGAACGGCGTGATGCCGGCGACCACGCCGAGCGGCTCGCGGAAGGAGTAGCTGTCGACGCCGGTCGAGACCTGGTCGGAGTAGTCGCCCTTGAGCAGCGACGGGATGCCGCAGGCGAACTCCACGACCTCGAGGCCGCGCAGCACCTCGCCCTTGGCGTCGGAGAGCACCTTGCCGTGCTCGTCGGTGATCGCCTCCGCGAGGCGGTCGATGTTGGCGTTGACCAGCTCACGGAACGCGAACAGGATCTTCGCCCGCGCGCTCACCGACGTCTGTGACCAGGCCGGGAACGCGTCCCACGCGGCCTGGATGCCCGCCTCGACGTCGGCCTGCGAGCCGAGGAGCACCTCCGTCTGCTGCTGGCCGGTCGCCGGGTTGAAGACGGGGGCGGTGCGGTCCGACTCGCCGGCGTACGGCTGACCTGCGACCCAGTGGGAGATGGTGCTCATGCGTGCTCCTCAAGTCGATGTTTGTCCTAACATACTATCCAAAGGCCGCACCTGCCAAGGGGGTCAGCAGACCAGGAAGTCCCGGGAGATGCGGACGTCGGCCACCGGCCCCGCCCCCGAGGGCTCGCCCGGCAACATCACATCCTGCTCCAGCACGTACCACCCCGTGTAGCCGGCCGCCTCGAGCGTCCGGACCATCCCCGCGATGTCGACGTCGCCGGCCCCCAGCGGGCGGAACATCCCCTGTCTCACCGCGTCCCCGAAGGGCACCGCGCCGGCGGCGACCTGGGCGGCCAGCGCGCCGTCGACGTCCTTGAGGTGGACGTGCCGGACGCGGTCGGGGTGGGCGGTCGCGATGGCGACCGGGTCGGCGCCGGCGGCGGCCAGGTGACCGGTGTCGACGCAGAGCCCGATCCGGCTGCCGGCGACGACGCGCTCCACCTCCGCGCCGTTCTCGATCATCGTGCCGATGTGGGGGTGGAGCACGGCCTCGACCCCCCGCGACGCGGCGTGGTCGGCCAGCCGGTCGAGGTTCGCCAGCAGGGTCTGCCAGCCGGCCTCGTCGAGCTCGGGCCGGGCGTCGTAGCCGTCCTGCCCCGTCGACGCGGCCAGGACCACCACGCCGGCGCCGGTCGCCAGGCACTCGTCGATGAACGCGTCCACCCCGGGCAGGGGGTCGTGGCCGGGGTCGTGCAGCAGGACGACGAAGAAGCCGCCCACTGCGCGGAGCCCGTGGGCCCGCAGCTGCGCCACCCGAGCGTCGGCGTCCTCCTCGAGGAACCCGGGCGGGCCGAACTCGGTGGCGGACAGGCCCAGCTCGCTCATCTCGTCGAGCACCCTCTCGGGCGTCAGCTGGTAGCCCCAGCCCGGCACCTCGCAGAGTCCCCACGAGATCGGTGCACCGGCGATCCGGTCGGCCGACAACATCCCCGTCATGACATTTCCTCCATACTGTTCGTACGTGCTGACATACTGACCTGGTGACCGCCCACGAGAGCCCCGTCGACCGCGTCGTCCAGCGCTTCGAGATCGACCGGGCGAGCCCGGTGCCGCTGTGGTTCCAGGCCGCCCAGCACCTGGAGGCCGCGATCGAGGGCGGCGACCTGCCGCCCGGCACCCTCTTCGAGAACGAGATCGTGCTGGCCGACCGGCTCGGCGTCTCCCGCCCGACCATGCGGCGAGCCTTCGAGCACCTCGTCGACAAGGGCCTCATCGTCCGGCGTCGCGGCATCGGCACGCGCGTGGTGCAGCCCAAGGTCCGGCGCCCGCTCGAGCTCACCAGCCTCTACGACGACCTGTCCGGCAGCGGCCAGCGACCGACGACGGAGGTCCTGTCGTTCGACCAGGTGGGGGCCGACGCGGAGGTCGCGCACCGCCTGCGGCTCGACGAGGAGGACCCGGTCGTCCGCATCGAGCGCCTGCGCTCGGCCCGGGAGCACCCGATCGCGAAGATGACCAACTACCTGCCGGCCGGCATCGTCGACTTCACCGCCGACGACCTCGCCGAGTCCGGCCTCTACGCGCTGCTGCGCCGCGCCGGCGTGCACCTGCACTCGGCGACCCAGACGGTGGGCGCCCGGTCGGCCACCTCCGCGGAGAGCACGCTCCTCGGGGAGTCGCGCGGCGCCGCCCTGCTCACGATGCAGCGCGAGACGATGGACGAGACCGGCACGATCGTGGAGTACGCCACCCACCTGTACGCCGCCAGCCGCTACAGCTTCGAGATCCATCTGGTGCGCCCCTAGCTCAACGGCACCGGGCTGCCCTGCTCCACCTCACGGCGGAGCGCGCCCAGCTGCTCGTGGATCGTGTGGGTGCGCGTGCCCAGCGCCGCCATCGTCGCCTCGCCGGCGAGGCTCGTGTCGTAGGGCACCGGCGCCGGCAGCCGCGCCTCGTCGGGCGGCGGTCCGAAGTCGACCCGCTCGGCGTCGAGCCCGAACACCTCGCAGGTGGCCATCGCCAGCTCGCGCCTGGTGACCGCCGTCCCCCCGGCAAAGTGGAGGATGCCGTCGACGCCGCGGTCGACCGCGCGTCCGAGCAGCGCGCCGATCTCCGGGGAGACGATCGGTGTGGCCACCGCGTTGATGTGCGGGTCCTCCCACACGGTGAAGCGCCGCCCGTCGCGCAGCGCCTCCACGAGGGCCAGCACGAAGTAGCCGAAGCCGACGTCCTGGGAGCGCGGCCCCTCCTGCTGCGTCTGGTGGAGCCCCTGCACTCCCCCGACCCGGGCCACGAACCCCGCAGCGGCCCGCTCCAGGACGACGAGCTCCGAGGCCGCCTTGAGGAACCCGTAGAGGTTCACCGGGTTGGGCGGCTCGTCCTCGGGCACCAGGTGGCCGGTGCCGTCGAAGACCCAGTCGGTCGAGACGTAGCCGACCCGGCTGCCGGTCAGGTTGGCCGCGTCGACGACCCGGCGGGTCAGCCCCACGTAGCCGTCCCAGGCGGTTCGCCGGTCGGCGTACATCCCGTGGAAGTCGTTCATGATGGCGAGGTGCGCCACGGCGTCGCAGCCGTCGAGCCCGCGCGCCAGCGAGTCGCGGTCGCCGGTGTCCACGAGCGTGGTCGGCCAGGGGAAGCCGGGGCCGACGTCGCGGCGGACCAGGCACACGACGTCGTGCCCCTGGCCGGCCAGCACCGACGCCACCGTGCCGCCCACGAAGCCGGTGCCCCCGGTGACCGCGATCCGCGCCATGGTCAGTCGAGCTCCGTGACCCGCACCGGGCGGCCCTCGCGCAGCGAGAGACCGGCCGCCAGCGCGACGGCGGTGGTCGCGCGCGCGTCCTCGATCCCCGACGGCGACGGGCCGCCCTCGGTGAGGTAGGAGTGGAACGCCGTCCACTCCTGCCGGTAGGACTCGAGATAGCGCTCGAGGAAGAACCACGGCAGCGGCTCGGCGGTGGTCGCCTCGCGGGTACGCCGCCAGCCGGCGTGGCGGGCGGGGTTGTCCGAGACCGCCATCCCCTGCGAGCCGAACGCCTCGACCCGCTGGTCGAAGCCGTAGACCGCCTCGCGGCTGTTGTCGATGGCCGTGAGCGTGCCGTCGGCGTGGGTCAGCATCGTGATCGCGGTGTCGACGTCGCCGGCCTCGCCGATCCGCGGGTCGACGCGCACGGCCCCCTGGGCGTAGACCTCGACGACCTCACTCCCGACGACGTAGCCCGCCATGTCGAAGTCGTGGATCGCCATGTCGAGGAAGATGCCGCCACTGACGGCGATGTACTCGGGCGGCGGCGGGGCGGGGTCGCGACTGGTGATGCGCAGCACGTGGAGGTCGCCGACGCCGCCCTCGGCGACGCAGTCGCGGACCGACTTGTGGCCGGGGTCGAAGCGGCGGTTGAAGCCGATCATGAACGGCACGCCGGCCCGCTGGACCGCGGTGACGGCACGGTCGACCTGCGCGAGGTCCAGGCTCACCGGCTTCTCGCAGAAGATCGCCTTGCCCGCCTCGGCGGCCGCGACCACCAGGTCCACGTGGGTGTCGGTGCTGGAGCAGATGGCGACGGCATCAACGTCGGCGGCGGCCAGCAGCTCCTCGATGGTGGCCGTGCGGGCGCCGGTGGTGGCGGCGACCCCCTCGGCGGCGGCGGGCACCGCGTCGGCGACGACCGTCAGCCGGAAGCCCGGCACGTCGGTCGAGATCAGGTCGGCGTGCATCCGGCCGATCCGGCCGCAGCCGATCAGACCGATGCGCACCGTCGCGAGCTCCGGCCCGGCCTCGACGCCGAACCCTGCATCACGGTTGGTCATGACACGCTCACCCACTGTCCTGTCTGATGTGAGGTCACCATCGCGTCCAGCGCCGTGGCACTGGCGACGGCGTCGTCGAGGGTGGCCAGCTCCGCCGGCTGCCCCGCGATGGCGAGGATGAAGTGGTGGGCCTCGACGACCTTCGTGTCGTCGTAGCCCATGGCGAGCCCCGCGCCCGGCTGGAACGCGGCGTACTCCCCGTCGCCCGGTTCGCTGAAGACGGTGCTCGTCGGCTGGTTGGCGTACTGCTCTCCGGCCGAGACCTGCAGCTCGCCCGGGCGGCGGAAGTCCCACCGCACCAGGCCTTTCGTCCCGTGGACCTCCACGGCGTAGTTGTTCTGCTCGCCGACGGCACCGCGGTCGGCCTCGCAGACACTCAGCACCCCGGAGGCCATCCGCACCAGGGCGACGACGTAGTCCTCGTTCTCGACCTCGCCGAAGCTGAGCCCGGGGTCGTCGACGTCGAGGACGGCGTAGTGACCCTGGGTCTCCGCGACGGGTCGCCGCGGGATGTGGATCGCCGTCTGCGCTGTGAGGGCCTGGATGTCGCCCAGCAGGAAGCGGAGCAGGTCGACGCCGTGCGAGGCCAGGTCGCCGAGCACGCCGTGGCCGCCTCGGTCGACGGCGTAGCGCCAGGACAGCGGGCTGCCGGGGTGCGCGGCATAGTCGGTGAAGAGCTGAGCGTGCGCATGGGTCGGGGTGCCGATCGCGCCCTCGGCGATCAGCCGTCGAGCACGCGCGACGGCCGGCACGTGACGGTAGTTGAAGCCCACGCAGGCCACCACCCCGGCCGCGGCTACCGCGTCGCGCACCGCCGTCGCATCGGCGGCACTCAGCCCCACCGGCTTCTCGATCCACAGGTGCTTGCCGGCCTCGGCGACGGCGACCCCGATCTCCCGGTGCAGGAAGTTGGGCGCCGTGACGCTCACGGCGTCGATCGTCGGGTCGGCCAGCAGCTCGCGCCAGTCGGCGTACGCCGTGGGGTCGCCGTGGGACCGGGCGAAGGCCTCGGCGGCGGGGCCGACCGCGTCCGCCACCGCTGCCACCATCGGTCGGACCGGCAGGTCCGGCCAGTGCTGCGCGAGTCGCTGGAAGGCCCGTGCGTGGACGTGGCCCATCCAGCCGGCGCCGATGACGCCGACACGAAGTGTCTCCATCGGGGTTCCTGTCAGATGGTCGTGCGGCCGTCAGGCCGACTCGAGCTCGTGGGCGAGGGCCTCCAGCTCCGCGCCACCGGCCATCGCCTGGACCAGCTCCTCGCGCTCGACCTTGCCCTTGACGAACTCGTTGGTCAGCCGGCCTCGGTTGAGCAGATAGAACCGGTCGCCCACCATGAACGCGTGGTGCGGGTTGTGGGTGATGAACACCACCGCGACGCCCCGCTGCTTGGCCTGCCGGATGTACTTCAACACCACGCCGGACTGCTTGACGCCGAGCGCGCTGGTGGGCTCGTCGAGGATGAGCACCTTCGCGCCGAAGTGCACGGCCCGAGCGATCGCGACGGCCTGCCGCTCGCCGCCCGAGAGGGTGCCGACCGGCTGCTCGAGGTCGCGGATGTCGATGCCCATGTTGAGCAGCTCCTCGCGGCACACCTCCCGCGCCTTGCGGGCGTCGAGCGTGCGCAACGGGGTGAGTGGCTCGTTGCCGAGGAAGAAGTTGCGCCACACCGACATCAGGGGCACGGTCGCCAGGTCCTGGAACACCGTGGCGATGCCGGCGCCCAGCGCCTCGCGGGGCGAGGTGAAGTCGTGCCTCTCGCCGGCGACGTAGAGGTGACCCTCCGTCGCCTGATGGACGCCGCTGAGGATCTTGATCAGCGTCGACTTGCCGGCACCGTTGTCACCCAGGACGCAGGTCACGGTGCCCGGGTCGACGTGGAGGGAGATGTCGCGCAGCGCGAGCACGCTGCCGAACGTCTTGCTGACGTCCTTGAGCTGCAGGGCCGGGGTGACGGCGCCGTCTTCGGTGGTGGTCATTTGCGTGCCCCCTGGGCCCGACGGCCGATGTAGGTGTTGACGAGGACGGCGATGAAGAGGATCACGCCGAGGAAGAGGAAGGTCCAGTCGGTGTTCCAGCCGGCGAAGGCGATGCCGATGAACGCCATGCCGATGATCGAGGCGCCGATGCTGGCGCCGATCGCGGAGCCGTAGCCGCCGGTCAGCAGGCAGCCGCCGACCACTGCGGCGATGATGAAGGTGAACTCCTCACCGACGCCCTGACCCGCCTGCATCGACCGGAGCCGGACCAGGTTGATGATGCCCACCAAGGCCGCCGCCATCGACGTGCACACGAAGAGCGAGATCTTGGTGCGCCTCACCGGCACACCGGTGTTGCGGGCGGCGATCTTGTCGCCCCCGACGGCGTAGATCCAGTTGCCGAACCTGGAGCGGGTGAGGACGAACGTCGCCACCGCGGTGATCAGCAGCCACCAGACGACGGCGATGTAGAAGCCACTGCCGAACTGCGAGGCGAAGACCGCCTTGGCCGAGTCGTAGCCGTCGACCCGGTCGGTGTCCGTCAGCAGCTTGGTGACGCCGAGGTTGATGCCGCGGAGCGAGAAGAACATCGCCAGCGTGACGATGAACGACGGCAGTCCGGTCAGCATCACCAGCCATCCGTTGATCAGCCCGATGCCGGCGGCGAAGGCGAAGGTGAGGAGGATGGCCGGCCACAAGCCGAGGCCGTACTCCGTGGCGAGCAGCCCGGCCAGCAGGCCGGAGGTGCCGACCATGACGCCGGCGCTCAGGTCGAACTCGCCGCCGATCATCAGCAGCGCCACGGGCACGGCGACGATGCCGGTCGTGGCGGCGACGCTGGTCCAGTTGGCCAGGCCGCCCATCGTCGCGAACTGACCGGTCTGGTCGGCGACGGCGAAGAGCGTGAAGACCACGACCGCACCGAGCAGGGCGCCCAGCTCGGGGCGACGAAGCAGGCGGGTGAGGGTCGAGACGTGGGCGAGGCGCTCGTCGCTGGGCGCCGCGGTCGTTGCGGACATGGTGACCTCCTGGCTGTGGAATCGCGGGCACCCGGTCGGCGGGTGCTGTCGCGACGTCCGTCGCGACCGGGGTGCCCGTGGCGGGGCGGGGCCGCCGCCCCGCCACGGGACGTGGGACTAGCGGGTGCCGTCCTCCGCCAGCTGCTGGACCAGCTCGGCGTTGTCGGAGGTGACGAAGCCGGGGCCGGTGTACATCGGCTGGCCGCCGCCGAGCTCGTGGCCGTTGGTCTGGTTGAGGTAGAGCAGGACGACGGACAGGTAGCCCTGGGCGTACTGCTGCTGGTCGATCGCGAACGCGAGGTTGCCGTCGATGATCGCCTGGACGGCGTCACCGGACAGGTCGACGGTGCCGTTGATGATGTCGCGACCGGCGGCGTCGGAGGCCGGGACCGCCGCACCGGTGGCGATGTCGGCGTTCAGCGAGAACACCGCGTCGATCGACGAGTCGGCCTTGAGCTTGGCCTCGATCTCGGCCTGGCTCTTGCCGATGTCGGCGAGACCGGACGAGAGCTGCAGGTTCTCGACGTTGCCGAAGGTGTCCTTGGCGCCGTCGCAGCGCTCCTGGAGACCGATGTTGTTGGCCTCCTGGATCGGGCAGAGCACCTTGGTGGCGCCGAGCTCCTTGAACTTGTTGCCGGCCTCCTGGCCGGCGATGAACTCGTCCTGGCCGACGTGGGTGAAGGCACCCAGGTCCTTGAAGACCGCGCTGCCGGAGTTCATCGTCACGAAGGGGATGCCCGCGGCCGTCGCCTGCTCGAGCGCCCCGGCGATCGCGTCCGGGTTGGGGGCCGACACGGCGATCGCCTGGCATCCGGCCGTCACGCCGGCCTCGATGAACTGGGCCTGCGCCTCGGGGTCGTTGTTGGACTCCTGGTAGTCCAGCTCGACGCCGAGGTCCTCCGCGGCCTTCTCGGCACCGGCCTTGGCCACCGACCAGAAGCCACCGCCGTCGCCGTGGGTGTACATGCAGATCTTGATGTCGGCGTTGTCGCCGCTTCCGCTGCTCTCGGTGTCCGAGTCACCGTCGCCGCTGCCGCAGGCGGACAGGACCAGGGTCGCCGCCAGTGCGACGGCCAGACCCAGCTTGGGAGCCTTCATGCTTCCTCCTTCGTCGCGGGCCGGGCCCGCCTGCGCCCTCTGCGCACTTGACGCGCTCTACTCGTTAGCGCGCGCTAATGGGATACTGTGGCGGCGATCACTTTGTCGTGACAAGGGTCACGTCCTGTCCGTTACCGAACCGTTACCAACGAGGGGTCATGAGGCCGACGCAGGTGGACGTGGCGCGCCGCGCGAACGTCTCGCGAGCCCTCGTGTCCCTGGTCATGCGCGACGCCCCGAACGTGTCGGACCGCAGCCGTCGCAAGGTGCTCAAGGCAGCCGAGGAGCTCGGCTACCGCCCCAACGCCTTCGCACGCTCGCTCGCGAGCAAGCAGGTGAGCACCATCGGGGTGCTCATCAACGACGTGACCAACCCCTACTTCGGGCTGGTCTACGCATCCTTCGCCGCGGCGGCCGAGCAGGCGGGCTACGACCTGCTCGTCGCTCCGGGGATCAGGTCCGCCAGCAAGGAGGTCGCCCTGGTCGACACGCTGCTCGAGCACCGGGTCGCGGGCCTGGCCCTGCTCAGCCCGATCATGGCCACGGCCGACCTGCGGCGCATCACCGGCGCCTGGCCGTCGGTCATCGTCGGCAGCGAGGTCTCGCTCGCCGACGTCGACGTCGTCACCACCGACGAGCGCCAGGCAGCAGCCGCCGTCGTGGAGCACCTCACGGGCCTGGGACACCGCGACATCGTCCATGTGACAGGCGGCAACAACCGGGCCGCGCGCGGCCGCGCCACGGCGTACCGGCAGGCGATGAAGAGCGTCGGGCTCGATCCCGTCGAGGTCCGCGGCACCTTCACCGACCAGGGGGGTCGTGACGCCGCCGGCGCCATCCTGGCGCTCCCCCGTCGCCCCACGGCCGTCATCGCCGCCAACGACCTGATCGCCGTCGGCGCCATCGGCGTCTTCCGCTCCTCGGGTCTGCGGGTGCCGGAGGACATCAGCGTCGTCGGCTACGACGACTCGCAGATCGCATCCCTGGAGCTGGTCCAGCTCACGAGCGTGCGCCAGCCGGTCGAGCAGTTCGGCGCCGAGGCCGTGGAGATGCTCACCGAGCGGATCGCCGGCCACCAGTCGGGAAGCGTGGTGCAGCGCCTGGCCACGACGCTGGTCGAACGCGCCACGACGGGGCCGGCGCTTCGGCGCTGACGGCAGCGGCGTGACCTGCGTCAGAGGCCGAGGTCGACCGGCGCCACGATGTCGCCGGCGATGAGCACCAGCCCCATGACGAGCAGCGCGACGCCGACGACGTAGGCGACCGGGAGCAGCTTGGCGACGTCGACGTAGCCGGGGTCGGGGCGGTGCCGGAGCCGGGCGATGCCGCGGCGGGCGGCTTCGTAGAGCGCGCCCGCGATGTGGCCGCCGTCGAGCGGCAGCAACGGGATGAAGTTGAACAGCCCGATGAAGAGGTTGAAGCCGGCCACGACCGTCAGCAGGGTGACCAGGGTGTCCTGGGCGTCGAGCTGGTCGCTCGCGGCGACCTCGCCGGCGATCCGAGCGCCCCCGACCACGCTGACCGGGCCGTAGTCGTCGCGCTCCTCGAGTCCGAGGGCGGCCATGCCGACGTGCCAGACCTTGACCGGGAGGGTGCCGAGCGCCTTGACCACGTCGACCGTGGCGGAGCCCATCCACTCGGCGGTGTAGAGGGGGCCGCCGACGTGCGGGCCGAGGTCGGTGGGCACCACCCCGAGGAACCCGACCTGCTCGAGCGTCTCGTCGGTGGTCGACGTCGGCCGGGCCGTGACGGTGGTGTTGGTCTCGACGGTGACCGGGGCGCCGTCGCGCTCGACGACGATGGTGGCGGCGCCGTCGGCGTTGCCGCGGATCAGCCCTTGGAGCTGCTCCCAGTCGGTGATCGTCGTGCCGTTGATGGAGACGAAGCGGTCGCCGACCTGGAGCCCGGCCTCCTTGGCGGGCGTGGCCGGGTCGCCGGCCTGACAGGCCTGGTCCTGGCGCTCGAAGGGTACGACGCAGTCGAGCACCTCGGTGACCACGGGGTCGATGTCGCGGTCGTTGTAGTTGCCGACGGTGGCGAAGATCCCCCAGAACAGGAAGAACGCGATGGCGATGTTGACCGTCGGGCCGCCGGCCATCACGATCACCTTCTTCCACCACGCGAGGCGGTAGAAGAGCCGGTTCGTGTCGGTGCCCTTGACGAACTCCCACTCCGCGGCGCGCGCGTCGGAGATCAGCTGGGTGAACAGGCCGGTGCTCGACCCGCGCACGGCCACCGTCTGCTCACCGTCGGCGCCGACCCGCACCTCCTCGCCGCCGGGGGCGGGCGGCAGCATGCCGACGATCTTGACGAAGCCGCCGAGGGGGAAGGCCTTCAGGCCGTACTCCGTCTCGCCGGCGCGCCTGCTCCAGACCGTGGGGCCGAACCCGATGAAGAACTGCGGGACCTTGGCCCCGAACTTCTTGGCCGGCACCATGTGGCCCACCTCGTGGAGGCCGATCGAGACCAGGATGGCCAGCACGAAGAAGAGGACGCCGAGGGCGTAGACGACCGTCACGGCGATGCTTCCCCTTCGGTGACCAGACGGGCGGCCTCGTCGCGCGCCCACGCGTCCGCGGCCAGGACGCCGGCCACGGTGAGTTGCTGGTCCCAGGGTACGTCGTGCGCCCTCAGCACGCGGTCGATCGTGGGCACGATGTCGACGAACGACAGGTCGCCCGCCAGGAACGCCGCCACGCAGACCTCGTTGGCGGCGTTGTAGACCGCGGGGGCGGTGCCCCCCGTCTCCCCCGCCTGCCGGGCCAGCGCCACGGCGGGGAAGGCCTCGTCGTCGAGCGGGAAGAACTCCCAGGTCTCCGGTCGTGTCCAGTCGACGGGCGGCGCCGTGTCGGGCACCCGGTCGGGCCACGCCAGCGCGAGGGCGATCGGGATCAGCATGGTCGGCGGGCTCGCCTGCACCAGGGTCGAGCCGTCGGCGAACTCCACCATCGAGTGGACGACGGAGGTCGGGTGGACCACGACCTCGATCCGGTCGAAGGGCACCTCGAAGAGCAGGTGGGTCTCGATCACCTCGAGCCCCTTGTTGACCAGGGTGGCGGAGTTGACGGAGATCGTCGGGCCCATCGACCAGGTGGGATGGGCCAGGGCCTGCTCGGGCGTGACGTCGACCAGCTGGTCGCGGGTGCGGCCCCGGAACGGCCCGCCCGAGGCGGTCAGCACCAGCCGGCGTACCTCCGCGGCGGAGCCGCCGCGCAGGCACTGGGCGAGCGCGCTGTGCTCGGAGTCGACCGGCACGATCTGGCCCGGCTTGGCCGCATCGGTGACCAGCGGACCGCCGATGATCAGCGACTCCTTGTTGGCGAGGGCCAGGGTGTTGCCGGCCTCGAGGGCGGCCAGCGTCGGACGCAGCCCGATGGCGCCGGTGATGCCGTTGAGCACCACGTCGGCGGGCATCCCCGCCGCCTCGACGGAGGCGTCCTCGCCGAGGCCGGCGTACGCCGGGGACCACGCGGCGACCTGCTGGTCGAACAGGTCGGGGTTGCTGCCACCGGCGGTCAGCCCGACGACCCGGAACCGGTCGGGGTTGGCCCCGACCACCTCGAGGGCCTGGGTCCCGATCGACCCGGTGGAGCCCAGGATGACCACGTCGCGTCGCTGCACCCCGCCATCCTGACAGGCGGGGTCGGAGTCGGCGTGGAAGGCTCCTCCGAGGAGCGCTCCGCACCCCACGACCCCCGTTTCGGGTGCGAAACGCTCCTCGGAGGAGCCAACTCGGCGAAGTATCGTCGTGGCGCGCCGCCGGCGGACCCGGGGCACCCTCACCAGGAGATCGCGATGACGGACTCGGAGAGCGCGGCTCTCGCGCGGGCCCATGCCCTGATGGAGCTGCGTCGGTACGCCGAGGCGGAGCGCACGCTGCGCGCCCATCTCGCCGGCCACCCCGAGTCGGTGGGCTGCCTGACGGTGCTGGCGTGGGCGCTGTCGGGCCTGGACCGCCACGCCGAGGCCGTCGACGCCGCCCGTCGAGCGCTGTCCCTGGCGCCGCAGGACCTGGACGCTCTGGTGGCGCTGGCGGTCCTGTCGAGCGGCGCGGGGGATCCCGAGGGCGGCGTCCGGGCCGGCGTCGCCGCGGTGCGCGAGGACCCCGACGCGTCGCAGGCGCAGTATGCGCTCGCGCGCGCCCTCCTGGGCCTCCGCCGGCCGCGCGTGCGCGACGCGCTGTTCCACGTCCACGAGGCTCTCCGGCTGGCGCCGCACGACCCCGACCTCCACCACCTGCGAGGGGTCTGCCTGGAGAACCTCACCCTGACCGTCGACGCCCGCGAGGCCTACCACGACGCGCTGCGCATCGACCCCGAGCACGCCCACGCGATGGCCAGCCTCGCCAGCCTCGACCTGGACGAGCACCGCCTCCGCCGGGCCACGCGCGGGCTGGCCCAGGCCCTCCGGATCGTGCCCGACGACGGGCATGTCCACGCGCACCTGGCCACCCTGACCTCGGGCCTGATGGTGCGTCTGTCCGTGCTCGTGGGGGCGGCTGCCGTGGTGATGTCCGTCCTGGTGCTTGCGGAGCCGTCGTGGGTGGCCCGAGCCGCCGTGGGGACCGGTCTCCTGGCCACCTGCGTCGCCGTGGTCGTGGCCCTCGGCCGGCACCTACCCCGCGCTTTGCGGCGCCCCACCCCGAGCCTGCTTCGCACGCTCCCGAGGGTTCAGCTCGCGCAGCTGGCCCTGATGCTGCTCGTGGTAGTGGCGATCCTCGGCATGGCGTACGGCTCCCCCGGGGTCGCGGATGGCGCGGCGCGCGGCCTGCTGATGCTGCTGCTCGTGGCGCTCGGTCTCACCGTGGTCGGAAGCCTGGTCTGGGGGATCGTCGGGAAGGACTGACCCGCCGGCGGCGAGGCGCGCCGCCCGCGGGCTACTCCCCCGGCCGCAGCACCGGCCGCAGCCGATCGAGCACGCCCTCGTCCTCGATCGTGGAGGGCACCGGGCTCTGCTTGCCGTCGGCGATCTCGCGCATCGTCTTGCGCAGGATCTTGCCGGATCGGGTCTTGGGCAGCCCGCCGACGACGGTGACCTCGCGGAACGCCGCGACGGCGCCGATCTCGTTGCGCACCATCGCGACGAGCTCGTCGCGGATGTCGTCGGGGTCGGCCTCGACGCCGGCCTTGAGCACCACGAAGCCGCGCGGCAGCTGCCCCTTGAGCGTGTCGGCGACGCCGATCACCGCGCACTCAGCGACCGCCGGGTGCTGGGAGATCACGGCCTCCATCGACCCGGTCGACAGCCGGTGGCCGGCGACGTTGATGACGTCGTCGGTGCGGCCCATGACATAGAGGTAGCCGTCAGCGTCGACGTAGCCGCCGTCGCCGGAGAGGTAGTAGCCGTCGAACGCCGAGAGGTACGACGCGACGTAGCGCTGGTCGTCGCCCCACAGCGTCGGCAGGGTGCCGGGCGGCAGCGGGAGCCGGATGCAGATCGCGCCCTCGGTGTCGGGACCGACCTGCTGGCCGCGCTCGTCGAGCACCTGCACGGCATAGCCGGGCACCGGCACCGACGGCGAGCCGGGCTTGATCTCCATCGGCTCCAGGCCGCGCAGGTTGGCGGCGATCGGCCAGCCGGTCTCGGTCTGCCACCAGTTGTCGACGACCGGGACGCCGAGCTTGTCGGTGGCCCAGTGGTAGGTGTCGGGGTCCAGCCGCTCCCCCGCGAGGAACAGCGTCTCCAGCGACGAGACGTCGTAGTCCGCCAGCAGGGAGGCCTCCGGGTCCTCCTTCTTGATCGCCCGGAAGGCCGTCGGGGCGGTGAAGAGCCCCTTGACGCCGTACTCCGCGATCACCCGCCAGAACGCCCCGGCGTCGGGCGTCCCGACCGGCTTGCCTTCATAGAGCATCGTCGTCGCGCCGTTGATGAGCGGGCTGTAGACGATGTAGGAGTGGCCGACCACCCAGCCCACGTCGGAGGCCGCCCACCACACGTCGCCCTCGCCGCAGCCGTAGATGTGGGGCAGCGACCAGGCCATCGCGACGGCGTGGCCGCCGTTGTCACGCACGATGCCCTTGGGCTTCCCGGTGGTGCCGGACGTGTAGAGGATGTAGAGCGGGTCGGTGGCCGCCACCTCGACGCACTCGGCGGGGTCGGTGCGACCCGCGCGCATGGCGACGTCCCAGTCGACGTCGCGGCCCTCGATCATGCTGGCCTCGACCTCGGGGCGCTGCTTCAGCACGACGGCGCTCGGCTGGTGCTCCGCGAGCTCGAGGGCCTTGTCGAGGAAGGGCTTGTACTCGATCACCCGGCTGGGCTCGATGCCGCAGCTGGCCGAGACCACGACGGTCGGCCGCGCGTCGTCGATGCGGACCGCGAGCTCGTGGGGGGCGAAGCCGCCGAAGACGACGGAGTGGACGGCGCCGATGCGCGCGCAGCCGAGCATGGCCACGACCGCCTCGGGGATCATCGGCATGTAGATGACGACCCGGTCGCCCTTGCCGACGCCCAGGGTGCGCAGCACGCCCGCGAACGCGGCGACCTCCTCGAGGAGCTGGGCGTAGGTGTAGGACTTCTTCACGCCCGTGACGGCCGAGTCGTAGATCAGCGCCGTACGGTCGGCGGCGCCCTTCGCGACGTGCCGGTCCAGCGCGTTGAAACAGGTGTTGAGCGTGGCGTCGGGGAACCACCGGTAGAACGGCGGGTTGCTGTCGTCGAGCACCCGCTCGGGCTTCTTGATCCAGTCGACCAGCCCCGCCGCCTCGCCCCAGAAACCCTCGGGGTCGTCGATGGACCGGTCGTACGTCGCGCGGTAGTCACCCATGGGGCCACTGTGCCGCCCGTCACGGTACGCCGTCCACGACGCGTCCCGCTCCGCGCGACCAATGGCGCCGTGACCGCGCCGAGCGGTCACCGGCCGAGCGCCGGCCCGTGGCCGGGCGTTGGCCAAATTGTTGCCCACCCCCTCTGATGCGGCGCGATTCCTTTCGCTACGTTGCGAGAGGACGACAGTTCTCGTCGCCCACGGCTTGGGACGAAGATCCCGGAAAGCGGGTGTGACATGAAGACTCTCCGGCTGGCGACCCTCGCGACGGCGGCGGCGGCCACGGTGCTCGCGCTTGCCTCGTGCGCGCCACCAGAAGACAACGCCGACGAGACGCCCTCGTCCAGCGAGGGGGTCGACGCCGCCACCGCGACGTCGGCGGCGGACTTCGGCGGGATGGACGGGCTCATCGAGGCCGCCCAGGAGGAGGGCCAGCTCAACGTCATCGCCCTGCCCCCCGACTGGGCCAACTACGGAGAGATCATCGACACCTTCGCCGAGAAGTACGGCATCGAGGTCAACTCCGCCCAGCCGACGGCGGCCAGCCAGGACGAGATCAACGCGGCCAACCAGCTCAAGGGCACCGACCGCGCCCCCGACGTGTTCGACCTGGGGCAGGCGGTCGCGCTGGCCAACACCGACCTCTACGCGCCCTACCAGGTCGAGACCTGGGAGGAGATCCCCGAGGACTTCAAGGAGCCGACCGGCCTGTGGGTCAACGACTACGGCGGCTACATGTCGATCGGCTACGACTCCAAGGTCGTCCCCGACATCACCTCGGTCGACGACCTGCTCAAGCCGGAGTTCAAGGGCAAGGTGGCCCTGAACGGCGATCCCACCCAGGCCGGCGCGGCGTTCAGCGGCGTGATGATGGCGGCCCTCGCCAACGGTGGCGGCCCCAACGACATCGCTCCGGGCGTCGACTTCTTCAGCGACCTCAAGAAGGCCGGCAACTTCATCCCGGTCGACCCCGACAGCGCCACCATCGAGTCCGGGCAGACCCCGGTCGTCATCGACTGGGACTACCTCGGCGCGGCGGCGGCCAAGAACGTGCCGACCTGGAAGACCGTGGTCCCCTCCGGCTATGTGATCGCCGGCTACTACTACCAGGCGATCAACGTCGACGCCCCTCACCCGGCGGCCGCTCGCCTCTGGCAGGAGTTCCTCTACAGCGACGAGGGCCAGAACCTCTGGCTCAAGGGCGGCGCCCGCCCGGTGCGAGGACCGGCGATGGCGGCGGCCGGCACGATCGACGACGCGCTGTGGAGCGCGCTGCCCGTCGTCGACGGCAACCCCGTGATCCCCAACGTCGAGCAGACCGAGGCCGCGGCGGCGTACCTCGCCGACAACTGGGCGAAGGCCGTCGGCTGACCCCGTGGCCCTGACCGCGACGGGGAGCGACACCCCGACCAGGACGGGCCGGCGCCTGAGCGTCGGCCCGTCCCTGGCGCTGCTGCCGTTCCTCGTGTTCGTGGGGATCTTCCTGATCATCCCCACGGTCACGGTGATCGTGCAGGGCTTCCTGGAGAACGGCCGGTTCTCCCTGAGCAACATCGAGACACTGTTCACCGGCACGGTGATGCGGGCGCTCTGGAAGAGCGTCGTGCTCTCCGCGAGCACCGCGCTGATCGGCGCCGTGATCGGCGCGATCGCCAGCTATCTCGTCGTGTCCGGCAACCCCGACGGGCTGCTCCGCCGGGGGGCGGTGTCGCTGAGCGGCGTCCTGGCGCAGTTCGGCGGCGTGACGCTCGCGTTCGCCTGGATCACCACCGTGGGGCTCGGGGGGATGCTGCAGCGGGCGCTCGAGGCCGCCTTCGGGTACGACGTCTTCGGCGGCTCCGGCTGGCTCTACGACATGCCGGGGCTGATCCTGGTCTACAGCTACTTCCAGATCCCGCTGATGGTGATCGTCTTCCTGCCGGCCCTCAACGGGCTGCGCCCCCAGTGGCGCGAGGCCGCCACCAACCTCGGGGCGAGCACCTGGCAGTTCTGGAAGGAGGTCGGCATCCCGGTGCTGACCCCGCCGTTCCTCGCCTCCGCCCTGCTGCTGTTCGCCAACGCCTTCGCGGCCTACGCCACGGCCGCGATCCTGGTGAGCCAGGGCCAGATCATCCTGCCGCTGATGATCCGCGCCGCCCTCACCAGCGAGGTCGTGCTCGGCCAGCAGAACCTCGCGTTCGCGCTGGCGCTCGAGATGGTCGTCGTGGTGGCGGTCGTGATGTGGGTCTACAACTGGTACCTCAAGCGGGCCGCGAGGTGGCTCCAGTGACCGGGTCCCCCTCCGTCGGCTTCCGCGTCTTCCGGGCGGTGTTCCTGCTCGCCTGCGTCGCATTCTTCGCGCTCCCCCTCGTCGCGATGCTCGACTTCAGCACCAAGATCCCGGCCACCGGCGAGCGGACCTTCGCCGACTGGCAGGCGCTGGTCACCAACGACTCGCTCCGCGAGTCGATCATCGTCTCGGTCGAGCTGGCCGTGCTCACCGTGGCCGGCATGGTGCTGCTGCTGGTGCCGACGATGATCTGGGTCCGGCTGCGGGTGCCGCGCGCGACCCGGCTGGTGGAGTTCCTCTGCCTGCTCCCGCTGACCATCCCCGCCCTGGTGATCGTGGTGGGCATCAAGAACGTCATGGCGTGGGTCAACTACTACATCGGCGACACCCCGCTGGCGCTCACCTTCCCCTACATCATCCTGGTGCTGCCCTTCTCCTACCGCGCGATCGACTCGGCGCTGTCGGCGATCGACGTCAAGACGCTGTCGGAGGCCGCGCGGTCGCTCGGGGCCGGGTGGCCGACCGTCTTCGTCCGGATCGTGCTCCCCAACATCGTCGGCGGCGTGCTGGGTGCGGCCACCATCACGGTGGCGCTGGTGCTCGGCGAGTTCACCTTCGGGTCGCTGCTGAACTACCAGACGATGCCCGTCGAGATCGCGGCGATCTACAAGGTCCAGGCACGCGCGGCCGTGGCGGCGGCGCTCGCCTCCATCATCCTCATCGCGGTGCTGCTGATGCTGCTCTCCTACGTCAGCCGCGACCGTCGTACCAGGGAAGGAAGGGCCACCGCGTGACCGAGTCCCCCGCACGCACGGAGCGCGGCACCCCCGTCGAGCTCACCGACCTGACCCGCGTCTACGGCAGCATCCACGCGCTCGACGGGCTCACCCTGCACATCGACCCGGGCGAGCTGGTGGCGCTGCTGGGGCCGTCGGGCTGCGGCAAGACGACCGCGCTGCGCATCCTGGCCGGCCTCGACCGGGCCACCTCCGGCACCGTCGCGGTGGGCGGCCGCGACCTCACCGGCGTCCCTGCCAACAAGAGGGACATGGGGATGGTCTTCCAGGCCTACTCGCTGTTCCCCCACATGACGGTGCGCGACAACGTGGCGTTCGGGCTCAAGATGCGGGGGCGCGACAAGGCCGCTCGCAACCGCCGTGCCGACGACATGCTCGACCTGGTGGGGCTCACCGAGCACGGCGGGCGGTTCGCCCACCAGCTCTCGGGCGGCCAGCAGCAGCGCGTCGCCCTGGCCCGGGCCCTGGCCGTCGAGCCGTCGGTGCTCCTGCTCGACGAGCCGCTCTCGGCGCTGGACGCGAAGGTGCGCAGCCAGCTGCGCGACGAGATCCGCCGGGTCCAGCTCGAGGTGGGGACCACCACGCTGTTCGTCACCCACGACCAGGAGGAGGCCCTCGCCGTGGCCGACCGGGTGGGCGTGATGAACCAGGGCCGGATGGACCAGATCGCCGCGCCCGCGGACCTCTACGCCAACCCCGCGACGCCGTTCGTGGCCGAGTTCGTGGGGCTCAACAACAAGGTCCCGGCCACCGTCGACGGCGGCCGCGCCCAGGTCCTGGGGGTGTCGGTTCCGGTGATCGAGGGGTCGCTGTCCGCCGGGCCGGGCATCGCGATGGTCCGGCCGGAGTCGGTGACGGTGGCCGAGGTCGGCGGCGGCGACGCCGGCAACGCTCGGGTGACGTCGGTGAACTTCCTGGGCCCGATCTCGCGGGTCTACTGCCGGCTCGGCGAGGGCGACGGCGCGATCGACCTGATGGCGCAGGTGGCCAGCTCGCTGGCCACCCGGCTGACGCCGGGAGACCCGGTCGTCGTCGGGGTCGAGCCCACCGCGGTGCTCGTCGTCGCCGCGCCGTGAGGCAGACCCACCGAATTCGTCGCTGAAGGCCGTCTGCGCAGTGGAAACCGAAGGCTTCGCGGCTCTAGGCTGAGCGCCATGACCTCGACTGCCACCGGCGGCCCCGGGCTCCCCCAGGAGCGCCGCCTCGTCACCGACATCCCCGGCCCGCTCTCCCAGGAGCGGCTGGACCGGAAGAAGACCCACGTCGCCGACGGGGTCGGCACCGCGCTGCCGGTGTTCGTCACCGCGGCCGGGGGCGGCGTGATCGTCGACGTCGACGGCAACTCGCTGATCGACCTCGGGTCGGGCATCGCGGTCACCACCGTCGGCAACGCCGCCCCGGAGGTGGTGAGCCGGGTGCAGGAGCAGGTGGCGGCGTTCACGCACACCTGCTTCATGGTCACGCCGTACGACGGCTACGTCGACGTCTGCGCGGAGCTCGCCGAGCTCACGCCGGGCGACCACGCGAAGAAGTCGGCGCTGTTCAACTCCGGCGCCGAGGCCGTCGAGAACGCCGTCAAGATCGCCCGCTCGGCGACCGGCCGCGACGCCGTGGCGGTCTTCGACCACGCCTACCACGGGCGCACCAACCTGACGATGGCGATGACCGCCAAGAACATGCCCTACAAGCACCGCTTCGGGCCGTTCGCCGGCGAGGTCTATCGCGCGCCGATGTCCTACCCGTTCCGCGACGGGCTGTCCGGTGCCGACGCGGCCGCGCGCGCCATCGACGTGCTCGACAAGCAGGTCGGCGCCGACAACCTCGCCGCGATCGCGATCGAGCCGATCCAGGGCGAGGGCGGGTTCGTCGTACCCGCCGAGGGCTTCCTGCCGGCGCTCTCGGCCTGGGCCTCGGACAACGGCGTGGTGTTCATCGCCGACGAGATCCAGTCGGGCTTCTGCCGCACCGGCGACTGGTTCGCCTGTGACCACGAGGGCGTCGTCCCCGACATGATCACCACCGCGAAGGGCATCGCCGGCGGCATGCCGCTCGCCGGCGTGACCGGCCGCGCCGACCTGATGGACGCCGTGCACGTCGGTGGCCTGGGCGGCACCTACGGCGGCAACCCGGTCGCCTGCGCCGGCGCCCTCGGCTCCATCGCCGCGATGAAGGAGCACGACCTGGGCGCCCGGGCCCGCGCGATCGGCGACCTGGTCCGCGAGCGGCTGCTCGACCTCGCCGAGCGGCACCCCGTGATCGCCGACATCCGCGGCCGCGGCGCGATGATGGCCATCGAGCTCTGCGAGCCCGGCACCACCACGCCCGACGCCGCCCGCGCGGCCGCGGTCAACGCCCACTGCCACCGCAACGGCGTCGTCACCCTCACCTGCGGCACCTGGGGCAACGTCTTCCGCTTCCTGCCCCCGCTGTCGATCGGCGACGACCTGCTCCACGAGGCCTTCGACGTGGTCGCGGACGCCTTCGCCGCCACCGCCTGAGGTTGACCCGGCAGAAGTTCGGGTTGACCCGGCAGAAGATCTGCCGGGTCAACCCGAACTTCTGCGGGGTCGAGCTAGGGGGTGAGCTCCTGCATGCCCCAGGGGGAGCCGTACTCCGTCAACAGGTCGAGGAAGGGCACGGCGTCGAAGGCCTCGGGGCCGAGGATGCCGGCGCCGGACCAGGTGCCCCGCGCGAGCAGCTCGAGGGCGACGACCGGGTTGATCGCGGTCTGCCAGACCACGCACTGGTGGCCGTACTCCGCCATCGCCCACTCGTTGTCGACCACGTGGTAGAGGTACGTCGACCGCGGCCCGGTCGGCTGGCCGGCGTCGTCCTTGCCGATGCCGGTGACCCAGAGGCCGGCGCAGGTCTTGCCCTTCATCCGCGGGCCGAGCTCGGCCGGGTTGGGGAGGCACGCGGCGACCACGTCGCGCGGTGACACCTCGACGCCTCCGACCCGCACCTTGTCGGTCTTGTCGAGCCCGAGCTTGTGCAGCGTCTTGAGCACCTCGATGAACTCGTCGCCCAGGCCGTACTTGAACGTCGCGCGCCGGCAGTCGACCCAGCGCGGCATCAGCAGCACCTCCTCGTGCTCGACGTTGACGCACTCGACCGGCCCGATGCCCTCGGGGAAGTCGAACACCTCCGGCTCGGAGAACGGCGGCGTGGTGAACCAGCGCCCCTCGCCGTCGGCGTCCTTCTGCCAGATCACCGGCGGGTTGAGGCACTCCTCGATCGTGGTCCAGATCGAGAACGACGGCGCGAAGTCGTAGCCCTCGACGGTGAGGTTGGACCCGTCGCGGGTGCCGAGCTCGTCGATCTCGGCGAACAGGTGGTCGGCGGCGTAGCGCGCGAACACGTCGGACAACCCCGGCTCCACGCCGATCCCGACCAGCGCGAGCCGCCCGGCGGCCTCCCAGTCGCCGGCCTGCGCGAACTGCTCGTCGCCCAGCTTGACCCGGCACTCGGAGTACGGCGACTCCGGATGGGGCCGCGAGAGCGACATCGCCATGTCGAGGTAGTCGGCCCCGGCCGCGAACGCGCCCTCGAAGATCGGCATCACGAACCGCGGGTCGACGGCGTTCATCACATGGGTGATCGCATGCTCGCGGCACAGCGCCGCCACCGACTCCGCCGACGACGCGTCGACCTGGGCCGCGACGAAGCGCTCCCCCGCGGCCTCCGCCGCCGCCTCCGCCCGCGCGGCGTCGTAGTCGGCGACCACGACGGTCTCGAAGAAGTCACGCCGCCGCGCGATCGCCGCGAAGGCGGCTCCGACGCCGCCCGCTCCCACCAGCAGGATCCGCATCGGGCGCCTACTCCCCGATGTAGGACATCACGTGCTTGACGCGCGTGTAGTCCTCCAGGCCGTACATCGACAGGTCCTTGCCGTAGCCGGAGTGCTTGAAGCCGCCGTGCGGCATCTCGGCGACCAGCGGGATGTGGGTGTTGATCCACACGCAGCCGAAGTCGAGCCCGCGGGCCATCCGCATCGCCCGGCCGTGGTCCTTGGTCCACACCGAGGAGGCCAGGGCGTACTCCACGCCGTTGGCCCAGCGCAGCGCCTCGGTCTCGTCGGAGAACTTCTGCACGGTGATCACCGGGCCGAAGATCTCGGTCTGGATCTGCTCGTCGTCCTGCTTGAGCCCGGACAGCACGGTCGGCTCGAAGAAGTAGCCGGCGTCGCCCTGCCGGTGGCCGCCGATCTCCAGCATGGCGTGGTCGGGCAGCCGGTCGATGAAGCCGGAGACGTGGGCGAGCTGGTTGGTGTTGTTGAGCGGGCCGTAGAGCACGTCCTCGTCGTCGGGCATGCCGGTCTTGGTGTTGCGGGCCTGCTCGGTCAGCGCGGCCACGAAGTCGTCGTGGACGCCCGGACCGGCGAGCACGCGGGTGGCCGCGGTGCAGTCCTGGCCGGCGTTGAAGTAGCCGGCGACGGCGATGGCCTCGGCCGCCGCCTCCACGTCCGCGTCGTCGAAGACGATGACCGGGGCCTTGCCGCCCAGCTCGAGGTGCGCGCGCTTGAGCTGCGCCGCGGCGGAGCCGGCGACCGCCATGCCGGCCCGCACCGAGCCGGTGATCGCGACCAGCTGCGGCGTCGGGTGCTCGACCAGGGCCCGGCCGGTGTCGCGGTCGCCGGTGACCAGGTTGAGCACGCCCGGCGGCAGGAACTCCTGGCAGATCTCGGTCAGCAGCATCGAGGACGCGGGCGTGGTGTCGGACGGCTTGAGGACGACCGTGTTGCCGGCCGCGAGGGCGGGGGCGATCTTCCAGATCATCATCAGCAGGGGGTAGTTCCACGGCGTCACCTGGCCGACGACGCCGATCGGCTCGCGCCGGATGAACGACGTGTGGTCGGCCATGTACTCCCCTGCCGAGCGCCCCTCGAGCACCCGCGCGGCACCCGCGAAGAAGCGGATCTGGTCGACGCCGGGCGGGATCTCCTCCGACATCGTCAGCCCCAGCGGCTTGCCGGTGTCCTTGGACTCCACGGCCACGATCTCCTCGGCGCGCTCCTCGACCGCGGCGGCGATCTTGAGCAGGGCCTGCTGGCGGTCGGACGGCGTGGAGTCGCGCCAGGTCTCGAAGGCCTTGTCGGCGGCCTGGAAGGCCCGGTCGACGTCCTCCGGGCCGGACATCGCGGCCTGGGCGTAGATCTCTCCCGTGGTCGGGTCGAAGACGTCGTACGTCTCGCCCGAGAGGGCGTCGACCGCCTCGCCGTTGATGATGTTGCGGAACACCGTGTCGCCCATGTGTCGTCCACTCCTGACTGGTCGCTGCTGCACGCGGGATCTCCCCCGAGGTCTACGGGCGACACTAGCGACGTCGCGACGGATTCTGTAGAGGGACCCCCGCCCGACCACGGAATCCACGACGACCCGGCAAGGCAGCGGCGGATATCGCAGCGTGTCGCGGGTGCCCGGGCCCTCACCACCGATCGGGGACAATCGAGGCGAGCACCTGTGTCGCGCAGGAGCGCGACGAAGGGACGAGGCATGCGGCGGATGGCCTGGCCGGCCGTGGTCGTGCTGCTGGTGGCCGCCGGCGCCGGGGTCTGGTGGCTGATGCGCCACGACCTCCGCCTCGCCGGGTACGCCGGAGCGGCGCTGCTGGCGGTCACCCTGGCCGGTGCGGTGGCCGCCTGGCTGCGGGGCCACCGCGGCTGGGCCGCCGCGATGACGGCGCTCGTGGTGGCCGTCGTCGGCGCGGGGGCGGCGTACGGCTGGAGCCTCAACAGCACGCTGGAGAAGATCCCCACGATCGACGCGGCGCCGCTCGACGAGGGCGCCCGGCCCGAGGCGGAGCCCTCGACCGCCCTCAACATCCTGCTCCTCGGGTCGGACAACCCGAACCCACGTCAGGACAAGCCGACGGTGGCCGAGCTGCTCGCCGACGGCACCTGGGACCCCGGCGCCTACCGCAGCGACTCCATCATCGTGCTGCACCTCAGCGCCGACCGGAAGCGTGCGTCGATGGTGTCGATCCCGCGCGACTCCTACGTCCCGATCTACGACGCCGAGGGCACCGTGCACGGCGAGAACAAGATCAACGCGGCGTTCTCCGCCTACGGTCCGTTCGGGACGCTGCGCACGGTCGAGAACCTCACCGGCCTGCGGATCGACCACCTCGCGATGATCGACTTCGAGGGGTTCCGCGACGTGACGACCGCGCTCGGCGGGGTGGAGGTCTACATCCCCGAGACGTTCACCGACCCCCAGAACGACGTCACCTGGGAGCAGGGCTGGCAGCACCTCGAGGGGGAGGACGCGCTGAGCTACGTGCGCACCCGCTACGGCCTCGAGCGCGGCGACTTCGACCGTGTCCGGCGCCAGCAGAACTTCCTGCGGGCGCTGCTCGACAAGCTCACCGACGACGGCACGATCGGCGATCCCGCGACGCTCAAGGCGACGATCGAGGCGGTCGTCCCCTACCTCACCATCGACTCCGACTGGACCACCGGCGACCTCCGCTCGCTCGCGCTCGACCTGCGCCACCTCAAGCCGTCGCGGATCAGCTATGCCACCGTCGGGCTCGACCACTACGAGACGATCGCCGGCGTCGGGGCGGCCAACATCCTCGACGAGGAGCGGGTCGCCGAGCTCTTCACCGCGGTGCGCGAGGAGAAGGTGCCGGCGTACCTCGAGAAGTACCCCGACGACGGCCTCGGCGACGAGGACGAGGTCAGCTGACGCCGGTCAGCCGTGGACGCGGCGCCCGGCCACCCAGGTGCCGATCACGCGTGCCGCGCCGATCTCCTCGACCGGGCCGGTGAAGGGGTCACGGTCGAGCACCACCAGGTCGGCCTCCTGACCGGCTGCGAGCCGGCCGGCGAGGTCGCGGTGGCAGACCCGGGCCGAGCCCGAGGTGTACGCCGCGTAGGCCGTCGCGAGGTCGAGCGCCTGCTCGGGCAGGAAGGGCTCGGAGCCGGCCGGCCCCGCCTCGCCGTACGCCGTCCGGTTGACCGCCACGTGGATCGCGGCGAGCGGGTCGGGCGAGCTGACCGGCCAGTCGCTGCCCGCGGCCAGCGGGGCGCCGGCGCGGTGCAGCGCCCCGAAGGGGTACTGCCAGGCGCTGCGCTCCTCCCCCAGGAAGGGCAGGGTCAGCTCGACCATCTGGTCGTCGAGGCACGCCCAGAGCGCCTGCATCGTCGCGGTGACGCCGAGCTCGGCGAAGCGCGGCACGTCGACGGGGTCGATCAGCTGCAGGTGGGCGATGTGGTGGCGCAGGTCGCCGCCGATCCCACGGGCCCGCTCGAACGCGTCGAGCGCCTCGCGGTGCCCGCGGTCGCCGATCGCGTGCACGTGCACCTGGAAGCGCTCGGCCGCCAGCGCGACCACCGCCTCCTGCAGCGCGGCCGCGTCGACGAACGAGTGACCCCGGTTGTCGGTCGGGTGGCCGCACCGGTCGAGGTAGGGGGCCCCGAGGGCGGCGGTGCCGTTCTCGGCCACGCCGTCCTGCATGATCTTGACGCTCGTGGCGTGCAGGCGGCCGTGGGAGTAGGTGGCGCGCCGCTCGACCAGCCCCGCCACCTGCTCGGTGCCGCGGTCGCGGTCCCACCAGAGCGCCCCCACGACGGTGGCGGTGAGGTCGCCGCTCACCGCGGCCCGGAGATAGGTGTCCGACGGGTCGTCGATGCCGGCGTAGTCGCCGAGGATCGCGTCCTGCCAGCCGGTGACGCCGACCTCGTGGAGGTGCCGCTGGCCGGCGAGGAAGGCCTGGTAGTACTCCTCGGCGGCGACCACCGGCGCCACCCGCGTGACCAGCGCCATGGCTCCCTCGTGGAGGGTGCCGGTGGGGCGGCCGTCGGCGTCGCGCTCCAGGCGGCCGTCGGGTGGGTCGGGGGTGGACGCGTCGATCCCGGCCAGCTCGAGCGCCCGGGAGTTGGCCCAGCCGCCGTGGTGGTCGCGGTTGGGCAGGAAGACCGGCCGGTCCGGCACGACGGCGTCGAGGTCGGCGGCCGTCGGGGTGCCGCCCGGGAACGCCGCCATCGCCCAGCCGCCGCCCTGGATCCAGGGCAGGTCGGGGTGCGCGTCGGCGTACGCGCGGACGGCGGCGAGGTAGTCCTCGCGGGTGGTCAGCTCCGACAGGTCGCAGCGGATCCGCTCCAGGCCGCCCTGCACGGCGTGCACGTGGGCGTCGACGAAGCCGGGCGCGACCAGCCCGCCGGCCAGGTCGACCTCGGTGACGCCGGCACCGCGCGGCAGGTCGTCGTCGGGAGCCAGGGCGACGATCCGGTCGTCCTCGACCACGACGCCGTGGCCGGGTCGGTGCCGCTCCCCGTCGAAGGCGTGGCCGTTGCGCAGGACGAGGGTCATCAGCGGCCCTCGAGCAGCGGGCCGGCCGGGTCGTGGTCGATGCCGACCTTGCGCGCGGCGAGCCCGGAGAGCGCCTCCAGGCAGACCCGGTTGGCGAGGTACGCCGTGATCTCGGCGTGGTCGTAGGGCGGGGACACCTCGACGACGTCGACGCCGGCCACCGGGAGCTCGCGGCAGATGCGGCGCACCGCGTCGAGCAGCTCGCGCGAGGAGAGCCCACCCGGCTCCGGGGTGCCGGTGCCGGGCGCGTGGCCGGGGTCGCAGACGTCGATGTCGACGGAGAGGAACACCGCGTCGCAGTCGTCGAGGGCGATCTCGAAGGCCTCGTCGAGGCAGGCGTCGAGGCCGCGCTTGACGATCTCGGTCATCTCGTAGGAGCGCATCTGCTGCTCGGCCATCCAGCCCAGCGTCTCGGGCCCCGGCCAGTAGCCGCGCAGCCCCATCTGAAGGAAGCGGTCGCCCCGCAGCGCGCCCGACTCGATCAGCCGGCGCATCGGCTGGCCGTGGCCCCACAGCGAGCCGAACTCGATGTCGCCGGTGTCGGCGTGGGCGTCGAAGTGGATCATCGAGACCCGGCCCATCCCGAGGTGGCGGGCCACCCCGTGCGCGTCGGGGTAGGCGATCGAGTGGTCGCCGCCGAGCACCAGCGGGACCGCGCCGGCGGCAGCGACGGCGTACACCGCCTCCTCGAGGGCGCCCAGGGCCCGCTCGATGTCGCCGGGCGGCATCTCCACGTCGCCGACGTCGACGACCCGCAGGTCCTGCAGCGCGTCGACGCGCAGGGCGAGGTGCGGCCGCGAGCCGTCCTGCGGGAGGTAGCAGGTCTGCCGGATCACGCTCGGCCCGAAGCGGGTGCCGGGGCGGTGGGACGTGCCGCCGTCGAAGGGCGCCCCGACGACGACCACGTCCGCGTCGGCGTACGTCGCCGGGTCGCCGAGGTCGGCCGCGGGGACGCCGAGGAAGGTGATGTCGGGGCCGAACTGAGCGCCGTAGCGGGTCATGGGAGATTCCTACCAGCCACCGTCACATCGAGGGAAGACAACGAAATCCGCATCTTTCGACTGCGCCTCGCCACGGATCCGCTTGATCGAGGCCGTTGGGACCGGGCACCATAGGGACACCATCCCGGGACGAGGAACGAGGGAGCATGGACCACGACCACGCGATCAACGCGGTGGAGCACGAGCGCCGGCAGGAGGCCGCGCGCGACCACCTGTGGCTGCACTTCTCCCGGCACTCCGTCTACGAGGGCGGCGACATGCCCGTCATCGTCCGCGGCGAGGGCGCCTACATCTACGACGACCAGGGGCGGCGCTACCTCGACGGGCTGGCCGGCCTGTTCGTCAACCAGCTCGGCCACGGCCGCACCGACCTCGCCGAGGTCGCCGCCGAGCAGGCCGCCCAGCTGGCGTTCCACCCGCTGTGGTCCTACGCCCACCCGGCCGCGATCGAGCTCGCCGAGAAGATCGCCACCCTGGCCCCCGGCGACCTCAACCGGGTCTTCTTCACCACCGGCGGCGGCGAGGCGGTCGAGTCCGCGTGGAAGCTCGCCAAGGCCTACTTCAAGCTCACCGGCAAGCCCACCAAGCACAAGGTGATCAGCCGGGCCATCGCCTACCACGGCACCCCCCAGGGGGCGCTGTCGATCACCGGCATCCCCGGCATGAAGGCGCCCTTCGAGCCGCTGGTGCCCTCGACGTTCCGGGTGCCCAACACCAACTTCTACCGCGCGCCCGAGCACGGCGACGACGTCGAGGCGTTCGGCCGGTGGGCCGCCGACCGGATCGAGGAGGCGATCGAGTTCGAGGGGCCGGAGACGGTGGCCGCGGTGTTCCTCGAGCCGGTGCAGAACTCCGGCGGCTGCTTCCCGCCGCCGCCCGGCTACTTCCAGCGGGTTCGCGAGATCTGCGACCACCACGACGTGCTGCTGGTCTCGGACGAGGTCATCTGCGCCTACGGCCGGCTCGGCCACATGTTCGGCGCGGAACGCTACGGCTACCAGCCCGACATCATCACCAGCGCCAAGGGGCTCACCTCGGGCTACTCCCCGCTGGGGGCGATGATCACCAGCGACCGGCTGATGGAGCCGTTCCGGCAGGGGCACGAGTCGTTCCTGCACGGCTACACCTTCGGCGGGCACCCGGTGTCGTGCGCCGTGGCGCTGAAGAACCTCGAGATCTTCGAGACCGAGGGCGTCAACGAGCACGTCCGGGCCAACGAGGGCGCCTTCCGGGCGACGCTGGAGCGGCTGCTGGACCTGCCGATCGTCGGCGACGTCCGCGGCGACGGCTACTTCTACGGCATCGAGCTGGTCAAGGACAAGACGACCAAGGAGACGTTCAACGACGACGAGGCCGAGCGGCTGCTGCGCGGGTTCCTCTCCAAGGCGCTGTACGACGCCGGCCTCTACTGCCGCGCCGACGACCGCGGCGACCCCGTCATCCAGCTCGCTCCCCCGCTCATCTGCGACCAGGAGCACTTCGACGAGATGGAGGACATCCTCCGCACCGTCCTCGACAAGGCCGCCACCCTCCTCTGACCCACGAGACGGCGCTCCGGGTCCCCGAGACGGCGCTTCCGCGCGGCGAGACGGCGCTCGTGGCTGCGCGAAACGGCACTCCGGCGCATCGAACCGGCGAGTCGGCGCGCACAAGCGCCGGCTCGGGCCACATAAGCGCCGGCTCGCGGCGCCGGGGCGCCGGCTCGCG
>JAUILS010000196.1 GCA_030432975.1 Actinomycetes bacterium
GCCGATGGTCACCGACCCTGACCCGGGCGACCAGGGGCGGGTGAGCTTCCGGGTCAGCGGCGCCACCGCGCCGTTCGAGGTGTCGGTCCGGGGCCAACGGCTCACCGTCAGCGCGCCGGCCGACGCCACGCCCGGCACGCTCGGCACCGCCGACCTCACCCTCACCGACGGCAGCACCGACCCGGTCCCGGGGTCGGTCCCGCTCCGGGTGGTCGCCTCCAACCGGCCGCTGGTCTCCACCACGCCGATCGTGATCGACGACGCCGTCGCCGGCGAGCCCCGCACCGTCGACGTGAAGCCCTACGTCACCAACCCGTTCGCCGCCGAGGGCGAGCCGATCGAGGTGGTGGCGGTCCGGGCCACCGACGGCTCGGTCAGCCAGCGCGGCACGACGCTGACGATCACGCCGAAGGCCGGCTTCCACGGCCAGATGACCGCGGAGTACACCGTCGCCGACGCCACCGGCGACCGGCGTCGTCAGGTGCAGGGGCTGGTGCGGCTGACCGTGCGCGACCGGCCCGACCCGCCCACCGCGGTGGTCGCCGAGACCCACCTGTCGCAGACGGCCACGGTGAGCTGGCGGGCGCCGGCCAACAACGGCGCCGAGATCACGGGCTACACCGTCAGCTGGCGCGGCGAGGACACCGGCACCCGCGACTGCGGCCGGGTGACCACCTGCACCGTCGACGGGCTGCCCAACAACAAGCGGGTCACGTTCAGCGTCGTCGCGACCAACGAGGTGGGCGACAGCGACCCGTCGGCGCGCTCCAACGAGGTGCGCCCCGACGTCAAGCCCGACCAGCCCGCGCCGCCCACGGCGGCGTTCGGCGACCGGCAGATCACCGTCAGCTGGGCCAAGCCGCACACCGACGGGTCGCCGGTCACGAGCTACACCCTCGAGGTGAGCCCGCCGGTCGGCGGCGTCACCCAGCGCGACGGGCTGACCGGCACGTCGTTCACCTGGAACGGCCTCGCCAACGGCACGGCCTACACCTTCCGGGTGCGCGCGCACTCCCTCGCCGAGGAGCCGTCCGACTGGTCCGACGCCTCCGCGCCCGAGACCCCCGCCGGTCCACCGCAGGGCCTCGCCGCGCCGCGCGTGGCGAAGGACCCGGCCGGCAACCTCGACCCGACGGCGACCATCTCCTGGTCCGAGCCCGACGCCAACGGCGACCCGGCGATGACCTACGAGGTACGCCGCACCGGCGGCGCCGTCGTCTGCGGCGAACGGCCCGCCGTGAGCTGCCACGTCACCCTGCAGGTCGCGACCAACGACCAGACCTTCGAGTTCCGGGCGCGCAACAAGGCCGGCTGGAGCGGCTGGTCGCCGGTGTCCAACGCGATCCGCGCGTTCAAGAAGCCCGGCACGGTCAGCAACCTCCGGCTGACGCCGACCGGCACCGCCCACCAGGCGCGCTTCGACTTCGGGGCGGCCGCCGGCAACGGCGCGCTCCCCTCGGAGATCACCTACTTCTGGGCCGCCGGCGGCAGCCAGGGGCAGGTGAGCCCGGGCCAGCTCGTCACCAGCACCGCCTTCCCCCACGGCACCAACCAGACGGTCCGGGTGTGGGCGCGCAGCAACGTGCGCGGCGAGGTGGTCGACGGCGACGCGGTGACCGCGACGGTCAACACCTTCGGCCCGCCCACCGGCAACATCACGATCACCACCAGCGGCGGCTACGAGTCCGTGGGCTTCACCTGGAACGCCTCGGGAGCGGCCAACGGACGCCCGGTCAGCGCGGTGCAGGTCTCCGTCAACGGCGGCGGGTGGGCCTCGGCTCCGGTCAGCGGGTCCCGGACCGTGTCGACCGGCCAGGGTGGCTCCGTCACGCTGGCGGTCCGGGCGATGAGCAGCGGCACGGCCTGGGGGCCCTCGGCCTCCGCGAGCGACCGCGCCTGGCCGCCGTCGTACCACGAGTGGCAGCGCGGCGCGGCGGTCGCCTGCCCGGGGACGATCCAGGGCACCTGCAAGCACATCCAGGTCCGGCTGTGGGACTACCGGCCCAACAGCACGGTGCACTGCTTCATCGCCGGCTCCGGCGCCGGCGACTACAACGGCGACCTGGCTGTCGACAACGGCGGCGACCGCGGGTGGACCAACACCGGCAAGATCCAGGACGGCTACAACCCCCCGAGCAGCCCGATCACCTGCACCCAGAACTAGCGCCGCACCACGGCACCACCCTGTCCCGAGCCAGACCCAGCCCGCCTCCACCGAGACCGAGAAAGCCCCCGCATGAGCCTGACGACCGACCACGCCGCCTGGTTCGCCGAGACCTTCAGCACGCTGACCGACAACGTCGGGCAGGCGCTGCTCGGCAAGGCCCCGGTGATCCGGCTGGCGCTCACCTGCATGCTCACCGAGGGCCACCTGCTGCTCGAGGACGCGCCCGGCACCGGCAAGACCGCTCTGGCGCGGGCGATCGCGGCGTCGGTGCACGGCACCCACAACCGGATCCAGTTCACCCCCGACCTGCTGCCCTCCGACATCACCGGCGTCACCATGTTCGACCAGGGGAGCGGGCGCTGGGAGTTCCACCGCGGCCCCATCTTCGCCTCGATCGTGCTGGCCGACGAGATCAACCGCGCCTCGCCGAAGACCCAGTCGGCGCTGCTGGAGGTGATGGAGGAGTCGCACGTGACCGTCGACGGCACCCGCTACGAGACCGGGCGGCCGTTCATGGTGATCGCCACTCAGAACCCCGTCGAGCAGGCCGGCACCTACCGGCTGCCGGAGGCGCAGCTCGACCGGTTCCTGATGAAGACGTCCGTCGGCTACCCCGACCGTCAGGCCGCGCTGCAGGTGCTGGCCGGCTCCGCCCGCCCCGACCGCACCCAGGACCTCCAGCCAGTGGTCACCACCGAGGCGGTGGCCGAGATGGCCGACCTGGTCCGCGACAACCACGTCGACGGGGCGGTGCTCGACTACGTCCAGCAGCTGGCCGAGGCGACCCGCGACCACCCCGACACCACGCTCGGGGTCTCGACCCGCGGCGGCATCGCGATGGTGCGCGCCGCGCGGGTCTGGGCGGCGTCGCAGGGCCGCGCGTACGTCACCCCCGACGACGTCAAGACGCTCGCCCGGCCGGTGTGGGCGCACCGGCTGGTGCTCGACCCCGAGGCGGAGTTCGCCGGCACCACGCAGGCGTCCGTGCTCGACCGCGCACTCGACACCGTGGCCCCGCCGCAGGCCCGGGGCGCCTGAGGTGTCCCCGCCCGACCGGGCCCCCGAGGGGGTCCTCCCGCGGGCCCGCGAGCGGGTGCCCTGGCTCGGCGTACCGTCGCCGCTCGGGTACGCCGTCGCGCTGGTCGGCCTGGCGGCGCTGGTGGCGGGACTGCTCGGCCATTGGGTCGAGCTGACCGTGCTCGGGGCGGGCTGGCTGGCGGTCACGCTCGCCGCCGTGGCCTGGACGCTGGCCCGGGTGCGCTACGCCGCGCGCATCGAGCTGGAGAGCCCGCGGGTCGTCGTCGGCTCCCGGGCGTGGGGCGAGGTCGTGGTCCGCAACGAGGCGAGCCGAGCCAGCCTGCCGACGACGGTCTCGCTGCCGGTCGGGGAGGCGTCGGCGACCTTCCGGGTGGCGGGGCTCGGTCGCGGCGAGGAGCACCGCGAGGTGTTCTCCGTGCCGGCCCGGCGTCGCGGCGTGGTCGCCCTCGGGCCGGTGGCCGCGGTGCACGGCGACCCGCTCGGCCTGCTCCGCCGCGAGCAGCCGTGGAGCGAGCCGGTGGAGCTGTTCGTGCACCCCCGCACGGTGGCGCTGGATGCCGACACCAGCGGCTTCCTGCGCGACATCGAGGGGGTGACCACCCAGGACCTCTCCTCCTCGGACGTGTCGTTCCACGCGCTGCGCGACTACGTGCCCGGCGACGACCGGCGCTCGGTGCACTGGCGCACCACCGCCCGGGTGGGCCGGCTGATCGTGCGGCAGTTCGAGGAGACCCGGCGCTCGCACCTGCTGGTGATGCTCTCGCTGCGCCCCGAGGAGTACGCCGACCCCGACGACCTCGAGACCGCCGTCTCCGTCGCCGGCTCCCTGGCGCTGCACGCGCTCCGCGAGGAGCGGGACGTCAGCGTGGTCACCCAGCGCGGCCGGCTGACCTTCGCCCGCGGGCCGGGGCTGCTCGACCGGCTGGCCGCCGTCGAGCCGGCCCCCGAGGCGCACGGCGTGATCGACCTGGTCGGCCAGGCCGTCGCCGCCGTGCCCGCCGCGTCGGTCGCGGCGCTGGTGACCGGCGCCCGGGTGCAGGCGCGCGAGCTGCACGCCGCCGCCCGCCAGCTGCCGCTCGACGTCCGTGCCTTCGCGGTGCGCTGCGACGGCAGCCGCGCGCTGGCGCGCCACCGGGTGGGGGCGCTGTCGGTGCTCGACGTGGGGACGGTCGAGGACCTGCCCGCCGGGATGCGGGGGCTGCGATGACCCGGCGGCAGCTGGTCGACCTCGGCGCGATGACGCTGCTGCTCGGCGTGGGCGTGCTGTCGTTCGGGCCGGTCTTCGACGGCCGGGTGGGCTACGTCGCCGCGGGCGCCGGCGTCCTCCTCGGCGGGGCGGCCGCGACGCTGGGAGCCTGGCGGCGCTGGGGGTTCTTCGCGGTCGCGGCGCTCGTCGTGGCGGCGTACTTCCTGGCCGGCGGCCTCGTCGCGCTCCCCGACACCCTGCTGGCCGGCGTGCTGCCGTCGGCGGAGACCCTGCACCGGCTGCTGTTCCTGGGCTTCCAGTCGTGGCGCGACCTGCTCACGGTGACCCCGCCGGCCGACGCCTTCGCCGGCCCGGCCGTCGTGCCGTTCCTGTCGGGGCTGGTCGCCTCGGTGCTGGCGGTGAGCGCCGCGCTGCGCCTGCGCCGGTGGTCGCTGCTCGCGCTGCTGCCGGCCCTGGCACTCCTCGTCGTCGGCATCCTGTGGGGCGTCCCGCAGGCACCGCTGGCGGGGCTGCTGGGCGTGGTGTTCTCGGTCGTCGGGCTGGCCTGGGCGGCGTGGCGGCAGGGGCACCGCCGCGACGACGACTCCGCCGAGATCCTCCAGCGCCCCTCGGTCGCGCACCCCCGGCTCCAGCAGGGCGCGCTGGCCGGCCTGCTGCTCGGGCTGGCGGCCGTGGCCGGCGTCGGGGTCGCGGCTGCCACACCCCACGACGACCGCTACGTGCTGCGCGAGGACGTCACCCCGCCGCTGGACCTGCGCGACTACGCCACCCCGCTCACGCTCTTCCGCTCCTTCGAGCGGGACCGCAAGGACGCCGTGCTGTTCACCGTCGACGGGCTCCCCGAGGACGCCCGGATCCGGCTGGCGGCGCTGGACACCTACGACGGCAACGTGTTCCGCGTGGGGGAGGGGTCGGCCGGCCTCCGCAGGGTCGGCACCGCGATCGCTGCGGCCGGCGCGGGGGAGGCGCCGGTGACGACGCTCGCGGTCGCCGTCGACGACTACGCCGGCGTCTGGCTGCCCGGCAGCGGCGACCTGCGGGGCGTGCGCTTCGAGGGTGCCGAGGCCCCGCTGCTGGCGGACGGGCTCTACTACAACCGCGACACCGGCAACGCGCTGACCACCGCCGGGCTGCGGCCCGGGTCGGCGTACACCCTGGAGGTCGCGCTCCCCGCCGAGCCGGACAGCGCGGCGCTCGAGGCGGCGCCGGTGGCCGACGTGGTGCTGCCCGAGCCGCGCGGGGTGCCCGACGTCGTCGGCAAGCTCGCGCCGGAGCTGGCGGGCAGGGCCGAGACGCCCTACGACCAGCTCGCCGCGCTCAGCGAGCAGCTGCGCAGCCAGGGCTACTTCTCCGACGGCTCCCGCAGCCCCTCCCGCCCCGGCCACACCACCGAGCGGATCTCGACGTTCCTGTCGGGCACCCAGCTGGTCGGCGACGACGAGCAGTACGCCGTCGCGATGGCGCTGATGGCGCGGCACCTGCGCCTGCCCGCCCGGGTGGTGATGGGCTTCATGCCCGACCCCGACGAGCCGCGGCCGGACGGTCCGCTGCCGGTCACCGGCGCCGACGCGCGGGTGTGGGTGGAGGTCGACTTCGGCGAGCTCGGCTGGGTGCCGTTCGACCCGACGCCCGAGCGCGACAAGACGCCGGACACCAAGGCGCCGCAGCCCCAGGAGGACCCGCAGCCCGAGGTGCTGCCGCCGCCCGACCCGCCGCGCGAGCCTCCGGCCCCGCCGCTGGACTCCGCCGAGGACGACCGCGACCGCGACGACGACGCCTCCGCCCCGTGGGTGGTCGTGGTGCTGTGGGCGGCCGCCGGCATCGGGCTCCTGCTGCTGGCCCTGCTGCCGCTG
>JAUILS010000197.1 GCA_030432975.1 Actinomycetes bacterium
CGTGCTCGAAGAGATAGGTCTGGTCACCCAGGCCGGGCGTGCGGAACGGGATGATCTGCATGGGGTCCTCCTGTCGATACCACCAGGGGTATCCAATGTACGGACTATTCGGCCGGAGTCAAGAGCAGGTGAGCCTTGCCTCGGACAACGCGGGTCGAGTAACGTGGCTCACACCCAAATGTACGGGCATTCGTCTCAGAAATCGAGGCCCGCACTCTCGACCGCAGGGGAAGCAGAAGAGACATGGCGACCAACCTCCACCACAAGATCGTCATCATCGGGGCGGGCACCGCCGGCATCCCCGTGGCGGCCCGGCTGCTTCGCCAGGGCGAGACCGACGTCGCGGTGATCGACCCGGCCGACAAGCACTACTACCAGCCGCTGTGAACGTTGGTCGGCGCCGGCTGCGCCACCGCCGCCGAGACCGTGCGCTCCCAGGCGTCGGTGATGCCGAAGGGTGCCGACTGGATCAAGGCCGCCGCCGAGTCGGTCGACCCCGACCAGCAGTCGGTGACCCTCTCCGACGGTCGCACCGTGGGCTACGACTACCTCGTCGTCTGCCCCGGCATCCAGCTCAACTTCACCGGCGTCTCCGGCATGGCCGAGGCGATGGAGACGCCGTCGGTGTCCTCCAACTACGTGCTGGAGTCGACGGCCAAGACCTGGCGCAACATCCAGGGCGTCAAGAAGGGCACGGCGCTCTTCACGATGCCGGCCGGCCCGATCAAGTGCGCGGGCGCGCCGCAGAAGATCGCCTACCTCTCCGCCGACTACTGGCGCCAGCAGGGCAACCTCAAGGACATGCGCGTCGTGCTGGTGCTGCCGACGCCGGGCATGTTCGGCGTCAAGGCGTTCGCCGACGAGCTGGAGCGGGTCGTCGCGCGCTACGGCATCGAGGTCCACAAGAACTCCGAGCTGATCGAGATCGACGGCGAGGGCCGCACCGCGGTGATCCGCGACAACACCGACCAGTCGACCCAGACCATCGACTTCGACATGGCCCACGTGGTGCCGCCGCAGTCGGCGCCCGACTGGATCAAGGGCGGGCCGCTGGCGGACCCGGAGAACCCGGCCGGCTACGTCGAGGTCGACAAGAACTCCATGCAGCAAACGCGGTTCCCCAACATCTTCGCGCTCGGCGACGCGGGCTCCACCCCCAACTCCAAGACCGGCGCCGCGGTCCGCAAGCAGTACCCCGTGGTGGTGCAGAACCTCCAGGCGCAGATGGCCGGCACGCCGCTCGACGGCTCCTACGGCGGCTACGCCTCCTGCCCGCTCACGACGGCGCGCAACAAGATGCTGCTCGCGGAGTTCGACTACACCATGGAGCCGAAGCCGTCGTTCCCGTTCATCGACACGACCAAGGAGCGCCGCGACATGTGGTACCTCAAGCGTCGCGGGCTGCCCACGCTCTACTGGAACGTGATGATGAAGGGCCGCGGCTGACGGTCGCTCAGACCGTCACACCTCGCCGGTCCGAGCTCGCCGGTCACACCTCGCCGGGCTTCGGCGTGGTGTCGCCGTCGAGCCAGGCCGTGAAGAACGCCTCGAGCTCGAGGCCGGTCTGCTCCTCCCACCAGGTGGTCCACTCCTCGCGGGTGGCGTTGCCGTACGCCGCCGTGCGCGGCCACTCCCGCACCAGCCGCCAGAACGTGTCGTCGCCGACCTCGCGGCGCAGGTCGTGCCACATCAGGGCGGGGCAGTAGTAGACGTTGCCCGACCCGAAGGCCCGCGGGTCGTAGTCGGCCGGCGGGCCTGCCTGGTCGCGCAGCCGCTGGTCGACCGGGCGGAGGTTCTCCATCACGGTGTCGATCGGCTGCTCGCCGTCCTCGGCCTCCCACACGAGCTGGAGGTAGGTCGTCATCCCCTCGTTCATCCAGAGCTCGCTCCAGTCGGTCGGCGTGACCAGGTCGCCGTACCACTGGTGGACCAGCTCGTGCACGATCACCGGCTTGGAGCGGATGTAGTCGGTGTCGCCGAGGGTGACCATCGTCTGGGTCTCCATGCCGCTCGTCGACTCGGTGAGCACGATGCCGGCGCTGGAGAAGGGGTAGGGGCCGAGCTTCTCCTCGATCCACTCGAGGGCCTCGGTGCCGAAGGTCAGGTCGCGGAAGGCGCCCCGCTGCGAGCGCAGCGCCCAGTAGGTCACGGGGATGCCCGAGGAGGTCTCGTCGCGGCGCACGGCGTAGTCGCCGATGGCGATCGTGACGAGGTACGACGCCGCGGGCTCGGCGAGGTGGAACTCCGTCACCGTCTGGCCGTCGACCACCTCGCGCGACTCCAGGACGCCGTTGGTGATGCCGACCCACGGCGCGGCGACGCGCACCGTGAAGTCGTAGAGCGCCTTGTCGGACGGCTGGTCGTTGACGGCGTACCACGTGTAGGCGCCGTAGGGCTCCTGCATCGTCCAGACCGACCCGGAGTCCGAGACGGTCCAGCCGGTGGTGGAGAAGTCGGAGCGGGTCGTGGGCGCCTTGACCGGCTGGGGCCGGCCGGCATAGCGCAGCACGAAGGTGTACTCGCGGTCGGCCTCGACCGGCGCGGCGACCACGAGGTCCTTGCCGACGTGGTCGGTCTCGACCGGCTCGCCGTCGAGGGTGGCGTCGATGACCCGCAGCGGGGCGGCGAAGTCGAGCTGGAAGGAGTCGCCCGTGGTGGTCGCCCGGAACTCCAGCGTCTCGAGGCCGCGCAGCCGCTGCCGCTTGCGGTCCCAGGTGAGGTCGAGGTCGTAGCGCAGCGCGTCGACCGACGGGTCGCCGACCCGGGGATAGACGCTGTCCTCCACCGGCTCGCTCTCGGCGGCGCCGAGGTCCGTCGGATCGCCGTCGCCCGGACCGGGCTCCGCGCTCTCCGCGGCGGGTGTCGAGGGGGCCGGCTCCGGCTGCTCGGGGTCGGCGGTGCACCCGGTCACGAGGAGCGCCAGCGCCACGGCGGCGACGGTGAGCCTCACCGGAGCTCCTTCGACATCAGCGAGACGGTCTTGGTCTCGTCGCCGAGGGTGCCGACCTCGACGAAGCCGCGCCCGAGGTGGAAGGCCAGCGACGCATCGTTGGGCGGCTGGATGTTGACCTCCAGCGTCAGCCGGGAGTACGGCGCCGCCACCCGCTCGATCTCGTCGTAGACCAGGCCGGCCAGCCCCTGCCGGCGGAAGGCCGCGTCGATGGCGACCCGGTCGAGGTAGTAGAACGCCGGGCCGTAGCGCTCGGTGAACTCGACGTAGTTGGCGGAGTCGTAGGGCGTGCCGGGGCCGAAGGTCATCACGAACCCCGCGACGGCGCCGTCGACGTCGACGACGTCGGCGCGGTCGGACAGCGCCAGCAGCTCGTGCAGCCGCGCCTCGTCGAGCGGTGACAGCAGGTCGACGTTGGTGTGGTTGAGCGCCAGCACGGCGGCGTGGTCGCGCGGCTCGATCGGCCGCAGCGCGGCGGTCATTCCGGGCCCCGCAGCATCGGCCGGGCCAGCCGCCGGCCGTGGTGCACCTGCGCCTTGACCGTGCCGACGGGGAGGCCGAGCTGCTCGGCGATCTCGTCGTAGGTCAGCTCGCCGTACAGCCGCAGGATCAGCGGCTCGACGTACTGCGGGTGGTCGCGCTCGAGGGCCTCCATCGCCTCGAGCATGTCGAGGCGGGTGCCGGCGATGACGCTGGTGGTGCGCGGGTCGGGGCGGTCGACCTGCTCGGCCTCGGCGGCGATCGCCTGCCGCTTCATCCGGCGGTACGCCGACCGGGCCGCGTTGAGCGCCACCACGTGCAGCCAGGTGGTGAACCGGCCGCGGCCGTTCCACGAGCCGATCTTGGCGGCGACGCTGATCAGCGCCTCCTGGCAGGCGTCCTCGGCGTCGGGGGAGTAGGGGAAGACGCCGCGGCAGACGTTGAGCGCGCGCGGGCGCACCGCGGCGAGGAGGTCCTCCAGCGCCGCCCGGTCGCCGTCCTGCGCCCTCCGGGCGAGATCGTCGATCTCGTCCGGCTCCAGTGCGAGTCCCCCGAGGCTCACTGCTTGCTCCCGCCTGTCCGTGGTGGATTGACCCTCTGCACCATAATGCCGGGGTGTCCTCACCCTCTCGTCTCGGCCGCTACGCCGTGCGCCGGCGGATCGGCGCGGGCGGGTTCGCGACGGTGTGGCTGGCCCACGACGAGGAGCTCGACTCGCTGGTCGCGGTGAAGGTGCTCGCCGACAACTGGAGCGAGGACCAGCACGTGCGGCAGCGCTTCGTCGAGGAGGGGCGCTTCCTGCGCAAGGTCGAGTCGCCGCACGTGGTGCCGGTCTACGACGCCGGCCAGCTCGACGACGGGCGGCCCTACCTGGTGATGGCCTACGCCGACCAGGGCAACCTGGTCGACCGGCTCGACCTCTCGCAGCTGCCGCTGGGGCAGGCGATCGCGGTCATCCGGCAGGTGGGCGCGGGGCTGCAGGCGCTGCACCAGCGGGGCGTGCTGCACCGCGACGTGAAGCCCGCCAACGTGCTCTTCCGGACCGTCGACGGCCAGGTCCGCGCGATGGTCGGCGACCTCGGCCTGGGCAAGGCGATGGAGGCGTCGTCGCGGCTGACCATGATCGGGGGCACGCCGTCGTACGTCTCGCCGGAGCAGGCGCGCGGCGAGCCGCTCGACGAGCGCTCCGACCAGTACTCCCTCGGCGCGCTGGCCTATCTGCTGGTCGGTGGGCGGCCGCCGTACGCCCACGCGTCGCTGGCGGCCGCCACCCATCCGCCGCCGCCCCCGGCGCTGGCGCCGGGGCTGCCGCCCGGGGTGGAGGCGGCGGTGCTGCGCGCGATGGCGCCGGCGCGCGAGGACCGCTGGCCGTCGATCGCGACGTTCCTGTCGGTGCTGAGCGAGGCCGTCGCCGACCATCCGGAGGCGCTCGCCGACGGCCCGGAGGCGTGGATCCCCGCCGACCCGGACCTGACGATGCCGGGCCACCGGCCGTCGCCGTACGCCACCGCGCCGCAGCCCGGCTCCCAGCCTGGCTCGCAGCCAGGGTCGTTCCCGTCGGCCGAGGTCGCGGACGCCCGGCGCCGGTGGCCGCGGTCGGTGGTGGCGCTGCTGGGCGTGCTGGCACTGGCGGCGGGCGGCGCGGCCGGGGTGTACGCCGCTCAGCGGACCGCGCCGGACGTCTCGGTCAGCGACGCCTCGGGCGCCGTGAGCGTGGCGGTGCCGCGCGGCTGGGACACCGCGCTGTCGACCAAGACCTGGAAGCCCCCGGGGCAGGACGCCCGCTTCCCGGCGGTGTCGGCGGGGTCGGGCGACGGCTGGACCGACCCGCAGGAGGAGGGCGAGGGCGTCTTCGTCGGCCTGCTCCCCGGCGACGGCCTCCCCGCCTCCGTGCCCGGCCACCCCGAGTGCCCCGGCGCCGGGTCGCGCACCGACGACATCCGCGACGGCGACCCGCTGACGACCGTCGTCTGGACCGGCTGCCCCGGCGTCGTCGTCGAGCGCGTCGTCCGGGTCACCCCCACCCGGCTGCTGTGGGTGCAGGTCCGCAGCGACAGCCAGGCCGAGGCCTACCGTGTCCTGGACTCCGTGGAGACGCACGGCCTCTGACGACTACTTGTTGCCCGGGGCGCGTGGGCGCGTCGTGGGTGCTCGCTCGCTCGCGGCGTACGGAGGGCAGTGGTTGCCGTGGTGGGCAGTGATGAGCCGGGGCCGTGCCGGGCTGAGGTCTGCTGGCGGTCGCCGGGGTCTGCTGGGGTCGCGGTCCCGGCAGCGATGAGCCGAGGGGCCGCACCGGGCTGAGGTCCGCGGGCCGCCGCCGGGTCCCTCGGCCGGACCCCGCGGCGCCCCCCAAGAATTGCTCCGAAACTTTCTTCTGAAATTGTCTCAGCATGCGGGACCAGAGGCCTCGGGTCGGGCTCGACTGTCGGTGCTGCCTGTTTGGGTTGTCGGTATGAGCACAGCAGCCGACCTGCCTGAGGAGGTCCCGGTTCCGGGGTCTCCGGATCGGGTGTTGGCTGCCGCCCGCGCGGCGCGTCGGACCAAGGACGCGGCTGCGGTGGCTGAGCTGGTGGCGGCGGTGGAGTGGGCGGCGCTGCACGAGCCCACCGACACCGGGGACGCGGCCTATTGGTGGGAGTCCGGGCAGACCGTCCCGCTGGCCGGCGACGGCGCTCCGGAGATCGCGGAGGACGCCATCGCGGAGTTCGCCGCCGCCCTGGGTGTCTCCACCCAGTCGGGACGCCGCCTGATCGGGCACGGGTTGGAGATCGCGTGGCGGCTCCCGAAGCTCTGGGGCCAGCTGCAGGAGGGCCGGGTGCCGGCGTGGCGGGCGG
>JAUILS010000198.1 GCA_030432975.1 Actinomycetes bacterium
CGATGTAGCGCGGGTCGGGGTCGAGCTCGGGCCGCAGGTCGAGCCGCCCGAAGACCAGCCCCTCGTGGGCGGCGTCGAGCTGGGCGATCCGGCGGGCCGCCTGGAAGACCATCGCGTCGCGCTCCACGAGACCGCCCTCATGACCCAGCGCGCCGCGCCCGTGACCCTCGCGGGCGAGCGCCTGTGCGGCGGCCGCGGACTTCTCGAGCTGGACGTAGACGCGGTCCACGAACTCCTGCTCGGTCGCGATCTCGCGTGCGACCAGCTCGTCTGCCACCTTCTGGCCCGTCCTTCTCGTGCTGTGCCTGTGCCGCTTCCGGCAAGTTCACAAGCGTACCGCCGGGGTCATGGCGGCGTGGCCGAAGGTCCGTCAGTCGGCGCGAACGTAGAGATCGACGGTGACGGTGCCGGCGTCCCTCGACCTCGTTGTCAGCCTGATTTCTCGCGACCGCCACGGCGCCAGCGTGGTCAGCCCGATGGAGCCACGGACCGGGACGCCGATCCGCTGGACGACATCACCGCCGTAGCGCACCACCCAGGAGGTCGGGCCGGAGTCCGGAAGCGTGAGCACCGGCAGCACCCAGCCTTCGGGCGCGGTGAAGCGCGCCTCGCCGGTCACCGTCTCGGTGCTCGCCAGCCGCCAGAGGTGACCATCGCGCTCGAGCACGTCGTCGCCGTCTACGACCGCATAGAGCGCCATCGCCAGCCGGGTGCCGGGGTCCTCGATGAGCCTCGCCGATGGCGAGCCGTCGGTGAGCCTTGCCGTCACCGTCACCGTGTCGCCGGCAACGTAGGTCCTGCCGCCGGCCCGGATGCCATCGGTCGACGGCGTCAACAGCCCTGCGAAGAGGTCGTACGTCGCCCGCGGGTCGACGCAGTCGCCACCGCCGAGGACGGGTTCGCCGTCGACCAGATAGCTCACCCACGGGCCGCCGAGCTCACCGGCACCCGCCTTCCGGCTGACGTGGCAGAAGCCGCCGAACCCGATGCGGCCTTCCGGCAGGGTGACGGTGAGGGTGACCTCGCTCTGCCCCCGGTCGCCGATCTCCGCGCCGACCAGCCTCCCGCCTGGGACCTGCTGCCGCCACGTCATGTCGTCCTTGGTCAGCCCCGCCGGTCGCGCTGACAGTGTGTAGACGGCCACGGCAACCGTGCCCGAGGAGCGAGGCTGGACCCACCCGGCGTCACCGGGGCGGACCAGCATCCAGTCGCTGAAGTCCGACACGGTCCGCATCGTGTCGGGCACCGCGCCGTCACCGTCCAGATCGAAGTCGGACCGCAGCCTGAGGTCGTCGACGGACGACGCCCAGGCCACGATCCTCGGTTCCCGCGACGCCTCGAGGCTCACCCGGCGACGGTTCTCACCCTCGAAGCCTCGGTCGAAAGTGAAGGTGTAGCCGAGGGAGTCGATGGTCTCGGGCGCCAGGTGTCCGGCCAGCCGGCGCTCAGCCGGGTCCGGAGGGCGCCGGTCGGGCATCAGGGCGACGCCTCCCACCACGGCCAGCACGGCCGCGACGACACCCGCGACGACGGCCCGCCGCTGCCGGCGTACGACGGCCACACGCTGGTGCACGGCCGCGGCCCGCGCGACCTCGGGTCGGTGCTCGACCTCGTTCGCGCGTCCGTGCAGCGTGGCGCGGAGGTCCTCGAGGGTGTTCATGCGCGCCCCTCCTCGCTCGTCTCGTCGGTGCGCGCCAGCGACGGGTCGATCCGCAGCTTGGCGAACGCCTTGCTGGTCTGGCTCTTGACCGTGCCCACCGAGCATCCGAGCAGCGCGGCGGTCTGGGCCTCGGTGAGGTCCTCGAAGTAGCGCAGCACCACGACGGCGCGCTGCCGGCGCGGCAGGCGGCCGAGCGCGTCCCAGAGGTCGTTGGCCCCTTCGACGTCGGCGGCCGCAGTGCCCGACTCGGGGAGCTCGTCGGTGGGCAGCTCGCCCCGCCACTTGCGCCGCCACCACGACGCGTAGGTGTTGACGACGATCCGCCGGACATAGGCCTCCGGCTCACCCTCGATCCGCGACCACGCGAGCCACGCCTTCGCCAGCGCGGTCTGCAGCAGGTCCTCGGCCAGCAGCTGGTCGCGGGTCAGCAGGTACGCCGTCCGCAGCAGGGCCGTCGAGCGAGCGGCCACGAACGCGTCGAAGTCCGCGCTGGCGCTCACCCACTCCCCCGTCCCCGCGTCGGTCGTGATGGTCACACCCCTACGCACCGCCTAGGGCGTCCGAATGGTTGCCCGCGCCCGCGCGCAGTGGCCTACCGCTTCCGGCTCAGGAACGCCGTCATCGCCTCGCGCGCCTCCTCGGAGGCGAACAGCCGCGTGGAGAGCTCGGCCAGCTCCTCGCCGTGAGCGTCGATCCGGGCCAGCAGGTCGCGGTTGAGCACCCGCTTGGACTCCCGGATCCCCTGGGCGGCGCCGGTGGCGAGCGAGGCGCACACGGCGGCCACCTCGTCGGCGAGCGCGTCGCCCGGCACGGCCTTCGTCACCAGGCCTCCCGCCGCGGCCTCGGCGCCGCCGAACACCTCACCCCCGAGCGTGGCCAGCGCGGCGGCCCGCGGGGTCATCCGGTGGTGCACGGTGAGCGAGATGATCGCCGCCGCCAGCCCGAGCTTGACCTCGGTGAGCGCGAACGTCGCCTCCTCGCTGACGACCGCGACGTCGGCCGCGGCCACCAGCCCGATGCCGCCGGCGCGGACCGGGCCGGCCACCTCGACGACGTACGCCTTCGCGCTGGCCACGATCGCGCGCTGCAGGGCCACGATCGCGCGGGTGCCCTCCTCCATGCCGCCCGACGACGCCTCGGAGAGGTCGGCCCCGGAGCAGAAGACCCGGCCCGACGAGCGGAGCAGCACCACGAGGACGGCCGCGTCGGCCTCCGCCTCGGCCAGCCGCGCGGCCAGCTCGGTCACCAGCTGGCGCGAGAGGGCGTTGCGGTTGTGCGGGGAGTCCAGGGTCACCGTCGCCACGGCCCCGTCGACGGCGTAGTGCACCAGCTCGGTCATGCCGGTCATCCTGCCTCACCGGAGCGGTCCGGCCCCGTCCCCGACCCATCCGAGACACCCGGCGGCGACGAAGCACCCCCATGAGCAATCCCGCCGTGCCCGACCCGACGCACCCGCCCGTCTCCCGCGCCTTCGCGGCGACGTCGGGGGCGGTGGCCGCGCTCGCGGGCGCGGCGGCGGGTCATGTCGTCGCCGCGGCCACGGACCCGGCGACCTCGCCGGTGCTCGCGGTGGGGTCGACGGTGATCGACCTGACGCCCACGCCGGTGAAGGAGTGGGCGGTGGCGACGTTCGGCACCTGGGACAAGCCGCTGCTGATCGGCTCGGTGCTGCTGGGCGCGCTCGCCCTGGCGGCGCTCGCCGGGCTGCTCGCGCGGCGGCGGTTCGCGGCCGGGGCGGCAACGGTCGTGGGGCTCGCGGCGGTGACGGGGGCCGCCGCGCTCTCCCGGCCGGCCGCGTCGCCGCTGGACGCGCTGCCCGCCGTGGTCACGGCCCTGGTCGGCGTCGGCGTCCTGGCTCTCCTGATCCGCCCCGGTGGCCGGCCCCGCAGTGGGGAGGGGACGGCCACCGGGGCCTCACGTCGAGCGGTGCTCGGCGCCGCGGCGCTCGGCGCGGCGGCGCTCGCCGGTGCCGGGGAGTGGCTGGCGCGGCGACGCACCGGGCCGGGCGACGTGACCCTGCCCGCCGCCGCGAAGCCCGCCGGCGAGCTGCCGCAGGGTCTGGAGCGGACGGTGCCGGGGGTCTCGCCGCTGCAGACCCCGACGAAGGACTTCTACCGCGTCGACACCCGCCTCGCCCTGCCGACGGTCGACGTCGACTCGTGGCGGCTGACCATCGACGGCGACGTCGAGCGGGAGGTCTCCTTCTCCTACGCCCAGCTGCTCGCGATGCCGCTGGTCGAGAAGGACATCACGCTCACCTGCGTCTCCAACGAGGTCGGCGGGACGTACGTCGGCGCGGCGCGCTGGCTCGGCGTACCGCTCCGGACGCTGCTCGACCGCGCCGGCATCGACGACACCCGCGCCGACCAGCTCTTCTCCACCGACGTCGACGGCTTCACGATCAGCACCCCGCTGGAGGTCGCGCTCGACGGCCGCGACACCCTCGTCGCCGTCGGCATGAACGGCGCGCCGCTGCCGGTGCGGCACGGCTTCCCGGCGCGGCTCGTCACGCCCGGCCTCTACGGCTTTGTGGGCGCGACCAAGTGGCTCTCGCGCCTCGCCCTGACGACGTACGACGACGCGCAGGCCTACTGGACCCAACGCGACTGGGCCACCGACGCCCCGATCAAGATCGCCACCCGCATCGACACCCCGCGCCCGCTCTCGACCAGCGACGCCGGCCAGGTGGTCATCGGCGGCGTCGCCTGGGCGCAGCACCGCGGCATCGACGGCGTGGAGGTGCAGATCGACGGCGGGCCCTGGCAGCCCGCCGAGCTCGGCCCCGACGTCGGCGTGGACTACTGGCGCCAGTGGTTCCTCCGCTGGGACGCGAAGCCGGGCCAGCACGAGCTGGCCGCCCGGGCCACCACCCTCGACGGCGACGTCCAGACCGCCGCCCGCGCGACGCCGTTCCCCGACGGCTCCAGCGGCATCCAGCGGATCGTCGTCAACGTCGGCTGAGCCCCCGCGGCCAGCGCGTGGACTGGACCGGCCGAGATTCCCCGGATCCGCACCCATCCGCCCGCCGGCCCGCGCCGAACCCCTGGTGCAACACGGGGAGACACCCCGACAGCACCACAGACCATCGCCCGCCGAACCCCGGCGGCAACGGAAAGGCAAGCAGATGAAGACGAAGCTCCACCGCACCACCGGCCTGGCGGCTCTCGCCCTCACCCTCTCCCTCGGCATGGCCGCCTGCGGCTCCGACGACGAGGGCTCCACCGCCACCGACACCGCCAGCTCGGCGGCCCCGTCGACGCCGGAGGAGACCCCCGCCGAGGAGAGCACCGAGGCCATGGGCGCCGGCGCCCAGACCTTCGGCCCCGGCTGCGAGCTGGTCCCGACCGACGGCGCGGGCTCGTTCGACGGCATGGCCACCGAGCCGGTCGCCACCGCGGCCAGCGCCAACCCGCTGCTCGGCACCCTGGTGACCGCGGTCGGCAAGGCCGGCCTCGTCGACACGCTCAACTCGGCCGACGGCCTCACCGTCTTCGCGCCGACCGACGACGCGTTCAACAAGATCCCCAAGAAGGACCTCAACGCGGTCCTCAAGGACAAGAAGACGCTCACCTCGATCCTCACCCACCACGTGGTGGCGGGCCAGCTCTCCCCCGACCAGGTCGCGGGCGAGCACGAGACCCTCAACGGCGACATGATCACCGTGGAGGGCTCCGGCGAGGAGTTCACCGTCGGCGACGAGAACGCCGCGGTGCTGTGCGGCAACATCCCGACCGCCAACGCCACGGTCTACGTCGTCGACACGGTCCTGATGCCCTGATCGGTTCCGGAACCGGACAGAAACAAGCGAGGATCGTCACCGTGGACCACATCCAGCCGACTCCCTCCGGCGGCCCCACCGGGTCGCCGGAGGGGGCCGCTGCGCCCGGCGCCCCCGACCTGGGGGCGCTGCTGCGGCAGTCGGCACGCGGCGACCAGCAGGCCTTCGCCCAGCTGTACGACGCCACGGCAGCCCGCGCCTATGGCCTCGCGGTCCGCGTCGTCCGCGACCCGGCCCAGGCCGAGGAGGTCACCCAGGAGGCGTTCCTCGAGCTGTGGCGGACCGCCAGCCGGTTCGACCCCGAGCGGGGCAGCGCCATCTCCTGGGTGCTCACGATCGTGCACCGCAAGGCCGTCGACCGGGTCCGCTCGGCGGAGGCGGCGGGCCGCCGGGACACGACGTACCAGCAGGAGCAGCAGGAGGTCGACCACGACGCGACCGCCGAGGCGGCGCACTCCTCGCTGGAGGCCAAGCGGGTCCGCGCCGCGATGGGCCAGCTGACACCGGTGCAGCGCGAGGCGATCGAGCTGAGCTTCTTCGGCGGCTACACGCACACCGAGGTGGCCACGCTCCTCGACCTGCCGCTGGGCACCGCCAAGACCCGGATCAGAGACGGTCTGATCCGACTACGAGACTTCATGGGAGTGGGAGGTGCGTTGGCATGAGCGACCTGCATGCGCTCTCCGGCGCCTATGCCGTCGACGCGCTGGACGACCTGGAGCGGGCCCGCTTCGAGCGGCACCTCGCCGAGTGCGAGGACTGCCGCGCCGAGGTGCAGAGCCTGCGCGAGGCCGCGGCGCTGCTGGCCGAGGACGCGGCGATGAC
>JAUILS010000199.1 GCA_030432975.1 Actinomycetes bacterium
TCGCCTGGACGTTGTCGCTCATCGGGCGTCCTTCCTCGAGGGCCATGCCGAGATGCTCCGGGCCGGGGGCTGGTGGCCAGAACGCCGCCGACCCCCTCCTTGGCCTACCACGTCACCGGGTCGACGGTCACGTGTCGGCGCCCGCGAGACGCTCGGCACGGTCCGCTCCACCCGACCGACGTGGCGTGACGGGAGTCACGCCACGCCGAACGTCCACGACCCGGTGAGGGCTGGGGTGGACCACCCGGCAGGGCTATCGTGGGGAGTCGCTGAGGCGGTTGTCGACAGGGCGGCCCCCCTGCCCCGTCCAGCACGAGAAGGCAGGCGAAGGTGACCAAGCAGGTCAAGCAGCTCGACCGCGTCATCATCAGGTTCGCCGGCGACTCCGGTGACGGCATGCAGCTCACCGGCGACCGGTTCACCCAGCAGTCGGCCGCCTTCGGCAACGACCTGTCGACGCTGCCCAACTTCCCCGCCGAGATCCGGGCGCCCCAGGGCACCCTGCCGGGCGTCTCGTCGTTCCAGGTGCACTTCGCCGACCACGACATCCTCACCCCGGGCGACTCCCCCGACGTGCTGGTGGCGATGAACCCCGCCGCGCTGCGGGCCAACCTCGGCGACCTCCCGCCCGGCGCGACGATCATCGTCGACACCCACGACTTCACCGCTCGCAACCTCGCGAAGGCGGGCTACGCCGGCAACCCGCTGGAGGACGACTCGCTGGGGGCCTACCTGGTGCATCCGGTGGACCTGACCGGGATGACGGTCGAGGCGGTCAAGGAGTTCGGCCTGTCCCGCAAGGACGCCGCGCGCGCCAAGAACATGTTCGCGCTCGGGCTGGTGTCGTGGATGTACGGCCGCCCGGTCGAGACCACGGTCGACTTCCTGAGCCGCCGCTTCGCGAAGGTGCCCGACATCCGCGACGCCAACATCACGGCGTTCAAGTCCGGGTGGAACTTCGGTGAGACCACCGAGGCGTTCGCGGTGTCCTATGAGATCAAGCCGGCGACGATGCCGCCGGGCACCTACCGCAACATCACCGGCAACCTCGCGCTGGCCTACGGCCTGATCGCCGCCGGCGTGCAGTCCGGGCTGCCGGTGTTCCTCGGGTCCTACCCGATCACGCCCGCCTCCGACGTGCTCCACGAGCTGAGCAAGCACAAGTCCTTCGGCGTCACGACGTTCCAGGCCGAGGACGAGATCGCCGGCATCGGCGCCGCGCTCGGCGCGAGCTTCGCCGGCCACCTGGGCGTGACGACGACCTCCGGCCCGGGCATCGCGCTGAAGTCGGAGACCATCGGCCTGGCGGTGATGACCGAGCTGCCGCTGCTGGTGGTCGACGTCCAGCGGGGCGGGCCGTCGACCGGTCTGCCGACCAAGACCGAGCAGGCCGACCTGCTGCAGGCGATGTTCGGCCGCAACGGCGAGGCGCCGGTGCCGATCGTGGCGCCGCGCTCCCCCGGCGACTGCTTCGACGCGGCCCTGGAGGCGGCTCGGATCGCGATCACCTACCGCACCCCGGTGCTGCTGCTGTCCGACGGCTACCTCGCCAACGGCTCCGAGCCGTGGCGGATCCCCGAGCTCGACGAGCTGCCGGCGATCGACCCCGCCTTCGCCACCGCCACCAACCACGGCAGCGGGGAGGACGCGGAGTTCTGGCCCTACGTCCGCGAGGAGGCCACGCTGGCCCGGCCGTGGGCGATCCCTGGCACGGCCGGCCTGGAGCATCGCATCGGCGGGCTGGAGAAGGCCGACGGCAACGGCAACATCTCCTACGACCCGGCCAACCACGACTTCATGGTGCGCACCCGCCAGGCCAAGGTCGACCGGATCGCCGACACCATCCCGCCGCTGGTGGTCGACGACCCCTCCGGTCCGCCCGGCGACGGGCAGGCCAAGGTGCTGGTCCTCGGCTGGGGGTCGACCTACGGCCCCATCGGAGCCGGCGTACGCCGTGTCCGGCGGGCGGGCTTCGCGGTCGCGCAGGCCCACCTGCGTCACCTCAACCCGTTCCCGAGCGACCTCGGCGACGTGCTGCGGCGCTACGACAAGGTGCTCGTCCCGGAGATGAACCTCGGCCAGCTGGCGATGCTGCTGCGCGCGAAGTACCTCGTTGACGTGATCGGCTACAACCGCGTGCAGGGTCTGCCGCTGAAGGCCGGCGAGCTCGCCGAGGCGATCGGCGAGCTGGTCTCCCAGGCCGAGGGCGTCATGGTCGACCTGACCGGCACCGAGGACCACACCCGCGACACGCGCGGCGCGGCGACCCAGGAGGCCCAGTCCCAGGAGGCCCAGTCCCAGGAGGCCCAGTCCCAGGAGGCCCAGTCCGAGGAGGCACTGTCGTGACCAGCATCGACCTCCCCTTCCCCGGCCTCCACTCCGGCATCGAGCGGGTGCCCCGGGTCGGCGACGACGAGCCGGCCCAGACGGGCAAGGACTTCACCTCCGACCAGGAGGTGCGCTGGTGCCCCGGTTGCGGCGACTACGCCGTCCTCAAGGCGGTGCAGGGCTTCCTGCCCGACCTCGGGCTGCGGCGGGAGAACATCGTCTTCGTCTCCGGCATCGGCTGCTCGTCGCGGTTCCCCTACTACCTCGACACCTACGGCATGCACTCGATCCACGGCCGCGCGCCCGCGATCGCGACCGGCCTGGCCACGGCGCGCGAGGACCTCTCGGTGTGGGTGGTGACCGGCGACGGTGACGCCCTCTCCATCGGTGGCAACCACCTGATCCACGCGCTGCGGCGCAACGTCAACATGACGATCCTGCTGTTCAACAACCGCATCTACGGTCTCACCAAGGGGCAGTACTCCCCCACCTCCGAGCCCGGCAAGGTCACCAAGTCCACCCCGGTCGGCTCGATCGACCACCCCTTCAACCCGGTGTCGCTGGCGCTGGGCGCCGAGGGGTCGTTCGTCGCGCGGACCATCGACTCCGACCGCAAGCACCTCACGTCGGTGCTCTCGGCGGCGGCCGCGCACCGGGGCACGTCGTTCGTCGAGATCTACCAGAACTGCCCGATCTTCAACGACGGCGCGTTCGAGGCGGTCAAGGGACGCGACACCGAGGACGCGATCATCCCGCTGGTCCACGGCGAGCCGATCCGGTTCGGCACCCCGGACGGCTCGGGGCTCGGCAGCAAGGGGCTGATCCGCGACGCCGGCGGCGGCGTCAAGGTCGCCGAGGTCGCCGAGGTGGGCGCGGACGCCATCATCGTCCACGACGCCTACCAGGCCGACCCCACCCTCGCCTTCGCGATGTCCCGGCTCACCGACGCCGGCCACCTCCACCAGGCCCCGATCGGCATCTTCCGCCAGGTCGAGCGGCCGACGTACGACGACCAGGCGCGCGCGCAGGTCAGCTCGGCGCAGGCGCTGGTCGACGAGGAGCGCGAGGCCCAGCTCGCCTCCCTGATCGGCGGCGGCGACACCTGGACCGTGGTCTGACGCCGCGCCCGCGGCAGGCGACCCGGCCCTACGCCAGGTAGACCTTCCACACCCCGCTGCGCGACGGGCCGTAGCCGCCGTAGCGGCTGACCTTGGCGCGGTAGAACCAGCGACCCTGGCGAGGCACGGCGATCTCGCGCTTGTAGTGGAGGGTGTCGCTCGTCTGCGTCTTGGCGTAGAACTTCCACGCGCAGGTGGCGCACTTCTTGCGCTGGATCACGACGTTCTTGCCCGGGTCGCCGGGGTCGACCCGGCCCTTGAAGATCAGGTGGCCCTTGTTCTTCACGACCTTGGACACCACGGTGCGCTTGGGCAGCGGCTCGGCCGCCGCGGGAGCGGCTCCGGCCACCACCGGACCGGCCGCGAGCACCACCGCCAGGGCGGTCGTCGCGAGACGTCGTGCGGTCATGATCCCCCTCGGTCGAGGCTCCCCCGTCGGCCCTATGCTGGCGCGGTGTCGGAGTCGCGCCGTGGTCTGCTCCTCGGCATCGCCGCCTACACCATGTGGGGGGCGTTCCCACTCTACTGGCCGCTTCTCGAGCCGGCCGGGGCGCCGGAGATCCTCGCCCACCGGGTGCTGTGGTCGTGCCTGGTGATGGGCGTCCTCGTCGTCGTGCTGCGGCGCCGGGCGGCGTTCGTCGCCATCCTGCGCGATCGTCGGCGGCTGCTGCTGCTCTCCGCCGCGGCGGGGGTGATCACGCTCAACTGGCTGACCTACATCTGGGCGGTCAACAACGGCCGTGTCGTCGAGTCGAGCCTGGGCTACTTCATCAACCCCCTGGTGAGCGTGCTGATGGGAATCGTGGTCCTCGGCGAGCGCCTGCGCCGGGAGCAGTGGGTGGCCGTGGGGGTCGCCGCCGCGGCGGTGGGCGTGCTGACCGTCGACTACGGCCGGCTGCCGTGGGTGGCGCTGCTGCTGGCCTGCTCGTTCGGCACCTACGGCCTGCTCAAGAAGCTGGCCGGCGTGGGCGCGGTGGAGTCGCTGTCGTTCGAGACGCTGCTGATCGCGCCCGTCGCGGCGGCGTACCTCGCCTGGCTCCAGTCGCAGGGCACGCTCGCCTTCGGCGCTCACGGGGCCGGCCACGCGCTGCTGCTGGCCTCGACCGGGGTGGTCACCGCCGTGCCGCTGATCTGCTTCGGCGCGGCGGCCACCCGGATCCCGCTCGTGACGCTCGGCCTGCTGCAGTACCTCGCACCGGTCTTCCAGTTCGCCATCGGCGTGCTGTGGTTCGCCGAGCCGATGCCGCTGGGCCGGTGGCTCGGCTTCGTCCTGGTGTGGCTCGCGCTGGCGCTGTTCACCGTGGAGGCGTGGCGCCACCGCCGCCGCCAGCTCCGCCTGGTCGCCGAGACCTCCGCGGCGTGAGGGGGCTGGTGCTTCCCCATGCTGAGTAGCCGAAGACGCACCTAGCACGGTCAGCTGGTCGTGCTCAGTGAGGGTTCACCCACCCAGCATGGTGAAGCAACGCCTACGTCGACCGGACGGCGATGACGTCGGCGAAGGCCTCGAGGGCCTGGCGGACGGGGCCCTCGGGGAGGGCGCTGAGCAGCTGCTTCGCCCGGCCGGCCTGGTCGACGACGTAGGCGCGGGCCTCGTCCATCGCCGGGTGCGCCCGCAGCAGCGTGAGCGTCTCGGCGTGCAGCGCGTCGTCGGTCAGGTCGGCGCCGAGCAGCTCGCGCAGCCGCGCGTCGGCGGGGTCGGTGGACGCCCGAGCCATCAGGACCGGCAGCGTCGGCACGCCCTCGCGCAGGTCGGTGCCGGGGGTCTTGCCGGACTCGTCGGACTCCGAGGCGATGTCGAGGATGTCGTCGGAGAGCTGGAACGCCGACCCGACGATCTCGCCGTACGCCGTCAGGGCAGCCTGCACGTCGCCGGACGCGCCGCCGAAGATCGCGCCGTAGCGCGCGGAGGTGGCGATCAGCGAGCCGGTCTTGCCGGCGACCACGTCGAGGTAGTGGCGCAGCGGGTCCTGCCCGGGGCCGGGCTGCAGCGTCTCCAGGATCTGCCCCTCGACCAGAGCGGTGAACGTCTCGGCCTGGATCCGCACGGCGTCGGCGCCCAGGTCGGCGGTCAGCTCCGAGGACTTCGAGAACAGGAAGTCGCCGGTGAGGATCGCGACGTGGTTGTCCCACCGCGCGTTGGCGGAGTCGGCGCCGCGGCGCAGCGCGGCCTCGTCCATCACGTCGTCGTGATAGAGCGAGGCGAGGTGGGTCAGCTCGACGACGCAGGCCGCCGTGACCACCTCGTCGCTGTCGGGAGTCGGCCCACACTCGGCCGCCAGCAGCACGAGCAACGGTCGCACCCGCTTGCCGCCCGCGGCGAGCAGGTGGGAGGCCGCCTCCGTGACGAACGGGGCGCGGCTGACCACGTGACCCTCGAGGGCGCGCTCGACCCGCTCCAGGCGGCTCTGCAGGCGTGCGGCGAGGTCGTCGTCCAGAACCGGCAGCGCCAGCCCCGGCAGGCCACTCTCCTCCGGCCGGCTCACCCCTGGGTCGGCGTTCACCTGATGAAGGCCCCCGCCGTCCCGGCCAGGTCCATGACCGGCCCGGGGAGCACGCCGAGCAGCGCGGTCACGACGACGGCGGCGGCGATCGTACCGGCGGTGAGCAGCGAGGGGTCGGCCACGGCCGGGGCGTCGCTGTCACGGTCGGAGAAGTACATCAGCCAGATCACCCGGACGTAGAAGAACGCCGCGATGATGCTGCACAGGATCGCCACCACCACGACCGGCCAGGCGCCCGCCGAGGCCGCGACCGAGAAGACCGCCCACTTGCCGACGAAGCCGGAGGTGAGCGGGATGCCCGCCATCGCCA
>JAUILS010000200.1 GCA_030432975.1 Actinomycetes bacterium
GGCCACCCCCGCGACCGCCGAGCCCACCCCGGCCCCCGCCCCCGCCGCGGCAGCCGAGCCCGCACCCGCGGCCGAGGCCGCCCCGGCTCCCGCGGCCACGCCGGCGGCAGAGCCCGCGGCCGAGGCCCCCGCCGCCGCCCCGGCGGCCGGCGACGACTGGCGCTCGATGCTGGAGGGCCTCCGCAGCGAGGCGGCCGCCCCCCAGACCGGAGGCGCACAGAACGGACAGCCCGAGGAGAAGCGGCGCGGCCGTCGCCTCGTGATGCGCTGACCCTGCCCGAGGCAGGCGTCAGCCGGCCAGCCGCTGCACCGCGGCCGCCACCCGCTCGTCGGTCGCGGTGAACGCGACCCGCACGTGCTGGGCGCCGCGGGGACCGTAGAACGCCCCCGGCGCGACCAGGATGCCGTCGGCGGCCAGGGCCGCCACCGTGTCCCAGCAGTCCTCCCCGCGGGTCGCCCAGAGATAGAGCGACCCCTCGGAGTGGTCGACGCGGAAGCCCGCCGCCTCCAGAGCCTCGCGCAGCAGCGCCCGGCGGGCGGCGTACCGCTCACGCTGCTCGGCGACGTGAGCGTCGTCGGCGAGCACCGCGACCATCACCGCCTGCTGCGGCTCGGGCATCTGCAGGCCGAGGTTCTTGCGGACGGCGAGCAGCTCGCCGATGACGCCCGGGTCGCCGGCGGCGAAGGCGCAGCGGTAGCCCGCCAGGTTCGAGCGCTTCGACAGCGAGTGGATCGCGAGCAGCCCCTCGGTCGAGCCGCCGCAGATGTCGGGGTGCAGCACCGAGACGGGCTCGTCGTCCCACGCGAACTCGACGTAGCACTCGTCGCTGACCAGCAGGCTCCCCCGCTCGCGGCACCAGTCGACCATCTTGCGCAGGTGGTCGGCGGGGAGCATCCGGCCGGTGGGGTTGGCCGGGGAGTTGACGAAGACCAGTGCGGGCGTGCGCGGGCCGACCGCCGTCAGCGCGTCGGTCGCGTGGACGTCGGCGCCGGCCAGCCGGGCGCCGACCTCGTACGTCGGGTAGGCGAGCTCCGGGTGGACCACCAGGTCGCCCGGCCCGACCCCGAGGTGCAGCGGCAGGCTGCCGATCAGCTCCTTCGAGCCGATCACCGGCAGCACGCCGTCGAGCCCGACGCCGGTGACGCCCAGCCGGCGCCGCATCCAGTCGACGGCGGCCTGGCGGGTCTCGGGACGCCCGATGGTGACGGGGTAGCCGGGCGCGTCCGACGCGTCGGCGAGCGCCCGCTGCGCGACCTGCGGCGACGGGTCGACCGGCGTGCCGACGGAGAGGTCGACGATCCCGTCGGGATGCCGACGCGCGGTGTCGGCGACGGCCGTCAGGTGGTCCCAGGGGAAGTCGGGCAGCCGGCCGGACACGGTGTCCCGGCGGGGGCCGGGGTCAGCCACCGCGGCTCAGGATTCCTGGTTCTGCGGCGGGAGCGCCTCGACGAACGGGTGGTCGGCGTCGATGACACCCATCTTGGCCGCACCCCCCGGGGAGCCGAGGTCGTCGAAGAAGTGCACGTTGGCGGCGTAGTACTCCTTCCACTGCTCCGGGGTGTCGTCCTCGTAGAAGATCGCCTCCACGGGGCAGACCGGCTCGCAGGCTCCGCAGTCGACGCACTCGTCGGGGTGGATGTAGAGCATCCGGTTGCCTTCGTAGATGCAGTCCACCGGACACTCGTCGACACACGCGCGGTCCTTGACGTCGACACACGGCTGGGCGATGACGTAGGTCACCTGGTCCTCCCTCTGCTGACGGGCCCGGCGGCGGGCCGTGCTGTGAGTCCATGGCCGACAAGGGCTATGGCGCGACGCGAACGCCGACAGCCTAGTATCCCCCTGTGTCCACCGGCGCGACCGGCCACGCCACGGAGCGTGCCGACAGCCCGCCCGTGGGCCGGCACCGGCTCGGGCCGCAGGTGGTCGGCCAACGGGTGGTGCTGCGACGACTCCTGGTCGGCGAGCGCGGACCGTCCGGCGGACCGGCCTTCACCGACGTGATCGGCGAGTGCCTGGCGTGGGGGGAGCACGCCGTGCTCCGGCTCGCCGACGGCAGCGAGGTGTCGGTCCCGGTGGGCGAGATCGTGTCCGGCAAGCCGGTGCCGCCGCGCCCCTCGGTGCGGCAGCGCGTGTCGCCCGAGAAGGCCCAGCTGCTGGCGCTCGCGATGTGGCAGCAGCTCGACACGGCGCCGTTGGGCGCCTGGACGCTGCGGTGGTCGCGGGTGAGCCCCAACAGGCGCGCCAACTCCGTCCTGGCGATGGCTCCGGCGGGGGTGGACGACGCCGTGGCGGCCGTGACGGCGCACTACGAGGCGCTGGGCCGGCGGCCGATCGCGGCGGTCCTCCCCGACTCGCCCGAGGAGGAGGCCTTCCGCGCCGAGGGGTGGGTGCTCGAGAGCCATGAGGCCGACTCGCTGTTCGAGATGGCCAGCGTGGCGATGGCGCGGCGGGCGCTGCGCGAGCGGCCGGCGTACGCCGTCCGGCTGGAGGAGGACGGCGACCGGGTCGTCGCCACCGTGGGCGCGGACGCCGGCGGACTGGCGTCGCTGGCCGGCGACTGGGTCGGGCTGCGGGCGTTGGAGGTGGCGCCGGACCGGCGCCGCCGCGGACTGGGGCTGGCCGTCGTCGGCGCCCTCCTCGACTGGGGCGCCGAGCGCGGCGCCACCACGGCCTACCTGCAGGTGCTGGCCGACAACGAGCCCGCCCTGGGCCTCTACGAGCGGCTCGGCTTCGCCACCCACCACACCTACCGCTACCTCGCCCGCTGACGATCGCCTGCCGCCTTCGGCACCGCGACGCGCCAAAAGCGGGTGCGGGACGCGGCAGACGATCCCTAGACTCGGGGGCTCGCGGGCCGGGAGTGACGCCCCGGCGACGGCCCGCGACGCGCGTCCGGCGGACCGACGAGAGGCCGGAGCCGCAAGGTCACCGGCGAAGGTGTGGTGGCACCGCGACCTGGCCCCCGCCCGCACCTCCAGGGCTTCCCACGCACTGGAGGTGACCTCGATGTCCCGACCCCTTCCGCTCCGCCGCACCCTGGCGGCCGACCTGCCCTCCTGCCCGCCCGGCGACCCGGTGCTGCTGCAGGGATGGGTGCACCGCCGCCGCGAGCTGGCCTCGGTGACCTTCCTGGTCGTCCGCGACCGCAGCGGCCTGGCCCAGGTCGTGCTCCCGCCCGGCAGCGCTGTGCCGCCCGAGGAGACCACGGTCGCCGTGCAGGGGGTGGTCGTCGCCAACCCGCAGGCGCCGGGCGGCGTCGAGGTCGGCGAGGCGACCGTCACGGCGCTCACCGAGGACGCCGCGACCCCGCCCGTCGAGCTGTGGCGGCCGGCGCTCGCGGCCTCGCTGCCGACGCTGCTCGACCAGGCCCCGGTGACCTGGCGACACCCGGCCCAGCGCGCCCGCTGGGAGATCGCGGCGGCGTCCCTCCGTGGCTTCCGGGCCACCCTCGACGGGGTCGGCTTCACCGAGGTCCAGACGCCCAAGATCGTCGAGTCGGCCACCGAGTCGGGGGCCAACGTCTTCGGTGTCGACTACTTCGGCCGGCCGGCGTACCTCGCGCAGAGCCCGCAGTTCCACAAGCAGCAGCTGGTGGGCGTCTTCGAGCGGGTCTACGAGGTCGGCCCGGTGTTCCGCGCCGAGCCGCACGACACGGTCCGCCACCTCGCGGAGTACGTCTCGCTCGACGTCGAGCTCGGCTTCGTCCGCGACCACCGCGACGTCCTCGCCGTGCTCCGCGAGACGCTCGCGGGGATGGTCGCCGCCGTCCAGGAGTACGCCGGCCCGGCCGTCGCCCGGCTCGGGATCGAGGTGCCGGACATCCCCGCCGAGATCCCGGTCGTGCACTTCGGCGAGGCGCTGCGGATCGTCGGCGCCCCCGACGACGAGCCCGACCTCGCGCCCGAGCACGAGCGGGCACTGGGGTCGTGGGCCCGGGAGCAGCACGGCACCGACCTGCTCGCCGTCGAGGGCTACCCGATGGCGAAGCGGCCGTTCTACACCCACCCGCAGCCCGGCGACCCCCGCTGGAGCAACAGCTTCGACCTGCTCTTCCGGGGGCTGGAGCTCGTCACCGGGGGCCAGCGGCTGCACCGGCCGAGCGACTACGACGCCGCGATCCGCGCCCGGGGCGAGGACCCGGCGGCCTACGCGGCGTACCTCCAGGCGTTCCGGCACGGCATGCCGCCCCACGGCGGCTTCGCGATCGGGCTGGAGCGCTGGGTGGCGCGGCTGGTCGAGGCGGCCAACATCCGCGAGGTCACGCTGTTCCCGCGCGACCTCCAGCGGCTGGCGCCGTAGCCCGCCCGGCCACGGGAATCAGCGACGCGTCGGCGCGACATTCGCGACGCCTCGGCATCACTCGCCGGCGGGCGGCTTCTTGCAGATGACGGTGTCGGAGGGGATGTAGCGGGTGAAGAACTTCTCGGTGCGGACCAGGCTGTCGGAGCCGGGCTTGCGGAAGTAGCGCCACACGTTGATGTCGAAGCCGCCGTAGCCGGTGTTGGGGTAGCAGTCCTCGGTGGTGAGGGTGCGGGTGGCGGGCTTGGTGAGGTTGAAGCGCTCGCCGGTCCTGCTGGTGATGTCCCAGTACTTCGTCGACCACATCGACACCGTCACGACTCCCTGGGAGGAGGGCGTCGCCGGCGTCACCCGCGACTCCACCAGCACGCCGTAGGGGGTGTCGTTCTGGAAGCGCAGGTCGACCGCGCCCCAGGCCACCGTCGCCTCGCGGCCGACGGGATAACGGTCGATGTAGAACGAGTGCGGCTTGTGCTCGATGTCCTTCAGCCCCGCGAAGAACATCGCGTTGAACGTCGTGGTCGCCATCTGCGAGACCCCGCCGCCGAGGTCCTCCTTGAAGATGCCGTTGCTGATGATGAAGCCCTCGGTGAAGCCGTTCTCGCGGGTGCGCTCCCCCACGATGCCGTTGAGCGAGAACACGTCGCCGGGCTTGAGCACGGTGCCGTTGACGATCTGCGCGGCGCGGCCGATGTTGACGTTGCGGTACTCGGCGTAGGGGTAGTACGTCGTGAACGTCGACACCTTCTCCTTGATGCCGAGCTCGCGGGCGTCCTTGGTGGTGAAGTCGGGCTTCGCCACCGAGGAGGCGACCTTGCCCTCGCGCTTGCCGGGCTCGCGGGTGACGACCCTGGCCAGGGTCGCCGCCACGTCGGCCGGCCGGTAGGTCACGCCCGGCTTGGCCGGGACCACCCTCGGCCGGCCGTCGACCAGCTCGACGGTGGCGTCGATCGGCGCGCCATCGCCGCTGATCGACTGGTCGACCAGGGCGGAGATCACCTTGCGGTCGACGGTCGGCACCAGCTCGCCGTCGACGGGCTCGAGGCTCAGCGCGGAGGTGAACTCGGCCGGGCCCAGCACCACCTTGGTGTTGCCGAAGGTCAGCGTCACCGGCGCGGACACGGCCGGGTTGGCGAAGTCGTCGACGGCGGCGCGGACGTCGGCCTGGTCGATGTCGGGAAGGTCGTCGACGACCGGGAGGGCGACCGCGCGCTCGGTGAGGTAGCCCGCGACGAGCGCGTCCTGCGCGGCGTCCGCGTCGATGTGGGAGCCGCTCAGCGCCTGCCGCACCTTGACCTGCGTGCCGTCGAAGGAGACCGACCCGTCGCGGGCCGGCCGGCCGAGGCGGTCGCTGAGCTCGGTGAGGTACGACGTCATGGCCGGCTGGTCGACCGCGACCACCGCGTCGAGGTCCTCGCCTCCGGTGAAGTAGCGCCACAGCCACTCCGGCGACCAGCTGCGTGCCGCCCCCGCCTGGTCGAGGGAGGCCTCGACGTCGACCGAGAGGCCGGCCTCCGACGGCACGACCGTGACCTCTTCGCTGCCGACCGTGACGTCCATCGGGCGGTTCTCCTCGGCCGCCAGCCCCGCCTGCAGGTCGTCGGCCGCCTCCGCGCGGCTCTGGCCGCCGACGTCGACACCGCTGATCGTGGTGCCCCGCGGGACCTTGTCACCGGCGAGGTAGTAGAGCCCGGCATAGGCGGCGCCCAGGAGCACGAGCAGACCCAGCAGCATCAGCAGGACGACCCGGCCACCCTCGCGCTCGCGGGGTTGCGGGGTCTCCTCACCGGTGAACAGGTCGGGCTCGGTGGTCATCCGGACATCCTAAGGAGCCGATGGTCGCCCATGTCAGACCCGATCTCGCAGTTAGCCGCTGGGACTCCCGTGGAGTAGGCGTGTTAGCGCGTCGATGACGCGGATGAGTG
>JAUILS010000201.1 GCA_030432975.1 Actinomycetes bacterium
CCGCGGGGTGCTGCACACCAGCGGTCGGGTGCTGCCGCCGGTGGTGCTGCCCGGCGACGACCCGGACTGGGTCGCCGCGCGGCTCGGCATCGACCCCGACCAGACCCACCGGCAGGCGCTGGGGGCGCTGGTCCGGCGCTTCCTCCCACCCGCGGCCGTCCGCGACGCGACCGGCCTGCTGGTGGTGGGCTCGCTGCCGGTCGAGCGGGCCTACACCGCCGAGCTGCGGGTCGGGCGGCGCACCCTCCAGGTCGCGTTCGTCAGCGACCAGACCCACCACACGATCCTGGCCCACGAGCTGGGCCACGTCTTCGGCTTCGAGCACCCGTGGGGGCTGGCGATCGAGGTGGCCGGGCTGCGCACCCGCGAGTACGGCTCGCCGTACTGCGTGATGGGCACCGCCCGCCGCTACGACGAGGTGTGCACGCCGGTGCCGGCGCTGCCGGGCGCGCCCGAGGACGCCGCCGAGTTCTTCCGGATCGCCGGGCCGCGGGTGTCGCTGGCCGAGCTCGTCGCCTGGGGGATGCGCGACCGCGGCCGGCGGCTGACCGCGGCCGACGCCGGCTGGCTGCCCTGGCTGCGGGTGCCGCCCGGCGGGAGCGCCACCGTGCGGCTCACCGACCGGGAGCGCTCCGGGAGCCTGCCCGCGGCGGTGGTCGTGGAGACCGCGGCGTCGCGCCGCTTCGTCCTGGAGGTACGCCGGCCGGACCCGCGCCGCGGCGTCGACTGGGACGGGGGCCTCGACCTGCGCAGGTGGTACCAACGCCGCGCCGACCGCGACCCGAGCCTGGACCTGCACGACGGGCCGGGTGTGGTGCTGCACCGGCTGGAGTCGCTGCCGCGCCCCGTGAGCTGGCGGGAGCGGCTGACCAACAACGGCCGGCGGCGGGTGCACCGCGCCGTCTATGTCGGCACCATCCCGCTGCCCGCCGCCGGCGACCTCGACGTCACCTCGACCCAGGCGCTGCCGTGGACGGCGCGGCTGCTCGACGCCGACGACGAGGGCGCCACGGTGCTGGTCAGCGCCGACACCGTGGTGCCGCGGATGGACCTGCGTGCCGAGCAGGTCGACGACGAGGGCCGGCACGTCCACGTGTGGGCGCACACCGTCGGCTTCGAGCGGCCGGAGTTCAGCTGGCGGATGGCGGGGGAGCGGCTGCCGTTCCTCGGGGTGGGCGACGGCCATCGGCAGACCTGGACGGTCGGCCGCGCGGTCACCCCCGACGGCGGCGGACCGGAGTCGTGGCAGCCGGTGCGGATGACCATCCAGGCCAGCTGGGACGTGGTCTGTCTGCACACGGACCCGGCCGGCGGCAGCTTCCCGCTGGGGGTGCGGGTGCAGGCTCGCGACTGGATCCAGCTCGGCACCGCCGCCGAGGCCGAGATCTCGCTGCGCCTGGGGACGGGTCAGCCCGGGTCCCAGCCGGGGTCCGCGCCGGAGTCTCAGCCGGGGTCCGGCAGACCGTCGTAGTCGGCCCAGGTGTCCACGTCGCGCGCCTCCGCCCCGTCGGAGGCGACGTCGGCCAGGTCGAGCCCGGCGAGCAGCCGGTGGACGGGGAGGCCGGCCTCGGTGCCTCGCGGCGGGCGGGCGCGGTCGAGGGCCGCGCGGCTGACGACGCCGGCGAGCTGGCGGCGGCCGCCGGGGCCGGCCAGGAAGGCGCCGTCGCGCCCGGCCGCCGCCGCGGCCAGCCGCCGCACCGTCTCCGGGCCGACCAGCGGCATGTCCACGGCGAGCACCACGACGAGCGTCGCGGCGCCGGACAGCGCGTCCACCCCGGCGAGCAGGCCCGCCGCGGGTCCGCCCAGCGGCGGGTCCTCGCGGACGAAGGTCACCGGCCGGGTCGTCTCCTGCGCGGGGCCCACCACGACGGTCTCCCCGGCGTCCGCGACGGCGGCGAGCGCGCGCTCCAGCAGCGACCGGCCGGCGTACGCCAGGGCGGACTTGTCGGCGCCGCCCATCCGCGACGAGGTGCCGCCGGTGAGGATCACCGCGGCGAGCTCGCCGGCACCCGTCGACGTGGCCGCCTCTGACATGGCCCCCATCGTGGCAGGCTAGGAGCGTGAGCTGTGACCCCCCGTCCTGCCTGCAGGTGTCGCTCGTGCAGGCCGCCTCCGGGCTCGAGCCGGCCGACAACCGCGCGGCCCTCGACCGGCTGACGCCGGCCGGGGCCGACCTGGTGGTGTTCCCCGAGGCGTTCGCCCGCGACTTCGGCGAGCCCGGGTCCGACGTCAGCGGGTTCGCCGAGCCGGTCGACGGGCCGTTCGGGGCCGAGGTCGCGCGGCTGGCGGAGGCCCGCCGCACCACGATCGTCGCGGGCATGTTCGAGACCTCCGACGACCCCGACCGCCCGTTCAACACCCTGGTGGTGCGCGGCGGCGTCGACGCGGCGTACCGCAAGATCCACCTCTACGACTCCTTCGGCTACCGCGAGTCCGACCGGCTCAGCGCCGGTGCGCTGGAGCCGGCCGTGGTCGACCTGCACGGCTTCCGGGTCGGGCTGATGACCTGCTACGACCTGCGCTTCCCCGAGCTGGCGCGGGAGCTGTCGGCCGCCGGCGCCGACGTCCTCGTGGTGCCCGCGGCCTGGGTCGCCGGGCCGCACAAGGTCGAGCACTGGCGCACCCTCGCGCGCGCCCGCGCGGTCGAGAACGTCGCGTACGTCGTCGCGGTCGGCCAGCCCGGACCGCGCTACACCGGCCACTCGCTGGTGGTCGACCCGTGGGGGGAGGTCGTCGTCGAGGCAGGGGCGGCCGCCGAGGTCCTGCACGCCGCGGTGGAGCGGTCGGTGCTCGACGAGGCCCGCGCCGCCAATCCGTCGCTCGGCAACCGCCGGCTGTAGCCTTCTCCCCCGTGTCTCCCCGCACCGCATCCCACAGCGCCGGCCGGCGTGCCGCCCGCGCCGAGCCGCGGCCCTCGCGGATCCGGGAGCTGGTCACGACCGCGGCGCCGCGCCTGCTGGTGCTGCTGCACCTCCTGCTGGTGGGGGTCGGCATGGCCGGGCTGGTGGCCGCGGCGGTCGGCGTCGGGCCGACGTACGCCGGCGGCGCGGGCGCGGCGCTGATCAGCACGACATACACCTGGGTGCTCGCCCTGCGCACCAGCGGACGATGGGTGCTCTACACCCTGCTCGCCGGTGCGCTCGCCTGCCTTGCGGTCTTCGGCGACTACGACCTGCTGCGCACCGGCGCCGCCGTCACGACCGCCTCCCTGGGCGCCGTGCTGGGCGTGATGGTGACCGTCCCGGCGGTGCGGTTCACCGCCGCGGCGCGCGAGGTGCTGATCGCCATGGGGGTGGCGATGGTGGGCGCCGTCGCGGCCCTGGGCTACGAGCCGGTCGTCAACGTCGAGCGGTTCGGCTACACCACGCTCGCGGTCGCGCTGGTGCTGGTCTTCTCCCTCGTCTACCGCCTCGGCGCCGGTCTGCACGGGCTCGGCACCCGGGGGCTGGTGGTCGTGGTCGGAGGTGGGGTGGTGCTCGGGGTGACCTTGGCGTATGCCGAGCTGCTGCGCCGCTACGGCACCCCGGGGCTGGTGACGTCGGTCTTCGACGCCGTCGAGTGGACCCGCGACCACCTCGGGGCGTTCCCGCGGCCGTTGCAGGCGCTGCTCGGCATCCCCGCCCTCGCGTGGGGCTGCCACCAGCGCGCCCGGAGGCGGCAGGGCTGGTGGGTGACGGCGTTCGGCGTGGCGGCGACCGTGCCGATCTCGCACCTCCTGGTGAGCCCGGCGTTCACGCTGCCGCACCTGCTGCTGGCCGAGCTCTACACGCTCGTCGTCGGCCTGGCGGTGGGCTACCTGGTGATCCGCCTCGACCTGCGGATGACCGGCTCGCGCGGGCGCGGCGCACGACGCGCGGAGGAGGAGGCCGCGATCAGGCCGGAGCCGTCGCGGACCCAGGCACTGCTCTAGCGGCGCTCGGCCGGCGCGGCCGGCGTGCGAGGAGGATCGGCAGAGGGGGCGGGATTCGAACCCGCGGCTGACATCTCTGCCAGCGACCGCTTTCAAGGCGGTTCCGATCGGCCACTCCGGCACCCCTCCGTGCGCCGGTCGGCGACCGGCGGCACCCGGGCAGTCTAGATCGACCGGCCCGGGACGGCGCGCGGCGCGGGCGGCCTACTCGGAGCCGCCCAGCTCCAGCTCGACCTCGTCGTAGGCCAGGTCGTGCAGCCGCTGCACGTGGTGGCGGACGTCGCAGAGCAGCCGGGCCAGCTCGGTGCGGACCTGGTCGATCCGCTCCTCCTCCAGCACCTGTGGGCCGAGCTCGCTGAGCCGGCTGAGCAGCGCGTTGCGCTCGCGCAGCACCGAGCCGCCGCGGGCGGCCAGCCAGGCGTCCTCGTGATGGGCGGTCTCGGCGACGAGCACGTCGCGCACTCCCGCCATCCTCTGGCGGACCGTCCAGCGCCAGGTCCCGAGCGAGGTGCCGGGCTGGATCGGGACCTCCAGAGCCTGGTGCATCTCCTCGAGCGCGCGAGCCGTGGTGCGCATGGTGCCTCCCGGTATGGGGCGGATATCGGGTAGGACCTCCGAGTGTGACGGCGATGGCGGCGGGGCACAAGGGTGGGCCGGGGCCCCTTCCGGCGACCCGGCTGCCCCGCACCGACGTGTGAGAAAGCCGCCCCGGGTGGCCGCTCGCTGGCGGGTCCGGGTTGAATCGGGGGATGAGCACGCGCTACCGCCTGGCCCGCCCGCTCGCCGCCCGCGTCGTGGGGGCCGCGCTGGTGACCGCCGCGCTGGTGGTCATGGTGGCGACACTCGTCGCCGCGGGTGCGGGGGCGTCGCTGGGTGCGCTCTTCGCGGTGGCCGGAGCGGTCGTGGTGGTCGCCATCGGGGTCGCCGCCGCGGTGGGCAGCTGGTCGGTGCTGACCCTCGACGACGACGGCTACCGGGTCCGCTGGCGGGCGGCGGGGGTGCGGGCGGCCGCGTGGGCCGAGGTCGACGACGCGGCGGCGACGTACGCCGGCGAGGAGCCGGTGGTGCTCCTCCAGCTGCGCGACGGGCGCCGCACGGTGCTGCCGGTGCGGCTGCTCGACGTCGACCGCGACGAGCTCGTGCGCACCCTCCAGCAGCATCTGCAGCGCGGCCACGGCATCCGGCGGCTCTGACGACAGCCGTCGCGGAACCGATCGGACAACCGATTCGGACGCAGCGACCGGCGGACGGTAGCCTGTGCTGCGCGCCCTCGGGCGTGGGGGAGGCGTCGCCTAGTCCGGTCTATGGCGCCCGCCTGCTAAGCGGGTTTCGGTTAACAGCCGATCGCGGGTTCAAATCCCGCCGCCTCCGCCGACCGACACCGGTGTCCCGGTGCCGGAACGAGCCCCGTCCGGGTCACCCGGACGGGGCTCTGTCGTCCTCCGAAGGGGGCGTTGGCCCACCCTTCGGTGACAACGTTGTCAGACAATGCCGCTGCAAGATTTCGCATTGCATCTTTCTGAGGGTGGCTTCGCGATGACGGGCCGCGACTCGGTACGGACAATAGAGGCTGAGGGTCAAGCGGGCCCAGAGAAAGAGAGTCAGCATGAAGATCACACGCCGCCTCGTCGGGGCCCTGATGGCCACCGTGTTCACGTTCGGAGCGGTCGGCATGACCGCGACCCCCGCCCACGCCATGAGGGACACCGGCTGGCCGATCATCGGCACCCGCTGACGCCGCGCCCGCGAGCGCGGCGCACAACTCCACAGACCTGAGACGGGGACCGGCACCAGAGCCTCCTGAGGCTGGTCCAGCGCCCAACCCCCCGCGGCCCGTCTCGAGGAAACGAGGGCAGCGACCTCCGGGTCGCTGCCCTCGGGGCGTCTCCGGGGTGGTACGCCGACCGGCCCCGCCGTCGTCGTGGGCCGCTGCCGACCGGCCCCGCCGCCGACGTCGGCCGCCGACGTCGGTCAGTCGTCCTCGTGCTGCTCGCCCGCGATGCCGGCCCGCCCCATGGCGTAGCCCAGCTGGAAGCGGGTCTGGGCTTCGTACTGCTCCTTGAGGTCGGCGACGTAGCCGGCGTACGTCCGCGGGCTGACGCCGAGCCGCTTGGCACTGGTGGGGTCGGCGTGGCCCTCGATCAGCATCCGGATCGTCATCGCGCGCTGCTCGGCGGCGACCTGGCGCATCATCGTCGTCTCGCGGTTGCTGAACGGCCGCGCGCGCTCCCAGGTGCGCTCGAAGATGTCGACGAGGTAGGCCACCAGCGACGGCTC
>JAUILS010000202.1 GCA_030432975.1 Actinomycetes bacterium
GGAACTCGGCCGGGGAGTGCGGGTCGATGGTGAGGAACTGCAGCTCCTGCTCGCGCCGCCGCTTGGTGCGCCAGCAGTAGGCCCAGTTCATGAACAGCGTCCGGCTCTCCTCGGGCGTCACCTCGCGGCCCACGAAGAGGGAGTACGCCGTGTGGGCGATGGTCAGCCCGCCGAGGTCGCCGATGTTCTCCCCCACCGTGAGGGAGCCGTTGACGTGGTGGCCCGGCAGGGTGCGCGGCTCGAAGCCGTCGTACTGCTCGACGAGCATCGTCGACTTCACCTGGAAGGCCGCCTTGTCGTCGGGCGTCCACCAGTCGTGCAGGTTGCCGGAGCCGTCGTACTGCGCGCCCTGGTCGTCGAAGCCGTGGCCGATCTCGTGGCCGATGACGGCACCGATGCCGCCGTAGTTCTCCGCCGCCTCGGCATCGGGGCTGAAGAACGGCTTCTGCAGGATGCCGGCCGGGAAGCAGATCTCGTTGGTGCCGGGGTTGTAGTAGGCGTTGACGGTCTGCGGCAGCATGAACCACTCGTCGCGGTCGACCGGCGCTCCGATCTTGGCGAGCTGGCGCCGGGTCTCGAACTGCGAGGCGGCGATGACGTTGGCCACCAGGTCGTCGCCCACCTCGAGGGCGGAGTAGTCGCGGAACGTGTCGGGGTAGCCGATCTTGGGCCGGAAGGTGTCGAGCTTGTCGTAGGCCCGCTGCTTGGTCTCCTCGCCCATCCAGTCGAGCACCGAGATGGACTGGCGGTAGGCCTTGAGCAGGTTGTCGACCAGCTCGTCCATCAGCGCCTTGGACGTCGGCGGGAAGTGCCGCGCGACGTACTCCTTGCCGACGGCCTCGCCGATCGCCCCCTCGACGAACGCGACGCCGCGCTTCCAGCGGGCGCGGAGCTCGGGGGTGCCGCTGAGGGTGCGGCCGTAGAAGTCGAAGTTGGCCTCGACGAACTCGTCGGAGAGGTAGGGCGCCAGCGAGCGCAGCACCCGCGAGACCAGCCAGTCCTTCCAGTCGTCGACCGGGACCTCCTCGAGCACCGTCGACAGGTGCTGGAAGTACGACGGCTGCTTGACGACCGACTCCGCCACCGTCGCCGGCTCGCCTCCGATGGCGGTGATGTAGGCGTCCCAGTCGAAGGCCGGCGCGAGCGCGCGCAGCTCCTCGGCGGTGGTCAGGTTGTAGGTCTTCTGGACGTCGCGGGTCTCCGCGCGCTCCCAGTGCCCCTGGGCGATCAGCGTGTCGATCTCGAGGATCCGGGCCGCCGCGGCGTCCGGGTCGGCGTGGCCGGCGAGGGTGAGCATCCGCGCGAGGTAGGCGACGTACTTGTCGCGGACCTCGGCGAAGGTCTCCTCCCGGTAGTAGGACTCGTCGGGCAGCCCCAGGCCGCCCTGGACGAGGTGCACGAGGTAGCGGTCGGAGTTGCGGTCGTCGGTGTTGACGTAGGAGCCGAACAGGCCGGAGCCTCCCCGGCGCTCGAACTCACCGAGGAAGGCCGCCAGCTCGCCGACGTCACTGAGCGCCGCCACCGCGTCGAGCAGCGGCCGGGCCGGCTCCAGACCCCGCTCGCGGAGGGCCTCCTCGTCCATGAACGACGCGTAGAGCGTGGCGATCTTGCGCTGCTCGTCGGTGAGCGAGTCGTCGCCGTCGGCAGCCCGCTGCGCGAGCTCCTCGATGATCACGCGGACCTGCTGCTCCGCCTCGTCGGACAGGATCACGAAGGGTCCCCAGCTCGACCGGTCGGAGGGGATCTCCTCCGTGTCCAGCCAGGTGCCGTTGACGTGTCCGAAGAGGTCGTCCTGCGGCCGGATGGCGGAGTCCATGCCGGGCCGGGCGTCGTCGAGAATGCTCACGGCGACGACCCTAACCCCCGGACGCGGGCGCCGGGCCCTCGCGGGCGTCCCAGCGGTGGAGCAGCAGCGCCAGCAGCACGGCCAGGACGGCCGCCGCCGCGACGTAGAGCAGCCGCTCGGCCGCCAGGTCCACCGAGCTCCCGGCGACGCCGGAGGACCCGGCGAGGATCACCACCGGCGTGCTCCACAGCGTCTGCCGACGGACGTCCTGGGACGCGGCCCAGGCCAGGGTGAGCAGCAGGCAGCCCAGGACGAACACGCCGACGAGCACGGTGGGGAGCAGCAGCACGGCGGCGATGGCGACGGCGGCGCCCGCCACCGTGCCGAGGGTGCGGTCGCGGGCGGAGGAGCTCGTCTCGCCGGGGATCGGCCGCAGCACCAGGGCGAGCGTCACGACCAGCCAGTAGCCGTGGGTCACGCCGTTCTCCAGGCACAGCGCGAGGGCCAGCCCCGACGCGACCGCCGCGACCAGCGCGTGCCGGCGCGCCAGCGCCTCGGGGACCGGCGTGACCGGCACCTTCACGTGGAGCGCCGCCGCCAGCGCCACGATGAGAGCGACCCCGACGCCCGTCCAGAGAGCCAGCCGGCCGGCGTCGGAGAGGCCGATCGACGCCCCGAGTGCCGCGACCACCGGCACGAACGCGAGGGCCCCGCCCACGCGGGGGCCCGCGGGCCACTGCAGCAGCGTCAGCGCCGCGACGACGACTCCTGCCGCCACCGGATGGCCGGCCGCGGTGACCCCGAGCCAGGCGCCCAGCGGCACCAGCACGGCCAGCCCGGCCCGGGTCGGTCGCGCGACGTCGAGGACGGCCGGCTGGAGACCGCCGGCGACGCCGAGCAGCACGCCGACGGCGGCGGCCGGACCACCGAGCCAGGCGCTGACCGCGACGCCACCCGCCACCGGCAGTCCCAGCACCGCCGCCACCCGCAACGCCTGCCGCGAGGGCAGCACCGGGCTCACTCCGAGGGCTCGGCGTCGCCCCGCACGGCGTCGCGCCGGCGCAGGGAGATGCTGTCCTGCAACAGGCTTGCGAAGGCTCCGAGGAAGAGGAGGTTGAAGGCGATCTGCACGGTCACGATCCCTCGCGACAGCTGCGCCGTGGCGTGCACGTCGCCGAAGCCCACCGTGGAGAGCGTGGTCATCGAGAAGTAGAGGGCGTCGAGCCGCGTCGACAACCCCTCGAAGCTGCCGTCCTTCGTCGTGGCCACGATGTAGTAGGCCGCCGAGAACGCCATGATGACGGCCTCCAGGGCCAGCACCAGGTGCAGGACGGTCAGCCGTCGCTCCGCCCGGCGGATCTCCGCCACCACCACGGCGCTGACGCCGAACATCGCGACCACGCTGCCGAGGACTCCGACCAGGACGCCGACGGGAGCGCGCTGCGGGTCGAGCGGGAACACGAAGTAGAGGAGGAGCATGCCCGCAGCGAGCAGCACGCCGCTGACCCAGGGATGGCGCCTCACGCCCCCGACCCTAGTGCCCTCCCCCCGTGCGGGCGTGGAGGGCACTATGGTCGCTCCCATGACGGAACGCTTCCCGCGCGCCGCGGTCGTCCTCATCGTTGCCGCCTCGCTCGTGATCACGCTGGCGGGCCTGAGGGCCACGGCGGGCATCGTCGGGCCGACGCTGCTGGCGCTGGTGCTGACCATCACCGTCCAGCCGGTGCGCCGCTGGCTGGCCGAGAAGAACCTGCCCGACTGGGCGATCTCGCTGGTCGTGGTGGTCACCGTCTACATCGTGCTGATCCTGCTCACGCTGTCGCTGGTGTACGCCGGCGCGCGGCTGGCGACGCTGCTGCCGACGTACGTCCCGCAGATCCAGGCCAACCTGGCCGACGCCGGCGCCTGGCTGGAGGACCGCGGCATCGGCGACGCGCAGGTGGCGGAGGCGATCGACGCGCTCGACGCCAACCGGCTGCTGTCCATCGCCACCAACCTGGCCGGCGCCATCGTCGCGCTGCTGTCGAACCTCTTCTTCCTCGTGACGCTGGCGCTGTTCATGGCGTTCGACACCCGCAGCACCGAGCGCGGGTTCGCGGCGGTCCGCGACAAGCGCCCCTACCTCGTCGACGCGCTCACCAACTTCGCCAACGGCACCCGCAGCTACATGGCCGTGTCGGCCGGCTTCGGGCTGATCGTCGCCATCATCGACTACGTCGCCCTGCTCGTCATGGGGGTGCCCGGCGCCTTCGTGTGGGCCGTGCTGGCCTTCGTCACCAACTTCATCCCCAACATCGGGTTCGTCATCGGTGTGATCCCGCCCGCGCTGATCGGGCTGCTCGAGGGCGGGCCCGGCCTGATGATCGGCGTCATCGTCGTCTACTCCGTGATCAACGTGGTGATCCAGTCGGTCATCCAGCCCCGCTACGTCGGCGACAAGGTCGGCCTGAGCCCGACGATCACCCTGCTGTCCCTGGTGTTCTGGGCATGGGCGCTCGGTCCGCTGGGCGCCCTGCTCGCGGTGCCGCTGAGCCTGCTGGCGCGGGCGCTCCTCGTCGAGGCCGACCCCGACGCCCGCTGGACGCTGCCGCTGATCGCCGGCAAGCCGGACTTCGCTCCCGCCCCGGTCCGCGCGGACTGACCCTGCTGGCCGGCCCGCGGGAGGTCACTGCAGGCCGGCGGTCAGCCGCATCACGTTGTCGACGTACCTCAGCCGGCTGGGGCGCTGCGACCACTCCTCCAGCGTGAGCTCGCGCGAGGCTGCGCGGTAGCCGTCCTCGACGACCCGCATCGCGTCGACGATGTCGGCGCCCAGCATCAGGGTGCTGACCTCGTAGTTCAGCGCGAAGGATCGCTGGTCCATGTTGCTGGAGCCGATCACCGCGACGTGGTCGTCGACGGTGAAGTGCTTGCCGTGCAGGATCCAGGGGGCCGGGTAGAGGTAGATGCGGACGCCGGCCTCGAGCAGCGCCCGGTAGTACGACGCCTGGGCGTGGCCGACCATGAACTGGTCCGACTGCTCGCTGACGAAGAGCTCGACGTCGACGCCGCGGCGGGCGGCGGTGGTGACGGAGTACAGCAGGGACTCGTCGGGGACGAAGTAGGGGCTGGTGATCGACAGCCTGCTGCGGGCGCCGTACAGCAGCGTGTTGAACATCCGCAGGTTGCTCTCCCAGACGTAGCCGGGCCCGCTCGGCACCACCTGGCAGGCCACGCCGGTGACGGCGCCGGGCGCCACGGGCCCCGCGGCCTCGGTCTGGCCGACCGTGCTGATCTCGCCGGTCTCGGCGTACCAGTCCTGGGCGAACACCGCAGAGAGCGAGGCCACGACCGGTCCCTGGAACCGCGCCATCAGCTCCACCCACTCGCGACCGGCGGCGTGGTTCTTCGGCTTGTTGTAGCCGGGCTCGGTGAGGTTCTGCGAGCCGGTGAAGCCGACCTTGCCGTCGACGACGGCGAGCTTGCGGTGGTTGCGCAGGTCGGGCCGCCGGAACTTCCCGCGCAGCGGCCGCACCGGCAGCATCGGGTGCCAGGCGATCTCCGTGGCGGCGAGGCGCTCCAGGAAGTCCTGGTAGCCGGGGATGCCGCGCGACCCCAGATGGTCGAACAGGAACCGGACGCGGACGCCGCGGGCCGCGGCCTCCGCCATCGCGTCGAAGACCGGCCCCGTGACGTCGTCCCAGGCAGAGATGTAGAACTCGACGTCGACGGAGGTCTCGGCCTCGCGGATCGCCGCGGCCATCGCGTCGAGGGAGCCCCGGTAGTCCGGGAGCAGCTCGACCGAGTTGTCGAGCGTGAGCGGCAGCGAACCGAGCTGCTGGTTGAGATGGACCAGGCCCGGGACGAGGTCGGGAAGGCCCTCGGGGATGGGGACGACGGGCAGCTCGGAGACTCGCTCGGCGATCAGGGCGTTGGCCTGCTGCTGCCGTTCGTGCCGGCGTCGCTCCAGCTTGTTGCTGCCGAAGAAGAGGAAGGCCACCAGGCCGAACCACGGGCTGAGGAGCACCAGGAGCAGCCAGGCCATCCCCGTGGAGGGCTTGCGGTTGCCGGGGATGACGCCGAGCGTGACGACGCGGATCGCCAGCGCCCCGGCGACGTAGGCGAAGGCGAGGACGGCCGCGACGACTGACCAGTCGATCGACATGGCGGAACGCTAGCGGGTCCCGGCGCGCCGGCCAGGCCCCGGCCTGTCGTGGCTGTCGCGCCGGTCGGGTCGGTCGGGTCAGTCGGCGACGCGGACCACGAGCTTGCCGGTGGCCCGCCGCTCGGCGAGGTCGGTGAGGGCGTGGCCGAAGTCGGCGAAGGGATAGGTGCTGCCCAGCGGCGGCCGGATCGTGCCGCGGTCGATCATCGGCAGCAGCGCGGCCCA